>CAKPYV010000027.1 GCA_934203205.1 uncultured Anaerovibrio sp. | reverse complement strand
GACTAAATTAAAACGTAAAGCCCAAATTATCGGTATAGAATTTAGAACGGTTGATAGATTTTATCCAAGTTCTAAAATTTGTCACACTTGTGGACATACAAATAAAGGTCTGAAACTCAAAGATCGCGTATATATTTGTCCTAAGTGCGGTTATACCGAAGATAGGGATTTTAACGCTGCACTTAACTTGCGAGATGCAAAAGAATATCGGGTAGCTTAACGACAAAAGTCTCGATATATGTACCGATGGCTAGTCGGGAACAGGCTTGCCTTCTTGTTTAAAACAAGGAGTGTATTGCTAACGCCTTTGGAGTGTACAAGAACTTGCGAGTAGTTGAAGTCTCAGGACTTAACCAAAGCATGCACGATGAATAAGGAACTGCAAATCGTGAGATTGTGGCGAAACATCTAGTGTAGACAGACATGTTTGTCTATATTTTTAGTAGCAGAAGTTTATTTCATGGATAAGGCAAGGGAAGCGGCTCTGAAAATTATGACTGCTGTCCATCAGCAAGGAGCCTATGCCAATGTGGCACTGGCCAAGGAGCTAAGACATGGCCAGCTGTCTGATATGGATAGGCGGTTTGCGACAGAGCTGGTATATGGTGCTGTCAAGGCAGGGGGAACTCTGGATTGGATTATCAAAAAATATTTGACACGGCCTTGGAACAAGGTTAATCCTTTGGTGCAGGAAATTCTGCGGTTAGGCACTTATCAGCTGCGCTACATGGACAAAGTGCCTGCTTCTGCTGCTTGTAATGAATCTGTGGAACTGGCCAAGAAATTTACCAATTTGGGCGCGGCAAAATTCGTTAATGGTGTATTAAGAACTATGGTGCGGGAGCCAGAAAAGGGGAATTTTCCTCAGGGCAAGGGGAATGCTACCCTGCAGCTGGCCTTGTCTCAGCAACATCCTGAGTGGCTGGTACGCCGTTGGATTAAGGAGTTTGGCTATGAGGAAGCCGAAAGGCTGTGTCAGTTTGACAATCAGCAGGCCCCTTTGACCATTCGCACCAATACCCTGAAAACCAGTCCATCAGAACTGTTTTTACAGCTTACTTCTCTGGGGGTAGAGGCAACCCGTAGTCAACTGGTGGACGAAGGCTATGTATTGGAAAATTATGGTTCACTGGATAATCTGGCTCCTTTGCAGGAGGGATATTGCCAGGTGCAGGATGAAAGCTCCATGCTGGTAGCTCATGTGGTGGACCCTCAGCCGGGAGAGCTGGTACTGGACGTATGCAGTGCTCCTGGTGGCAAAACTACCCATATGGCAGCTCTTATGGAAAATCGAGGACGGATTGTGGCCTGTGATATTTATGACCACAAGCTGCAGAGAGTTATGGAAAACGCGGCCAGGTTGGGCATTAATATTATAGATCCTATGCTGATGGATGCTAGAGAAATTCATCAGGATTTTCCTCAGCAGGCGGATAGGGTTCTGGTGGATGCTCCTTGCTCAGGTCTAGGGGTTCTGCGTCGGAAGCCAGATTCCCGCTGGCGCAAGACTCAGCAGTTATTGAAAGAACTGCCAAAGCTGCAGCTGGAGATACTGAAAAGTGCAGCTGCCTGTGTCAAGCCGGGAGGAATTTTGGTTTATAGTACCTGTACTATAGCCAGGGAGGAAAATCAGGCTGTGGTGGAAAAATTCCTTAAAGATAATGCAGAATTTCAGTTGGAGCATACAGGCAGCCGTTTGCCTGTTCCTAGAGAGGATGTAATGGTACAGCTTTATCCCCAGCGGGATGGCACAGATGGATTTTTTATTGCCTGCATGAGGAGAAAATAGGCTATGGAAAATATTTTTGGCAAAAATCTAGCTGAATTAACAGAGCTGGTTCTAGGTCTTGAATTGCCTAAATTCAGAGGCAAGCAGCTGGCAGAATGGCTGTACAAGCGAAGTGCTACGGACTTTCAGCAGATGCAGAATATTCCCAAGGATATGCGTAATAAATTGGCAGATGGCTATGTAATTGATAGGGCCGCCAGAGTGGATCAGCTGGATTCCGGGGATGGCAAAACCTCCAAATTCCTGCTGAATTTTTCTGATGGTTCCGGGGTGGAAACTGTTTTGATGCGTCAGCCCTATGGCAATAGCATTTGTGTATCTTCTCAGGTGGGCTGTAATATGGGCTGTCGTTTTTGTGCTTCTACCTTACATGGTATGGTGCGAAATCTTACCCCTGGGGAAATGCTGGCCCAGACCTACTATATAAACGATTTACTGGCCAAAGAGGGACAGAAGGTTGACACTATTGTTATTATGGGTTCAGGGGAACCTTTAAATAATTATGATAATGTGTTGGCTTATATTCGCTTGCTCCATGAGGATTATTGCCTTGGTATGAGCTATCGCAGTATTACCCTGTCTACTTCTGGCATTGTGCCGAATATTTATAAATTGGCTGCTGAGGAGCTGCCTATTACCCTTTCTATTTCCCTTCATGCTCCAGAGGATGAACTGCGTTCTGAGCTGATGCCTATTAATCGCAAATATCCTTTGGCAGATGTATTGAAGGCAGGACGGGATTATGGTCAGTCCACTGGCAGACGGGTAACCTATGAATATATATTGATAGATGGGGTTAATGACAATCTTAAGCAGGCCAGAGAGTTGGCTTCCCTGCTAAGGGGACAGCTGGCCAGTGTGAACCTTATTCCTATCAATCCTGTGGCGGAAAGGGATTGGCGGCGGCCCTCATTGGCTCGCATAGAGTTTTTTGCCAATTATCTGACGGAGCATCATATTACGGCTACCGTTAGACGGGAAATGGGCAATGATATACAGGCTGCCTGTGGACAGCTTCGCAACAAGCATTTGGAGCAATGATAGCTATTATCATATTATAAGAAAATGGAGAGGCATTTTCTTTGTATAATATAAGGGTTATAATAGATAAGTAAAGCTTTCCATAGGAGGTTCGATTTTTATGTCAATAGGCAAGCTCGAATCATTTTTAGAGACTCATATAGAGGGATTTTTTAACCGCAAGCTAGGCGGTGCTGTTGAGCAATCAGAGATTATGAAGCAGCTGGAGCGGGAGCTTTTGCACCGCCGCAAAAAAGGCCACAAGGAAACTATAGTGCCTAACTGCTTTTATATAGAATTGACACCGGGAGATTATCAGCGTCTTTGTGTCCGGAAATTTTTGGATGAGCTGTATATTCAGGCGGAAAAACTGGTTATTAGCAATGATTGTTTTATGGATGGGGATTTATCTATTACCATTAATAGCGATGAAAATATTGACAAGGGAACCTGTGTGGTAACAGCCAATTTTACAGATGATGAGGATATTGACTCCATACCACAGCAGGTGGAATGTAACACCATTATTTTGGATAAATCAGAATTCAATCCTCCTATGAATTTGCCAGTGGAATACAAAACCGTTAGTCTGCTGGCTTTGGAGGGACCGGATATAGATTCATATTTGGAATTTGGTGAAAAACAGATTTATATTGGCAGACGGGTAAATAATGATTTTATTTTGACAGATGGGAATGCTTCCAGAGTACATGCCTATATTGCCTATGAAAGACATAGACATATTCTCTATGATGCAGATAGTCTGAATGGTACCTTTGTCAATGGACAAAGAGTGTTATCTCCTCAGCTGCTTCATGCAGGGGATGAGATTACTATTGGTGAGACAGTATTGCTGTATGAGGTGATATAAATGCAAGCTACAGCCATGATCATAAAGGTCCTTAGTGTGGGACTGCAATATGGCATGCTTTTCTTTTTGTTGTATTTCGTGTACAAGGCAGTAAGGTTTATGGCAAGAGATGCCAAGCCGGTGGTGGAGGATATCTACGCAGAATCCCAGATAACTCCAGATGAGGCAGTGCTGACGGTTTTGGAGGCTGCGGATGAAGCAATGGTAGGCAGGCGTTTTGCCTTTGGCCAAAGTATTTCTATTGGCAGAGGGGCAGATAATGATATTGTCATTCAGGATGGCTATGTGTCTCACCACCATGCAGTGGTAGAGCTGATGAATAATTTGTATGTAATACAGGATTTGGGAAGTGTAAATAGAACCTATGTAAATGGCCAGGAGATTAATGGCCGTCAATATCTGCAATCTGGAGATATTATTAACATAGGTACTGTAAGCTTTCAGTTTGGGCGGTGAAAAAGTTGATAGAAGTATTTCAGATGTCAGATATAGGATTGCACCGCAATCTTAATGAGGACAGCCTGCTGTGCAGACCGCCTTCAGATTTTGCTGTGGCTGATGGCATGGGTGGCCATGTGGCTGGCGAAGTAGCCAGCCATATCTTTACAGCCACTATGGAGGAGCTGTTAGCTAAGCGGGGGCAGGATATGGATCAGGATGGCCTGCGGGAAATAGTTATTGCCGGCAATCGGGCTATTTTGTCCAGTATCCGCTCTCATCCAGAACGGAAGGGAATGGGCACAACTGCCACTTGCCTCCATTTGGGCCAAGGCAAGGGGATTTGGGCTCATGTAGGAGATAGCCGTTTGTATCTTCTGCGTCAAGGTAATATGCGGCAGCTTACCCAGGATCATACCTATGTAAATGATTTGATTGCCAGTGGCAGTATTACTCCTTTGGAGGCAGAGAACCATCCCAAGCGGAATATGCTGCTGCGAGCTGTAGGAGTTGAAGAATTTGTTCAGGTAGATACAGGGGAATTTACTCTGGAAGCTGGAGATATTATGCTTCTGTGTTCTGATGGCCTTACCAATATGGTAACAGAGGAGGCTATTAGAACGGTGCTGGAGGCCAAAAACTGTACCAATCCGGCGGCTTCTTTGGTGGATTGTGCCAAGGCTGGCGGAGGCTTAGATAATATAAGTGTTATCGTGGTGAAATATCATGAAGAATAAAAGCCTCATATTATTGGGGATAGATGCAGGAATTATGCTGGTGGGGCTGGGGATTTTGCTGTTGAAGCAGTACCCCAATCAGGATTATACCGTGTTGTGCTGGGCGGGAGGAGCCATTGCTGCTTCCTTTGCGGTTCAGCTGTTCCTGCTAAAAAGTAATTTTACTCAGGATCAGTGGATGCTGCCTATGGTGATGTTCTTTGCCAGCATTGGCGTCGTGATGCTGGGTAGGTTGAAGCCGGTGCTGTGTATACCACAGCTCAGGTGGTTGATTATAGGCTTGGCAGTGCTGTTGGTGGTACTGCGCCTTTCCAGCAAGCTGCGGGAGCTAATGCAGTATCAATATATTCTAGGGATTTTGACCTTGATAGTTTTATGCTTATCCTTGATTTTTGGTACAGAGATTGGCGGTAGTAAAAACTGGTTGGTTTTGGGACCTTTTCAGGTGCAGCCATCGGAATTTGGTAAAATTCTGCTGGTGCTGTTTCTGGCAGCTTATCTGTCAGACCATAAGCAGGTACTGCTGGAAGCTCGGCGCAGCTTTGGGCCTCTCAAGCTGCCACCCTTGCGATTTATTGCTCCTTTGCTTTGCATATGGGGCATGGCTATATTGATGTTTGTGGTGCAAAGGGATTTGGGCTCTGCTTTGCTGTTTTTCTGCATGGCGGTGTTTATGACCTATATGGCTACTGGCAGTAAATCCTATGTTTTTATTGCCTTGGGCTTTTTTATGGCAGGTGCCTGTCTCAGCTATCAGCTTTTTGGCCATGTACGGGTGAGATTTGATATTTGGTTGAACCCCTGGGTAGATCCTGCTGGTCAGGCCTATCAGGTGGTGCAATCCCTTTTTGCCTTTGCCGCCGGGGGAACCTGGGGCACTGGTTTGACTCATGGACATCCTGGGCTGATACCGGAGGTGCACACAGATTTTATTTTTTCGGCTATTGGAGAGGAGCTGGGGCTTATAGGCTGTACAGCTGTTATGCTGGCCTATACACTGTTCTTCTATCGTGGCATATCTATTGCTCTGGCTTGTCGCCAGGAACTATATATGCTGATTGCCGCAGGACTGGCCATTAGCTTTTATCTACAGGCCTTTATCATTATTGCCGGAGTAACAAAATTTCTGCCTTTGACAGGTATTACCCTGCCCTTTATCAGTTATGGCGGCAGTTCTATGGTATCCGGCTTTATTATGCTAGGCTTGTTAATGGCTATGGCCAAAAAGGAGTAGCTATGGGTGATAAGACAATCAAAAAGCAGATTCTTCATTGCAGTCTCTTTTTGCTAGGCTGTTTTGGTCTATTGTTTTGTTATCTGCTTTATATAGACTTTGTTCAAGGGCCAGAGTTGAATGCCAATCCCTTGAATCGCAGGGGCGCAGCTTTGGATATGGTTAGGGGCAGTATATTGGATGCTCATGGTGAAAAGCTGGCCTACAGCGATGCACCGGGACAGCGCAGCTATCCCTATGGAGCAGCTATGGCTCCTGTTACTGGTTATGTGGGAGAGACCTTGGGCAGTGCCGGTCTGGAAAGTACCTTGGGAGATGAGCTATCTGGTCAGTCAAGACAGCTGCGGGGCATGGGGCCCATAGGACAGCTGTTGCAGGCTGATAGAGGTAATGATATTAAGCTGACAGTTGATGCTAGACTGCAGCAGCTAGCCTATGATGCTCTTGGGGAGTATCGAGGTGCTGTAGTGGTGCTGGACGCCAATACTGGGGCTGTACTGGCCATGGTTAGCAAGCCAGCAGTGGACCCTTCTGTGGTGGAGGCTCAGTGGTCAGAGCTGTCCAACCGGCAGGATAGTCCTTTGCTGAATAGAGCTGCTCAGGGCTTATACCCACCTGGCTCAACTATTAAGGCCATGATGGCAGATGCAGCTTTGGATGAAAAGGTTACAGATTTGAATGAAACCTTTAATTGTACAGGCAAGTTGCAAATTGGTAATGAATATATCGAGGAAAGTCACGGAGCTGTCCATGGCAAGGTAAATCTAAAGGAAGCTCTGACTCATTCCTGTAATTTTACCTTTGGTACATTGGCTATGCGGATGGGAGGCAGTGGCTTGCAGGATGCTTTCCAGCGTTTTGGTTTTGCGGATACCTTTCAGGGAGAAATACAGGAAACTGCCTCTCATTTGCCAGATTTTGGCACGCTGGAGCAGGGAGATATTGCCCAGCTAGGTCTGGGACAGGCTTCTCTGCTGGTGACACCTCTGCGGATGGCTATGTTGGCTCAGGCCTTTGCCAATGGTGGCAAAATGATGGTGCCCTATATGGTGGATGCAGTAATTTCGCCTCAGGGCTTATGTATTCGCAAGGGAGAGCCTGCCCAATGGCGGGAGGTTACTACCAGCCAGCGGGCAGCCTTGATTAATAGTTATATGGAAAATGTAGTAGAAAATGGTACTGGTGGCGCTGCAGCTGTATCTGGTATCAAGGTGAGAGGCAAAACTGGCACAGCAGAAAATAGTGCCGGTGCGGATCACGGTTGGTTTATTGGCTCGGCAGAGCTGCCGGGCAGAACCATAGCCTTCGGGATTATTGTGGAAAATAGTGGCGGTGGTGGCACCACAGCAGCACCTATTGCCCGGAGAATTATACAGGATTTAATGAATAGATAAATTTTGCAAAATAGGGGGTAAAGTTTCATGATACAGCGTATTTTAGCCAGACGTTATGAGCTGCAGGAGCTTATTGGCGGTGGCGGCATGGCTGATGTGTACAAGGCGCAGGATAAGCTGCTGGATAGAGCAGTTGCCGTAAAAATCCTGCATCAGCAATATGCCAACGATGCAGAATTTGTGGAAAAATTCCGTCGCGAAGCCACAGCAGCAGCCAAGCTGGCTCATCCCAATATCGTCAATATCTACGATGTTGGGGAGGATGGGGGAAGCCAATACATTGTTATGGAATATGTATCAGGCCCTACTTTGAAGGAGGTTATCCAGCAGAAGGGCTGTTTGGAGCCTATAGAGGCTGTTCGGATTGCCAAGGAAATAGCCAGTGCTTTGGAATCTGCCCATAGAAATAATTTGGTTCATTGTGATATTAAGCCTCATAACATTCTGGTTATGCCTGATGGTCATATCAAGGTAACTGATTTTGGCATTGCCAGAGCAGTTTCTGCTTCTACCATGACCTACAGCGGCAGTGTCATGGGCTCTGTGCATTATTTTTCTCCAGAGCAGGCTAAGGGGACGGTGATTACCACTAAATCAGATGTTTATTCTCTGGGGGTGGTTCTTTACGAAATGCTGACCGGGCAGCTGCCTTTTAATGGGGAGACCTCTGTTAGCATTGCCCTGAAACATTTGCAGGAGGAGCCAGTGCCTATTAGACAGCTGAACCCATCTATACCTCCAGTGCTGGAGGCTATTGTGCAAAAGGCTATGTCCAAGGATCCTGCCGATAGGCCCAGCAGTACGGAGCTATATGCTGATTTGAATCAGGCCAAAGCCATGCTGGCAGGCAGAGGGATTAGCCAGGAAGCAGTTTCCAATGATCCTTTTGCTACCAGAATGATACCTCGCATTACGCCGGAGATGATGGCGGAGCAGAGGTCTGAGCGTCCTGCTAAGAATCCAACAGGCAGTAGAGGAGATTATCAGCCTCAGTACCAGCCTCCAGAGGAAAAATCTATTTTTAAATCCAAGAGTTTTATTGCTGTTTTAGTGGGTATTTTGTTCATGGGATTTTTTGTAGGTTCCTTTCTATCCTTTGGTAAGTTCTGGAGTTCTGCAGAAATCAATGTGCCAGATGTGGTAGGCAAGTCCTCTGTGGTGGCGCAGCAGATTTTGGAGGATAAGAATCTGCGGGTAAAGATAGTGGAGGCCAATGATGATTCTGTGCCAGCCGGTCAGGTGGTTTCCCAATATCCAGAAGCGGGAGCCAAGGTTAAGGAACAGCGGCTGGTTACCATTACTGTCAGCAAGGGTGGTCAGGAACTGACCATGCCGGATTTGAAAAGCATGAGCCGCAGTAATGCTGAGGAAAAGCTGAAGAAGATGGGCTTGAAGATTGGTGCTGTTTTTGAGGAAAATGCCAAGGAACCTGCTGGTACAGTTATTAATCAGGATCCAAGAAGCGGTTCCAAGATTACCAAAGGACAGACAGTGGATATTACTGTAAGTCTAGGGGAGAAAAAGAAGGAAGTTACAGTTCAGAATTATACTGGACTAAGTGTAGATAGTGCTAAATCCAATCTGGAGGCCAATGGTCTGTCTCTGGGAGGAATTAGTGAGGAAACTAGCACAAAACCAAAGGGAACTGTTATCGGTCAGAGTCCGGCAGCAGGCAGTACCACCACGGAAGGTGGCAGTGTCAGTCTGATTATATCCTCTGGCAGCAGTGGTGGAGCCAAGGCTGATAGCAATCAGGCTCCTACACCTTCTGCAGCTACTGCCAAGGGCAAAACTGATGCTGGCAAATCCAGCACCGGTGCAGCCCAGTAACTTCGTGGGAAATAGGATGTGCATATAGGAGAATTGCTATGCCAACAGCTCAGGTTATAAAAATGTATAATGGATTCTACTATCTGCAGGTGGCAGGACAGGAGGAGCTTTTGTCCTGCCGGCTGAGGGGAAGAATTAAGCGAAATAAGGGGGCAGTGGTTACTGGCGATTATGTGGAGTATCAAATGCTGGAGGACGGCACGGGTGTAATTGAAAGCTGTCTTCCTAGGCGAACTTTGCTGAAAAGACCTGCTGTGGCCAATATTGATCAGGTTTTGATAACCTTTGCAGCCCGCCAGCCAGATTTGAATCAGCTGTTATTGAACCGCTTCCTTGTTTTGGCAGAGTGGTCTGGGATTCCAGAGATTGTTATTTGTATTAACAAATGTGATTTGCTGGAGGAAAAGGCGGATTTTTTGCAGGACTATGTGCAGGCTGGTTATAAATTGCTAATGGTTTCGGCTCAGGAAGGTCTGGGGATTCAGGAATTGAAAAAACTGCTTACTGGGCGGGTAACGGTATTTGCCGGCCCCTCCGGGGTAGGAAAATCATCTCTTCTCAATGCGGTAGATAGCAATTTGGAGCTGGCCACTGGCAAAATCAGTGACAAGATTAAAAGGGGCAAGCATACCACCAGAGCAGCCTGTCTGCTGCCATTGCCAGGGGGAGGCACGGTGGTGGATACCCCTGGCTTTAGTGCTGCAGAGCTGGAAAATATAGACAAGGCTCAGCTGGCTCATTATTTCCCAGAGTTCCGTCCTTACATTGAAAAATGTTATTACAATACCTGTACTCACAGCCATGAACCGGATTGTGCTGTTAAGGAGGCTGTGGCAGCAGGGGCTATTTGTCAGGCCCGTTATGAAGCTTATTTGAATATTTTGCAAACGATTAATGAGAGAAAGAAGGCTTATTGATATGATAAAAATCGCTCCATCCATCCTTTCCGCAGATTTTGCTAATTTGGGAGCAGAAGTAAAAAAAGTTGTAGATGCAGGGGCAGAATTTGTCCATATTGATGTTATGGATGGCACCTTTGTGCCAGAGATTACTTTGGGAGCAGGCATTGTGAAGGCTATTCGTCCTGTAACTGATGCTGTATTTGATGTACATCTCATGGTAGAGCATCCTGATACCCATATTGAAGCCTTTGCCAAGGCTGGGGCAGATTATATAACCTTCCACGTGGAGGCTGCCAAGCACCCTCATCGCACGATTCAGGCTATTCATGCTTTAGGCTGCAAGGCTGGCGTATCCCTGAATCCTGGTACTCCTATTGCTATGATTGAGGAGCTGCTGCCAGATGTGGATATGGTGCTGGTTATGTCTGTAAATCCTGGCTATGGCGGACAGAAGTTTATTCCTGGTTCCATAAGCAAGCTGCAGCGCATTCGCAAGGCTTTGGATGAGATAGGTTCTCAGGCTGAACTGCAGGTAGACGGTGGCGTTAACGAGGAAAATGCTCAGTCTATTATTGATGCTGGGGCAACGGTGCTGGTAGCTGGATCTGCTGTGTACAAGAGCAAGGATATTCCTGCTACTATCAAAAAGCTTCACGGCCGTGGTTAATGAACTTTGCTAAAAAAGGAGAAAAACAATGAAGAAAGCAGTTATTTTGCTATCTGGCGGTTTGGATTCTACTACCTGTATGGCAGTAGCCAAGGAGCAGGGCTATGATTTGTACCCTATTAGCTTTGACTATCATCAGCGTCACAGCATTGAGCTGGAGGGAGCCAAAAAGATAGCAGATTTTTATCAGGTAAAAAAACATTTGATTATTGAAACCAATATGGATCAGGTGGGAGGCTCTGCCCTTACCGATAAGGATATTCAGGTGCCAGAGGGGGAGATTGTTCACGAGGATAACGATATTCCTGTAACCTATGTGCCTGCCAGAAATTTAACCTTTTTGAGCTATGCCTTGGGCTATGCTGAGGTTATTGGGGCAGATCATATCTTTATCGGTGTTAATGCGGTAGATTATTCTGGTTATCCAGATTGTCGGCCAGAGTTTATTGCCAAATTCCAAGCTCTGGCTGATTATGCTACCAAGGCAGGGGCGGCTGATGGCAGACATATTCGCATCGAAACACCTTTGCAGGATTTGACCAAGAAGGAGATTGTGCAGCTGGCCAATCGTTTAGGGGCACCTTTGCAGTTTACCCATAGCTGTTATAAGGGAGGGGCCAAGGCCTGCGGCGTTTGCGATAGCTGTAAGCTGCGCCTGAAGGGCTTCCGTGAGGCTGGTGTGGTAGATCCTGTAGAATATGAGAATGATGTTAATAGATAAGCAGGTGATTCAGTGAAGGACGTTCAGAATAGTATTGACCAGCGAGGGATTGCCATTCAGCGTGTAGGCATCAAGGATGCCTATTTGCCATTTCTGATAAAAACCAAGTCAGAAGGCTATCAGCAGGTAACAGCCAAGGTATGCTTTACCGTAGCTCTGCCTATGGAATACAAGGGTACTCATATGAGCCGCTTTTTGGAGATTCTGAATCCTTGGTCCACCAAGCCAGTGGCGGAGCCGGAAATGGCGGAAATATTAAGTGAAGCCCTAGATAAGCTGCAGGCCGAAGAGGCAGCTATTAGAATTGATTTCAAATACTTTGTGGAGCGTCAGGCTCCTGTTAGCGGCCGTCTTTCTGTGCTGGATGTGGATTGCTTCTTTGCAGGGAAGATGTCTAGAGGCAAAGCTCTGGAATTTACTCTGGGAGTAAAAGTGCCGTATACATCTTTGTGTCCTTGCAGTAAGGAGATTTCCCGTTATGGGGCTCACAATCAGCGGGGGATTTTGGCTGCGGAGCTAAGGTTCTGTCCAGGCTATGAGTGTATTCTTATTGAGGATTTGGTGGAGTTGTTGGAAAAGCAGGCTTCCTGTCAGATTTATCCTTTGTTGAAGCGGGAGGATGAAAAATACGTTACAGAAACCGCCTATGAGAATCCTAAATTTGTAGAGGATATTCTTCGGGATGGTGTGCTGGCTATGCGAGGCTTAGAGGGATTGGGGTGGTTCTCTCTGGCCTGTGAAAATTTTGAATCCATTCATAATCATAGTGCCTATGCTGCACATGAGGAAACAATAGGTGAGTAGGTTTTGAAAAAGCTAATTGTAAATGCAGATGATTTTGGCCTTCATACTGAGGTAAATAAGGCTGTTATTAAGGGGTATCAGCAGGGGTGCTTGAGAAGTACCTCCCTAATGCCTACAGGGGTAGCTGTAGAGGAGGCCAGTCAGCTGGCTCGGCAGAATCCTGAGCTGGGAATCGGGATTCATATTACGCTGGTGGCAGAAAAGCCTGTGCTGCCTCTGGACAAGGTGTCCACCTTGGTGGATGAACAGGGACATTTTCATGCTGACCATATGGTTTTTATCAAGAAATATTTGCAGGGACAGATTGACAAGGGACAGCTTTACGCAGAGTGTGAGGCTCAGATTGCCAAAGCTATGTCTTTGGGCTTGAATATTACCCATTTGGACAGCCACCAGCATCTTCATACTCTGCCTGGGGTAACGGAAATCTGCTTGGAGCTGATGAAAAAATATAATATTCATAGAATGCGTTATCCCGGAGAAGCCTTTGGCTTTACGGGAGGCTATCATAGCGGTATGTTTCGCCGTTTAGCAAAATGTGGACTTACTGTCTGTGCCATATTGGCAAGACGCCGGGCAAAATGTTATAATACAATGATGCCTGAGCACTTCTTTGGTATGTTGGCAGGAGGCCATATGGAGAAAAAATATTTCCTGAATATTCTGAAAGCCCTGCCTGATGGGATTTCGGAGATTATGGTTCATCCTGGCTGTAATGCCAAGGCTTTGGGCAGTGTCTATGATTGGCAGTATCACTGGGAGGATGAGCTGGCTTCTGTAACCTCTGAGGAAGCTATGAGTTATTTACGGCAGCAGAAGATAGAGCTTATATCCTTCAAGGAGTTAACTCATGAATAAGGTCTACGGACGAATTTTACTTTTAACATTGCTTATACTGGTAATATCCGGCGTGGTTATTTATTCCACTGTGGATATTAATACCATTCGCAATCTCCATGTATTTCAGCCTTGGTCAGTGGCACTGGCTATTTTGGCTATTATCATTGGCCTTATATTGGATGGCACAAGGCTGATGCATCTGGTGAAAATATCAGGGGAACGGATTACCTTGAAGCAGTCTGTACAGGTGGTTTTTGGTAATTATTTTTTGGCTATGCTGGGGCCTGGAGCAGCGGCAGGAGCCATTGCCCAGATTATGTTCTTGCAAAAGGCAGGGATACCTGCCGGCAAGGCTGCGGTGCTGGCTATGGTCCGCACCATTGTTTCCATTTTGTTTCTGGCCTGCTGTCTGCCCTTTGTCTTTCTACATGATGCAGGGATTTTGCCGGGGGTATCCAATGATGTTATGGTGACAGTAGGTTCAGGTGTATTGCTGTTGATGGTGTTGCTGGTTTACGGTATTCGCTACAATGCCTGTGATTATCTGGCTGTGCGGATTTCTCGCCGGATTTCTTCACATAATGTGCGGCGAAAATTTCTTAATGTTTATCGAGATAGTAAAACTGGCATCCAGATGTTGGTCAAATCCCCTACTTCCCTGATTCGGGTATTTTTTGAATCAGGTCTGAGTTTGATTTTTATCTACATGGTGGTTCCTTGCCTGATGTTGGGCTTGGGGGCAGAGGTGGATTGGCTGACAGTAATGGGCAGAATGATGTTTTTGAATATTCTGCTGTATTTTTCTCCTACTCCGGGAGGTTCCGGTATTGCCGAGGGCGGTTTTGTGCTGCTGTTCAGCAATAGTGTACCAGCAGGCACGGTGGGAATTTTGGCTGTTGCCTGGCGGTTTATTGCGGAATATCTGCCATTTTTCGTGGGACTGTATTATTCCATTACGGTTCTAGGCAAAGATATTCTCCACAAGTCCATTGAGGAGACAGAGACATGAGAGCAGTTGCATAGCATACTGCTTTCATGATATTATATATACCATTATTTTAATTGTGTTTTCGTTGGGGGCATAGATTGTGAAAACTAAAAAGATTTTATCCATTGCAGCCTGCGGTTTAAGCCTGCTGCTATTTTCCGGTGCAGTGAATACAGAGGCATCTATTGCTATTAAGGATGGCAGTAAAAGTAGAACAGTGGTCAAGGTTAATAGACAGCAAAGTCAGACTGCCCAGCATAATACCATAGCCAAGAAGGTGAAAAAGTCTCAAAAGCCTGAAGCTGGTCAGCAGGTGGAGGCTATGGACAGTGAAAGGGAGCTGAGCTTTCAGGAGCGTATTTATCAGATTTTGCATCCACGTGAGGCCGAACCTGATAAGAAGGCTGCTATCGCCAGCAGAGATGATAATATGATTATGGGTGGTGCGGTGGCTACCCAGGAGCAGTGCGTTCGTTATCTTCTCAAGCACAATCCCAACCCTAAGCTGAATGTTAGTCCACAGGAGTTGGTTTCCTACTATTATGAGGAAGGCAATAGAACCGGTATCCGTCCAGATATTGCTTTTGCTCAGGCCTTGAAGGAAACTGGTTATTTCCGCTATGGCGGTACTGTAATTCCTGCTCAGAATAATTATTGTGGTTTGGGTACCACCAGTGCTACGGTTCAGGGGGCTTATTTTGCTACTCCTAGACTGGGGGTAAAGGCTCATATCCAGCATTTGCTGGCCTATGCTTCTGTGGAGCCTCCTCAGGACAATATTGTAGATCCCCGCTATGATTTGGTGCGTCGGTCTTATGGCAGCAACACCCTGACTCAGTGGAAGGATTTGAATGGCCGCTGGGCAGTGCCTGGTGTAGGCTATGGTCAGAGTATTCTGGAGGATTATTATCAGGGAATTTTAAATTCCTAAGTGTGTTAACAAATAATAGAGATGTGAGGTATAGATAAAAATGATTTCAACTAGCGGCGTAACCCTGCAATTTGGCAAACGTGTCCTTTTTAAGGATGTATCCATCAAATTTACTCCGGGCAACTGCTATGGCGTTATTGGTGCCAATGGTGCCGGTAAATCTACTTTTTTGAAGCTTTTGAGTGGCGATATTGAGCCAACCAAGGGCTCTATTGATATTACTCCTGGCGAGCGTATGTCTGTATTGAAGCAGGATCACTTTGCCTTTGATGAGTATGAGGTTCTTCGTACTGTTATTATGGGTAATCAGCATCTGGTAGACATTATGGACGAAAAGGATGCTATTTATGCTAAGCCAGATTTCAGTGATGAAGATGGTATCCGTGCTGGTGAGCTGGAGGCTGAATTTGCTGAGCTGAACGGCTGGGATGCTGAGTCTGATGCAGCCAAGCTTTTAAATGGCTTGGGTATTGGTGAGGAGTATCACTACCAGAAGATGTCCGAGCTGGATCCTGCCTTGAAGGTGCGTGTACTTCTGGCTCAGGCCCTCTTTGGCAATCCAGATATTCTGCTGCTGGACGAGCCTACCAACCATTTGGATTTGGCTTCCATTAACTGGCTGGAGGACTTCCTGGCAGGCTTCGAGAACACTGTTATTGTTGTATCCCATGACCGTCATTTCCTGAATCAGGTATGTACCCATATTGCTGATGTTGACTTTGGCAAGATTCAGCTTTATGTTGGTAACTATGATTTCTGGTATCATTCCAGTCAGCTGGCTCTCCAGCTGGCCAAGGATGCCAACAAGAAGAAGGAAGAAAAAATCAAAGAGCTGCAGACCTTTATTGCCCGCTTTGCAGCCAATGCGTCCAAGTCCAAGCAGGCTACTTCCCGTAAGAAGCTGCTGGATAAGATTACCTTGGATGATATTAAGCCATCCTCCCGCCGTTATCCTTATATTGCCTTTACTCCTGACCGTGAGGCTGGAGATCAGCTGCTGCTGGTAGAGGGTATTTCCAAGACTATTGATGGGGAGAAGGTATTGAACAATGTTTCCTTTACTGTGCGTAAGGGAGATAAGATTGCCTTTACTGGCCCTAATAGTGCCGGCAAGACCGCTCTGTTCCAGATTCTCATGGGTGAGATGGAGCCAGATGAGGGTTCCTTCAAATGGGGTGTAACCACTACCCAGGCTTATTTGCCAAATGATAATACTGAATATTTCGAGGGCTGTGAGCTGAGCCTGACCGATTGGCTGCGACAGTATTCCAAGGATCCAGATGAGTCCTTTGTCCGTGGCTTCCTGGGCCGTATGCTGTTCAGTGGGGAGGAAAGCTTGAAGCAGGCCTCTGTTATCTCCGGTGGCGAGAAGGTTCGCTGTATGCTGTCCAAGATGATGCTCAGCGGTGCTAATGTATTGCTGATGGATGAGCCTACTAACCATTTGGATTTGGAGTCCATTACTGCTCTCAATGATGGTTTGATTAACTTCAAGGGCACTCTGCTGTTTGTATCCCATGACCATCAGTTTGTTCAGACCATTGCAGATAGAATTATTGAGCTGACTCCAGAGGGAGTATTTGACAAACTTACCAGCTATGATGACTTCCTGGCTGATGAGGATGTACAGGCAAGATTGGCTAAGATGTACGAGGCATAAAAATGGCAAATAAAACATTTTATGATTTAAGTGTATCGGAGTCTTTGTGCCAGTCCTTGGAGAAATTGGGCATTAAGGAGCCTACCCCGGTACAGGCAGAGGCCATTCCTGCCCTGCGAAATGGCAAGGATACTATTGTGCAGGCTCAGACCGGTACAGGCAAGACCTTGGCCTTTCTCCTGCCTATCTATGATAGAATCAAGGTGCAGGCTGATAATATTCAGACCTTGATTCTTACTCCTACCAGAGAATTGACTTTGCAGATTGCCAAGGTGGCAGCTCAGCTGGGGAAAGCCAACGGAGTTCGTTCTCTGGCTATTTACGGCGGTCAGGATATTGAACGCCAGAAGCAGAAACTGGGGCGAGAGCCTCATGTGATTATTGGTACCCCAGGGCGTATTCTGGATCATATGCGCCGCAAGACCATTACATTTGTCAATACCAATCGCATTGTGTTGGACGAAGCAGATGAAATGTTGCGCCGGGGCTTTTTGGAGGATGTGGAGCAGATTCTGGCCACTATGGCCAGAGATAGACAGATTATGCTGTTTTCTGCCACCATGCCGGACAAGGTAAAGGCTCTGGCTCATCGCTATATGACAAACTTCCAGCATGTAATTATCAAGACTGAGAATATTACCTTGGACAATATTCAGCAGCGGGTTGTGGATACTGTAGAGGATTCTAAGCTGGACAAGCTGTGCGAGTTGATTAACGAGCAGAATCCATATCTGGCTATGGTATTTTGCGGTACAAAGAGCCGAGTTTCCCAGGTGGCTATGGCCTTGGCTCGCCGAGGCTATTTGGCTGATGAGCTTCATGGGGATTTGTCCCAGTTGCAAAGAACTAACGTCCTGAAGAAGTTCCGGGAGGCCAAGCTGCAGATTTTGGTTACTACAGATATTGCAGCCAGAGGGCTGGATATTGAAGGGGTAACTCATGTCTTTAACTATGATTTGCCTCGCAATACAGAGGAATATATTCATCGCATTGGCCGTACAGGTAGAGCAGGTCAGCAGGGTACAGCTATTACCTTTGTTAATGCTCGCCAGTATTCCCAGCTGCGGCGTATTGAGGCCGGCATTAAGAACCATATCCAGAAGGATGTGTCCTCTCGTAGTCTGGCTTCCCGTCTTAAAAGGGAAAAGCGGGAGCGGGAAATGGCTGCTAAAAAGGCTGCTGCCGAAAAGGAGCAGTCCAAGCAGGCCAAGAGCCGTTATGCCAACCGCAAGGGTTCAGAGCATAAGGGCCGTAACAATCGCTCCAGACGATTGAGAGACAAGGCCAAAAACGCCAGCCGCGGTAGACGATAAAGTAAAAATAAACCGCCTACTTATTAACCGGTAGGCGGTATTTTTTTGGCAAAATTCAGGCTAGTCATACAAATGTTTTTCTGATATAATAAAACATATGGTAAAATTTTTCCGGGAGGTGTTGGAATGAGTAATAAAGCAAAAATTCGTTAGGATGCAATGAAATTAAATCCAATAGACGATGCATTATTTGCAAAAATGGCGGAGGATATAAATTTTTGTCAGGAAATTTTGCAGGTTTTTCTAGCAGATAAAAAATTAATAGTGTTGGACTCTAATCCTCAATATATGGTAAAAAATTTGCAAGGTCGTTCCTGTATATTGGATTTGAAATGCAGTATAGGTTCAGGAGAGATTGTCCATGTTGAAGTACAGAAATCGGATGATGATGACCATCAAAAACGTGTTAGATATAATGCTTCTTTGTTGACTACCAATATTGCTAATCCTGGAGATAAGTTTTGCAATATTCCAGACATAATCTCTATATTTATATCAAGATTTGATGTATTTAAAAGTGGTAGAGCGGCTTACAATGTTGAGAGGATAGTTAAAGAAACTGGCAAAATAGTGTATAATGGTATTAGAGAAGTGTACATAAATGCTGAAAATTACGATAAATCAGATATAGCAGATTTAATGAAGGTTTTTGTTGAAGATGATGTTTATGAAGATAAGAAGTTTCCTGTTACATCTGAGCGTAAAAGAAGATTTAAGACTACAGAGGAGGGAGTGAAAGAAATGTGTGAAATTATTGAACGGAATAGAGCAGAAGCTTATGCTGAGGGAGAGACACGTGGAGAGATTCGTGGAACCCTAAAAACATTGATAAATTTAGTCAAGAAAAATCGAATTACTATTGAAGAAGCGGCGGAGGATGCCAATATGACGGTAACAGCCTTTAAGGCTGAAATGGCTGCCTTATAGTGAATGTCAGTATGTAGCTGTGGGCAAGATAAGTAAAAATTTTGCCTGCAGCTTTGTTTGTACAATTTTATTGAATAGGGTAGGGGGGAAGAACAAATTGCATGGGACTATGGGCAGAAAATCTAAAAAAATTAACATAATGCTTTTCATAGAAGCGCAGAATGTGATATAGTGATATTAATCATGTGGAAGTCTGTCTATATGCCCTATTAGGAAAGGAGGAGGTTGGCAAGGGACAGATAACTGCGACAGAAAATCTAATATTTATAGACAGTGTAGCAATTCCAGAATAATGCCCTAAGCATATGACGGCCGGACCTTCGGGAAGCCAGGAATTGACAAGACGAAAGCACTGTCTCCGCAAAGGAGAATGATCTATTATGATGCGTTCATTGTATTCTGGTGTTTCCGGACTGAAAAATCACCAGACCCGTATGGATGTTGTAGGTAACAATATTTCTAATGTAAATACTACCGGCTTCAAATCCAGCCGAGTAACTTTTAGTGATACCCTGAATCAGACTCTCAGCGGTGCTTCTGCACCTACCGAGAATCGTGGTGGTACCAACCCAAAGCAGATTGGCTTGGGTTCTGCTACTTCCTCTATTGACACCCTGTTTACTGATGGCTCTGTACAGTCCACTGGTGTAAATACAGATTTGTGCCTTTCTGGTAATGGTCTTTTTGTTGTCAAGGATGGCAATCTGAGCTATTATACTCGTAATGGTAACTTCAAATTCGATAATAAGGGCTATTATGTAAATAGCGATGGTCTTAGAGTACAGGGCTGGTCTGCTACTACCCCAGGCGATGCCATTAATACCAATGGTCAGCCCAGCGAAATCTGTATTCCAGCTGGTAAGACCATGGCAGCTGCTGCCACCAAGGTTGCTACTTTTAGCAATAATCTCAATGCCGCAGAACCTATGATTAAATCTATGACTGTAACCTATACGGATGGCACCACTGGTGATGTTGACCCAGCTACTACTAAAACAGTTTTTGTTGGTAAAGGTGGTTATGATGGTAAGGATGTAGCATCTATTACTCTGAAAATGACAGATGGTACCACCACTACCGAAACCTCTGGTGCCTTTAAATTAAATAACAGTAAGCCAAAGACTACCATTGCTACCGTTTATGATTCCCTGGGCAATGCACATAATGTTACTGTGTATATGACTAAAACCAAGGTTGATAGTACAAATGGTAATCAGTGGACAGTTTCACTAAATCCTGATGGCAGTGCAACTCAGGAAATTACCGAGTCTGACGGTACTAAAACAACAGTTAAAATGACAGATGCAGTATTGCAGTTTGATGTAAATGGCGGCTTAAAAACAGGTAGTGGTTCTGCCACCTTGACCTTGACTAATGGAGCTGGAGATAATCAGGCTGTTAATTTAACCTTTGATAGTGTTACCCAGTATGCAGGCAGCAACACAGCCTTTGCTAGTACTGATGGCAATGCAGCAGGTACTCTGAAATCCGTATCCATTGATAGCAATGGTGTTATTACCGGTACTTATACTAATGGTTTGAATGTGCAGGAGGCACAGGTGGCCATTGCTCAGTTTAACAATGCAGCAGGTCTGACCAAGACTGGTAATTCCCTGTATACTGAGTCCAACAACTCTGGTACCCCCAATACTGGCACAATCAGTGATTTGGGCTGTACTGTAACCCCATCTGCCTTGGAAATGTCCAATGTAGATATGGCCAGTGAGCTGACAGATATGATTGTTACCCAGCGTGGTTATCAGTCCAACTCCAAGATTATTACTGTTTCCGATGAGCTTTTGGAAACCTTGATTAACATGAAGCGTTAAGGTAAAAAATAAAAAATCTGCTGTATGCCCTTGGTGGTGTACAGCAGTATTTTTTTGTCCAAATTGGTTGAAAAACAAATGTAATCTTGTTTTTATTTGTCAATTGGCCTACAATAGAAACAAGATTGAAATGGAGATAAAATTACGGAGGCCAAAGGAAATGAATTTTGAATTGGATATGCATACACATACTATTGTCAGCGGACATGCCTATGGCACAATTAGGGAAATGGCCCAGGGAGCAGCGGAAAAGGGCTTGAAGCTGCTAGGAATTACAGAACATTCTCCCTCTATGCCAGGCACGGTAGGAGAGGTATATTATTGCAATTTGCGTTTAGTGCCCAAAAAGCTTTATGGGGTAGAGATTTTATTTGGCAGTGAAATCAATGTTTTGCAGGATGGCACTTTGGATATATCTGATAAGGTGCTGAACAATCAGATTGATTATGGTATTGTGGGCATTCACAGCTGTTGTTACAAGGATGCAGGCCGGGAGCAGAATACAGACAATCTCATTAGCTGTATGAAGCATCCCCGGATCAAATTCGTTTCTCATCCAGATGATGACCATACGCCACTGAATTATGAGAGATTGGTGCAGGCAGCCAAGGAATATCATGTGGCTTTGGAGGTTAATAACAGCTCCTTTTTGAAGCCGGAATATCGTTGGAACTGTGTAGAGAATTATCGAACAATGTTGTCCTTGTGCCGGCAGTATGAAGCTCCTATTATTGTGGATTCCGATGCCCATGATCCATCCTGGGTAGGCTGTTTTGAGGAAGCTCAGAAGTTGTTGACGGAAATTGACTTCCCAGAGGAGCTGGTATTGAATCGTAGTGTGGCAGAAGTAAAAAAATTCATTGCCAAGGCATAGTGTTTTTGTTGATATAAGGAGATTTTGCAGGAAGAGAATATGGCAAGAATTAAGGATGTTGCAAAGGAAGCCGGGGTAGCACCTAGTACGGTATCTCTGGTGTTGAATAAAAAAGGCTATGTTTCTGAGGAAACCCGTCTCAAGGTAGAAGCAGCTGTGGAAAAGCTGAATTATATTCCCAGCGAAATGGCCAGGAATTTGTCCCTGCAGCGGACGAATATTATCGGGGTTATCGTACCCTCTATTTCCCATCCATTTTTTTCTGAGCTGGCAGAGGCTTTGGAAACAGAGCTGTACAGTCTGGGCTATAAGATGATGCTTTGCTGTACCAAATACAAGGAAAATTCAGAGTGGAAATTTATTGAGATGCTAAAAAGACAAACCATGGATGGCATTATAATGGGGGCTCATTCTCTGGATGTGTCAATTTATGAGGGCTTAAAGGAGCCAGTGGTGGCATTTGACCGTTACCTCAATGACAATATTCCCATTGTTCACTGTGACCATTGCGCAGGTGGCCGGCTGGCGGCAGAGGCTTTTTTGCAGCATGATTGTCATCATGTCATTGGTATTGAGGGGTATCAGGGGGTGCATACTCCTGCTAATGATTACCACAAGGTGTTTCACGAAACCATGCGGCAGCATGGCGTGACAACGGATATTTTGGAAATGCCTTGGAATGCTTTTACCTATGAGGATTTTTTGGCAACAGCAGAAAAACTGTTTGAGGAATATCAGGATATTGATGGTATTTTTGGTTCCGATATGGCCATAGCCAGCTGTATGCGGGTGGCGGCTCAAAGGGGGTATCGCATACCACGGGATATAAAAATGGTGGCTTATGATGGCACCGGGATGACTCAGACTGGCATTCAGCCCATAACAGCCGTAAGACAGCCTATTGAGAAGTTGGCGGCTATAGCAGCTCAGAAGGTGGTCAGCAAGGTGAAAGGTACAAAAGATAATCTGCCTTGGGTGCTAAAGCCAAGGCTTTTGAAGGGCGAGACCTGCTAGACAGGTTTCGCTTTTTTATTATCAAAAATCGTTTATACAAATCTCAAAAAAGCTATTGACAAATTATTGTTTTATAGCTATTATAGAAGCATCAAACCGGTTCGAGATAGTAAGTGCGAAGAAAAATGGGGGTATTTTGGTGAAAGAAGAAATGCAGGTAACAAATCAGCGGTATCGTTTGGGCTATCATTTGATGCCGAAAAGTGGTTGGATTAATGATCCAAATGGTTTTTCCTACTTCAAGGGCTATTATCATATGTTTTATCAGTATTATCCATATGCAGCAGAGTGGGGCCCTATGCATTGGGGACACGCCCGCAGCAAGGATATGATTCATTGGGAGACTCTGCCAACAGCTTTGGTTCCTGGCGATATGGAAAGCGGCTGCTTCTCTGGCAGTGCCATTGAGCATGATGGTAAGCTGTGGCTGATTTACACCGGTCATCATTATTTTGAGCCAAATGACAATGAGTCCTTCTATGAGAATCAGAACTTGGCTTATAGCGAGGATGGGGTACATTTTACCAAATATGAAGGCAATCCAGTTCTCAGAGTACCAGCAGACAATACCAAGCATTTCCGTGATCCAAAGGTTTGGAAAGAGGGAGATACCTTCTACATGGTTTTGGGCAGTCAGGGAGAGGACGAACTGGGACGGGCTTTGCTCTTTGCTTCTAAGGATTTGATTAATTGGGAACGGGTATCCATACTTTCCAAGGCCAAAAATCTTAAGGAAGAAGGCTATATGTGGGAGTGTCCTGATTTCTTCCATCTGGATGGCCAGGACGTACTGCTGATGTCTCCACAGGGGTTGGAGGCAGATGGAGATAGATTCCGCAATCTGAACCAGACTGGTTATATTATGGGCCAGCTGGGAGAGGATAAGGTTCTCTCCAGAGGTGAATTTGTGGAAATCGACAATGGTCACGATTTCTATGCTACTCAGACCATGCTGACTCCAGATGGCCGCAGAGTTATGGTGGCTTGGATGAATGCCTGGGATTCTGATATGCATGAAAAGCAGGATGGCTGGGCTGGAGCTTTGACTATTCCTAGAGAACTTCATATCAAGGATGGTCATATGTATCAGCAGCCTGTTAAGGAGCTGGAAGCATTGAGAACTGCCAAGCTTATAGCAGGTGTGATGGAGACTGGTCACGAATATGAGCTGCCAAGAACGGCTGAGTTGAACCTGGCTTTTGAGGCAGCAGATGGAGAATTGTTTACCATCACCGATGGAGAACACAATCTTACCATTGGAGCAGATACAGAAGGCGACCGTTTGGTTATTCAGCGTAATACCAAGGACGGCGAGAGAGCAGCTCAGGTAGCAGATTTTGCCAATCTGAAATTACAGATTTTTGTGGACAAGACTTCTGCTGAAATCTTTGTAAATGAAGGGGAAAGAACATTTACTGAGAGAATCTATTGGGATGCACCACTGACCATAGAAATGGGCAGCAGCTGTCAGGCAGTTGTTTATAAATTGGAAGAAGAAACTAACAGATATTAAGATGAGGGGTTAAAGATTATGGATAAGTTAAAGGCATTTGCCAATCCTTTTTATAGAGCAAGCTCAGCAGAAATTCTGCTGTTCTTTGCTGGCTGGGGTATCTGGTGGTCGTTTTTTCAGATTTGGCTTACCAGCACTCAGGGATTTAGTGGTTCTCAGATAGGAACCATTTACTCCTTTGGTTCTGCTGTAGCTCTGGTATTGATGTTTGTTTATGGCTCCATTCAGGATAAGCTAGGACTGAAAAAATATTTGATGTATTTTCAGGTAGGCTGTCAGGTGCTGTTGGCACCATTCTTTACCTGGGTTTATGTGCCTATGCTGGAGGCTAATTTCTATGTAGGTGCCATGATTGGTGCGGTTTATCTGTCTGTGGCTTATCTGGCCGCCTGTCCGGTATTTGAGGCAGTAACCGAAAGATTAAGCCGTCGTTACAGCTTTGAATATGGTCAGGCTAGAGCCTGGGGCTCCTTTGGTTATGCTATCTCCGCTTTGAGTGCTGGCTTCCTCTTTACCATTAATCCATATCTGGTATTCTGGACTGGTTCCACTGTTTCCCTGGTATTGCTTTTGATTTTGCTCTTTGTGCATCCAGAAAAGAACGATGCTGTGCGCAATAAGTATGAGAGCAAAACTGAAAGTGATAAGGACAATAAGTCTCCTTCTTTTGCTGAAATCATTGGTGTATTCAAGATTCTTGATGTATGGAAAATCATTATCTTTATTATTATCAGCTGGACTTTCTACACAGTATTTGACCAACAGATGTTCCCGCACTTCTTTACCCAGTTCTTCGCTACGCCAGAGGAAGGCCAGCAGGCTTATGGTGTTCTGAACTCTGTACAGGTATTCCTGGAGTTCCTGATGATGGGTGTAGTACCAGTTGTGATGAAAAAAATCGGTGTCCGCAAGGTAATTCTGCTGGGCTGTATGATTATGATTGTCCGCATCGGCGGCTGTGGCTTGGTAACCAATCCTCTCGGTGTTGCTCTGGTTAAGCTGCTCCATGCACCAGAAACTGCTTTGTTTATTCTGGGTATCTTCCGCTATTTCACTTTGCATTTTGATACCCGTATGTCTGCCACCATTTATATGGTAGGCTTCCAGATTGCGGCTCAGGTAGGCCAGATTATCTTCTCCACCCCATTGGGGGCATTGCATGACGATATCGGCTATCAGAGCACATTCCTGGTAATTTCCGGTATTGTTATGGTAGCCAGCATCTATGCCTTTGCTATACTGAAAAAGGACGATCAGGATGTAGGCGGCCAGCCATTGGAAAGCTAATTAAATAATGTTAAAAATTCCCTGTTGATTTTGTATATATCCTCCTCCCTTTACGGTATATACCTAATCAGCAGGGATTTTTATAGTATAACGAGGTGTCCGATGTCCCTCACCTTTATAGGTGGCGGGAAACTGTGCTAATGACAGGGTGGAGCTAATATCTCCACCCTCGTGGTAACACCATTGAAATAAAATGCAAAAGCATTTTATTTCAATAATATAGGGGTTATAATATACTTGTCTTATTATAAGTGAGGAGGATTGCCATGGTAGATAAAACAAGGATTTTTCATGGAGAACCGCAGAAAATACGCATTGTATCTAATAATATGGGCTTTGGACTGCCTCCTCAACCAGATAAAGAGGTGGAGCAGCATCTGACAATAAATGCAGACGGACGGGTGTACTTTTCTGGTTATAATTTTGGCAATGGGCATTCAAAGCAAAAACTAAGACGAAGAATTTTTAAAATTAAACATGTTGCCGCAAAAAGGATTCTCTATATAATAGCCCAATATTTTTCTCAGGAATATATACCAGATTTTGCTATGGATATGGGAGATTGGTCTTTGAATATTACCAATTTGCAAGGTATGGAGTATAAATATTGTGGTTCTCTTATGCCCCATTATGAGATAAATGGTATTAATTTATCGCAAATGGTGCGTCGTATTCTAGGCATGGAAGATCTTTTTGTCTTTGATGGGACAGTTAGATTTGATAAGATAGAGAGAATTGCAGTTGAATATCATAGAGAGAGGAAAATAAAGCCGAATAACATTACAGAGATGGTAAATTGGCAATATGAAGTTTGGCATTATAGAGAAAAATTGCTGATTGAGCGTGAATCAGGAATTATGGAATATGTTAAGATCTTTGATGAAAATAATATTGCATCTAGCAAATATTCTTTGAAGGATAGTGTGGAAAGAATATTGGATAGTATTGATGAGGAAGCTCTCTTTGGTGAGGTAGAGGGTAATCCTGATGATGTTATCGAGAATCCATTGGAAAATATGGATTATATGATTACAGTTGATTTTCAAAAATGTCCTCAGCGCATTATTAGTGGCACATATGATAAGAGAGGACTGCCGATTTATTGGGCTGATTTTATTCAGGATATATTAGAGTTTATTTCGGCTATCGAATCTATGGGGGAGATGTTAGATAGTAGGTTGTATGGGCGACCCAAGCCACGTCGAGGAGATTATATATATTGTAGTGTTCAATTTGATGAAGGGGAAAAAAGTTATCATTATATTTCAGATTCTTATGATATTGGGTTGGGAGACTATGTGCTTGTTCCAGCAGGATATGATAATCATCAGGTTATAGCCAAAGTAGTGGATATAGGTTATTATACTGCTGAGAATGTGCCTTTTCCTTTGGACAGAACGAAACATATAATTCGCAAATGCAATGAGACAGGCAAATTCTGATTTGTCGAATACATCTTATCTACTATTAATGGCGATATGGGAGTACCCTTTCAGGCACGCTCTCGCTACTTTTCTCGCCTAGCGGTACTAAAGCTCTC
>CAKPYV010000026.1 GCA_934203205.1 uncultured Anaerovibrio sp. | reverse complement strand
CTCTAACACCTACCTACAACAGCCTTATTCTTGGCACAAAAATAAGGGCATATCCGCCTTACAAGCCGAATACGCCCAATTTTTACACAATTTTGGTAAATGTTTATTTTTTATTATTGTTTATATTTTATTAACCGTAATTCATCCGATTATTTTCTGAACACAACAATAAATCTTGAGTATTTGTCAATAACCTAAGCCATTAAGCCCCCCATTTATACTCACAAAGCAGCTGCCATCCTTGCTTTGAACTTTTCTTCATCAAGATTGGCTTTCTTTGCAGCAGATGCCAAGGAAAGAGAACCATCACGTACCAAGTCTATCAGTATGGCTAATTTTCCTTGACTTACACCTTGTTCTAATGCCTGCTGTCTAATATGATCCTTTTCGATGTTCCATACCTGTTCCTGATCAAACAATGCCAACATAATGCCCTCAACCTCCGTTTCTCTTTCTCCCAAATAATCGCTTAGAAGATCCATGTCGCGACATATTCTAACTATTTCTTTCGCCGCCTTCAATGTTCTACCATACAAAGCTACCTGTTCATTAAATACTCTACAAAAACCTATATATTGGTTGATAATATCATTGCTATTCCTTAGATAAATAACCTTCACCTTTGCGTCTATACAACAGTCCGTATCAGGAAAAAACTCCTTCTTCAACGATAGCACATCTGGATGATTACCTTTCTCGCCTGTATATATAACATAAAGCTCAGGTTTTGGCATTTGCGCCTTACTACTGCCATAGAGCTGAATTCTTTTTTGGGTAAAATACTCCTGACAGGTGTTCATTAAATACATCAAAGAACGAATAACAATATTAGGTGACCATGTTGACTGTGCTTCCACAAGTACCATTAATCTATCTTTCCTGACTAGAAAACCTAGATCATTGTAAATTCCATTGAGCAGAATTGACTGCAAGGTAACAATCTCCAAATCTGCTTCTGTTATGGATTCATCCTCTGGGTGCAATACACGATACAGCTGTAGAAGATATTTCGGATTAGAAAACATATCTCGAAAAACAGTGTCCTTGCCAGAATATTTGATTATTTTATCCTCAGTCACACCTATCATCTCCCATATACAGTAAAACTAATCCCTACGCATATTATATCAAAATTCAGCGAAAAAATCATTTTACTATATGAATTCTGATTTGCCGAATACATCAATTATCTACATACTTTTTGTAGGCATGGCATATACTCTTCCAGGCACACTGGCACTATATTAATATGCAAACCTATATCACTATTAATGGCGATATGGGAGTACCCTAAGAACCCCCTTACTGAGCGATATTTAGTTTATATTACCTCTATTTTGGGATTTAGAATCGAAAAATCACGATGATTCGGCAACAGCCGGAGGGGCATGACACTTTTGCGTCGGGAGACTCCTGCTTTTGCGCAGCAAAAGTGGCCCCGGTGGCTATCTCTATCATTACGGCCTCTGTGAATTGGCTCAGCGACAAGCGGTATCTGTGCGTTAGTATAAATCATCAGATAGGGCCATTAAGTCGGACAGAGCAAAAGTCGTTATGACCGCAGGCTGTATTTCGAGAACCCACTGACATAACGACTTTCATTTCCAATATTTAGGGAGATAAGCAATTCGCAAATCAGAATTTACTGCCCTAGCTTTTCCTTCATTACATCAATAGCTTTCAACAGCTGCAAATCACGGGTAGCATTTTCTGGCAATTCTACCTCCACATCTGGCTGGATGCCGGTTCCATCAATACTACGGCCTGATGGGGTATAATATCTAGCCACTGTCAGCTTCAGCCCATCACCATGATTCAAAGGCAGCATAGTCTGCACAGATCCCTTGCCATAGGATTTGGTGCCCACAATGGTGCCACACTGGCGATCCTGTACAGCCCCGGCCAAAATCTCCGAAGCACTAGCGCTGTTGCCATCAATAAGAATAACCAAGGGATAATCAAAGGACTCCAGCTGAGACTCATAAATAGTCTTGTGGCCTCCCTTATCTGTCATTGACACAATCTCCCCAGCAGGAATCAACTGATCTGCAATTTCCACACAGGAAGTAATCAATCCCCCCGGATTGGCTCGCAAATCCACAATCAAACCACCCATATTCTGCTCTTTGAGAGCTGCCAGCTCCTTGGCAAATTCCTTGCCCGTATTCTCGCTAAAGGAAGCTATGCGGATATAGCCAATATTAGTACCATCAATTATGGTGCCCTTGGCTGTAGTCAAAGGTATAATCGCCCTAGTCAAGGTAACGTCAAAATCCTCCTGGCCCTGACGACGCACCGTCAGCACCACCTGAGTACCTTCATCTCCCCGTACCTTGGCTGCCATTTCATCTGGCTGCATATTGCTAACATCAGCCCCATCAATCTTGATGATTTCATCCTTAGGCTGAATCCCTGCCTGAGCACTGGGGGTATCCTCTATTACAGACATAACCTGACAGGTTCCATCCTTTGGAAAGCCCATGACAATACCTACCCCTCCAAAGCTGCCCTCGGTCTGCTGCATAAAGGCCTTGAAATTTTCATCATCCATATAGATGGAGTGCTTGTCTCCCAGGGATTTAACCATGCCGTCAATGGCACCATCCACCAGCTGTACCAAAGGCACATCATCTACATATTGAGATTTTACAAAGCTCATGGTACTAATCAATCTAACCGTCTGAGCTACATTTTCCAAACTGCCGCCTAGCAGCATATACAGTCCCATAACCGCAGCAACCACCAGAGCAGCGACAGTTGTCAGGACTGTAACAATTATTTTCTTCATTGTGAAAAACCTCTTTTGTTCACCCACCTATAAACGAGGGAATATCCCATCATTCACAGGCTCATAGGAAATTATAAATAACCATAAGGACTAACAGGCTCACCATTTTCTCGTACCTCAAAATGGCAATGAGGCCCGGTAGAATTACCTGTAGAGCCACACATGGCAATAACCTGCCCCTGAGCTACATTTTCACCTTCGCTGACATTCAGGGAATCATTATGTCCATAAAGGGTAGTTACACCGCCACCGTGGTCAATAATTACCGCATTGCCATAGCCGCTAATCCAGCCAGCATAAATAACTGTACCACTGGCTGCAGCATAAATAGGCATGCCATAATCTCCGCCAATATCCAGTCCGCTATGGAATCTGGCTGTACCAAAAATAGGATGGGTACGCCAGCCAAATTCCGAGGTAATAGGCCCGCTAATAGGCCAAATCATCCCTCCTGCCCCTGCTGGAGCACCAGAATAACCCGCGGAGGACATCTGACTGCGGCGAATCATATTGGCAACCTCCTGGGACGCTGCCATAATCTCCTCATACATCCGCTCTGAGGTATCTCTATCATAGATAGCCTGATCCAACAGTACCTGCTGTTCAGACTCCTTGTCCTCTACCTTGGCCTTCTTGGCCTGTGCATCAGTTACCAGCACCTCAGCCTCAGCCTTGTCCTTTTCTAGCTGGGCACGGGTATTTTCTACCGTAGCCTTTTCTTCCTTAACCTTCATAATCAGGTCATAATCATGCTTGATAATTCGCTTCAACACATCCATGCGAGTCATCAAATCAGCAAAATCCTTGGCTCCAAAAAGCACATCCACATAGCTAATCTGACCGTTAATATAAATATCCCGCACTCTTTGCTGCAGCTTCTTGTTCTTTACCTTCAAATCAGCTTCGGTTTTCTGTAACAGCTCTGTATTATCACTGATTTTGTCCTCAACAGAATCAAGCTGTCCCTTAACCTCTTTATATTCCGCTGTAGCTACCCGCAGCTCCTCCTGAATCTGCCGCAATCTTTCTGAAACACTTTCCACCTTGGCAGAAGCCTCATTGGTTTTGGCCTGCTGTTCCTCTGCCTGCCGTTGCAAATCCGCCAGCTGATCCTCCAAATCATCAGCCAAGGCAGTTCCTGTTACTGACAGAGAAATGAGCAGGGACAGAGCCAGATTCAAAGCCTTGCCTCGACCACTTATTTTCATCATCATGGTGCCACCGCCTTAGACCTTAAGGAATTTCTTAATGGACACAGCACTGCCAATAGCACCTACCACCATGCCACTGATAACCACAATAATAGTAATATAGGTCAAAAATGGCTGTTCAGGTATTAGCGGGAAAAAGGCCAGGGTATCGTATACCTTTTCCGCCATAGCTGTATAGGCTGTCCTCAGCACCATAGCCGCTATTATACTGCCAAAAAGCCCCAGCACCATACCTTCCATAACAAAAGGCCAACGGATAAACCAATCAGTAGCCCCTACGTATTTCATAATGGCTATTTCCTTGCGACGGGCAAAAACTGTCAAGCGAATGGTATTGGAAATAATAAACAAAGTGGCAAAAGCCAACACCAACATCAGGGTGAAGCCAAAGATACGCAGCAATCTGGTAATCTCAAAAAGATGCTCCATAACATCCTGACCATATTTGGCGCACTCCACCCCATCAAGTTTTTCCATTTTCTCTGCTGCTGTCTTGACCAAATCCGGATTGGTCACCGTTACCTCAAAGGAATCTGGCAAAGGATTGGTTTCATCCAAAGCATCTAAGAGAGTTTTCTGATCCCCAAGTCTATCCTTAAAGCGCTCCATAGCTTCATCCTTTGTAACAAAGCCTACAGATTCTACTCCTTCAATTTCCTTTAAATCCTTTTCTATATCTCTGGCCTGCTCTCTATCTACCTTGTCCAAGAGATAGACATTTATCTGCACCTGGGATTCCATGTTTTCTGCCAGCTTGTTCATATTCATAACCATCATCAGAAACATGCCAAAGATAAACAGGGACACAGCTACCGTGCCAATAGAGGCCACTGACATCCAATTGTTACGCCGCAGGGAAATAAATACCTCTCGGATATAATATTCTATGGTTCTAACTTTCATAGCCATAACCTCCCTGGGCCTCATCTCTTACAATCTGTCCATCCTCAATGGCAATAACCCGCCGCTGCATGGCATCTACAATGGTCTTATCATGTGTAGCCATTACAATGGTAGTACCAGCAGCATTAATCCGCTGGAAAATATCCATAATACCCCAGGAGGTTTCTGGATCCAGATTACCTGTAGGCTCATCAGCAATTACGATAGATGGGTTGTTGACAATGGCTCTGGCAATGGCCACCCGCTGCTGCTCACCACCAGAAAGCTGATGTGGAAAGCATTTGTACTTATCCCTCAAGCCAACAATATCCAAAACAGAATTTACACTGCGCTGCATCAATCTGCGGGGGGCTTCAATAACCTGCATAGCAAAGGAAATATTCTCATAAACAGTTTTATCTGGCAAAAGGCGATAGTCCTGAAAAATTACCCCCAAACTGCGGCGCAGATAGGGAACCTCCTTATTGTCCATGCGAATAACATCCCGGCCATTTACCGTCAGAATACCCGAGGAAGGCAAGACCTCACGAAACAGCATTTTAATAAAGGTGGATTTGCCGGCACCGCTGGAGCCTACCAAAAAAACAAACTCACCCTTCCGAATATCCACATTGATATTGTTTAATGCCACGGCACCATTTTCATATACCTTAGTGACATTTTTCATATGAATCATCAAGTTCAACCCCATTTCTCATCAACACTCCGTACTATTGTAGCACAATTCAGCCCTATTTCATAACACAATATTAGTTGAAATGAAAAAAAGGACCGATTTCTCAGTCCTTTCCAATCACACTATAAGCAAGCTCTGCATTACACATGGCCAAATGACGCAAATCGTCAAAGAGCTGTTCGTTTTGTTGGCTAAAGCCCTCTCTATCCTTCCATTTCAGATGAATCTGGGCCATCAGCTTCTCTAGTTCTACATTTTCCAAGGTGCCCACAGACTCCTCCCCTACGGATTCCAGAAATCTATCTACCTTGGGATCATAGGAAATACCAATCATAGGCACTCCCATTACCCCAGCAAAAATCAGGGCATGAAGTCTGATGGATATCAGCAAATCCATATTGCCCACAATAGAGAGCAGCTGACTGGTATTATATTCCTCTGGCAAAACCAGCATTTTATGCTGAGCCATATCTGCCACCAGCTGAGCTGTTTTTACATCCTCTGGATACTGCATAGGCAGAAAAACTACCTGAGCTTGAAAATCCTCTACAATCCGATCTGCTGCCTGAGCCACTATCTCCTTGTAGTGATTCATATTGCACCATTCCCGCACAGAAATGCATACCAAAGGCTTTTGCCCCACCAGAGCACCATGTTTAAGGAGAATTTCCCTGCCCTGGGTAGTGTCCACCTGATGAATGGCATGAACCGGGTCTGCCGTAGGCTCAATTGGTGGACGAGTTATGCCCAGAGAAGCCAGCTCCTTAAGGGAACCTCTATCCCTGACAGTTATCATCTTGACTCTATTGCCAATATACCCCATAATCCAGCGGGCAATCCGTCCATTAATAGGACCGATACCCTGAGCGTACAGCATAACTGGTGTCCCCAACAGCTGGGCCAGCCAGATTATCAGCAGATAATAGTATAGACTGCGGCGGCTGGTAACATTCTGCAAAAGACTGCCACCACCACTCAAAAGAATATCGCCATGCCGCAAGGCTCCCAATATGCCTGCTATATCAAGCCAGCCCACAGCCTTGACGCCGTGCCGCTGTCTGGTATCCTGGGGATTGGCAGATATTACTGTAATATTCACTTTTGGATCTAAATCCGATAAAACCTCTACCATAGCAGCCAGCATCGCTTCATCGCCAGCATTTCTGGAGCCGTAATATCCGGAAATTACAACATTACTCATGCTCTGTTGTCATTCCTTCTAAATATCTTCACAAAAAATTACTTCTTTTCCGTAGACAAACGTGGTGCTACATACTTCAACCACATATCTACCAAAATCATACAGATTGCGCCAGCACCTGCACCTAATACCAAGCCACCCAAGCCCCGGGCAGTAGACATTAGAATAGGAGAACGCATATGGGCAAAGGTCTCAACCATAGAGCCTTGACCAATAGTAGCTACCATAACCAGTACAAACAGCACCATAGTTGGCCATTTGCGGAACCAAGCCATAGCCGCCAGCAGGAAGGCTGGATGGCCAATCATAAATTCTTTGGTTCTAGGCCGTGCATACATGGCCTGCTCCAGAAATGCCCTGAATTTCAGCTCAGTAGCAGATACCGGCATACCCATAGTATGACCAGAACGGGCTACAAAAACCACTGCAGCCACCAATACCAGGAACAACCCCAGCAATGTCTTTACCCTTACAGGCACATCAAGAATCCGCTTGAACTGCTCCAAAAAACCCTCTGTATCATCCATTTTGCCATCAAATACATCAAACCGCTGTAGGAAGCCTATAGCCACCAGAATAATCGGCAAAATAAAGGTTAGCTTAATACCGCGGAAAATATTTACCTCTAAAAGGTACTCTGTATCTGCCAAAGACGCTGACAAATAAGCTGCACCTACATAGGAAATCATACCGCAGACAAACAGAGCTGCTACGCCAGTACCTATCATTCGCAACAAGCCTGCACCCTGCTGAGGTATCCGCTGACGGATTTTATCCAAAATCCACAATACGGAAATAGCAGGAAAAACATTAGCTGCAGCCAAGGCCGCTGCCACGCGGATTTTGTTGCCGTGGCCCATCAACACTGGCACCATCATAACTAGAGCCAAAACTGCCAGCAATATATACGCCTGCTTGCTCTTCATAGCTGGAATAACCAGGGACAGATAAAGTACAATACCTGCTGCTACACCTAGCATCACCAGACTGCGGAGAGGCGCCTCTGGGTAAAAGCTGGCAAATACACCGGCTCGTCCCATTGTAAAGCCCTGAGCCTCCAGCTTGTTCTTTACTCCAGCCACATAGCTCATATTGGTTTCCAGCAAGGTCATATCTGGAGCAGGCTTCTCAAAGGTTTTCAGCAAATTAAAGCGAATATTGCGCTCATCGTCAGTAGTCCCCCAACGATCTATGGCCTCATTAACCTTCATTTTTTTCTGCTCATCCTTAGGAATGGAATACAATCTAGCAGACTGATAATCATTAGCCTTGGCTATATCCAGCATACCATCCTGAGGGAAGAATTTCAGCTGGGTTACTCCCTCAATCATGCCCAAGGTCAGGTCACGCTGGCGCATCTGCTGAGCCATATACTGGGATTCATCAGGTGCTCCCAAGGTCTGGGAACCAGAAGCTACAATTGCTGATACCTGATAGCCATCCAGACGATCAAAGAAGGCATCAATATCATCCTTAGTGCACTGACGGTAATTGGTAGGTCGTGCCACTACATAGAAGCCTGCATCGTTAACAGCCTGCATTTCATCTGTAGGCATGCCTAAATCCATCTTCTCAAATTCTTCGTAGTTGGCCTTAACCTCCAGCACCCGCTGGCCACTAATAGTCAGCTCCCGTACTCTATCCTGTCCTAGACGGCGCACCAGATCCTCATGCACCTCCTGAAAGGTTTGCTGATGATGACCTGTTACATAGACATTAGTACCCTTTATCTGACCGCTTTCAATCAGCTGACGCCAGCCTGGATCACTAATGGCACCATTTTGATAATTAGCCAAAAGCACACTGCCATTTACCGCAGCTGCCTTGCCATTTACATTCAGCTTCTTGAAGGTGGTTTCATAGACAGCCAGAGAAGTAATACCAGCTTCCTTGGCCTGAGCCAAAACCTTCTCAGGAGGCAAGCCTTCCTTTTCTGCCAAGGCTACCAAATCCTCATAGTCCATAATCAGCTCAATGGACTTATTTGCCTGTTCCACCTGATATCGCTGCACATCAATAGCCAGGGAAGATATAAGCCCCAATATAATCACAGCGATGAGAATTTTGTTGTAACAAAACTGCTTCATTATTATCTATCCTTATTGCAGACTATTCCCCTCTTTGCGGACAGCCTTGATGGTAACCTGTCCAGCCTGCTGCTGTACATCATCAATCTCTGCCCTGATGGGGGAATTGTACAGATCAAAAATCAATATATCTCCAAAGAAATTTCCCAACACTGCCTGTCCCAGCACCGCATTGCGAATATCCAGACGAGTCATGTGGAAATATAGGCCGCCATTTTCTGGCAGCACCTTGCCTTCCAAGGTAATATCAGCCATGCGCCCCAGCAGCTTTACCTGCCCTGTGGCACTAATCTTATCAGCATCCACTTGCACGTGGAGATTATCTACCTTTTCCATTTTCTTTACCAGCATATCCTGCAAAGCCTGCTGGGTAATAACCCCGGTAAGCTCCAGATTATCTGCTGACTGAATGGCAGAGCCGTCACGAGAATCCAGCGCAGAATAATCCACCTGCAGATTTTCACCATGCAGGGTTAATCTGGACACCTGAATATCCCCTAGCCAAGCATTATCTACCACCACATCCAGATTATCCATCTGGCCTGCCAGCAGCATAAATCCCGGCATAGCTCTTACATTGGCTGTAACATTTTCGGCTCTGGCCGCCTCCTTAATACGATTAGCCAGATTGCCACCGATAATTCCCGGCAGCAGAAGCTGACAAAAGGCTGCCGCCAATACCACAATTCCTATCAGTATGGAAATTCTTTTTCCCATTTTTTGTCTGCCTCCGGCTTACAACTGATGATTGGCCTTTGCCCGCAGGAAAGCCTCTATAAACATATCAATATCACCGTCCATAACGGCCTGGGTATTGCCAGTTTCTGCACTGGTGCGATGATCCTTAACCATATTGTAAGGATGGAATACATAGGAACGAATCTGACTGCCCCATTCGATCTTCTGCTGATCACCCTCCAGAGCTGCTAATTCCTTCTCCTTCTTTTCTTCCTCCAGCTCAAAGAGCTTGGCCCGCAACATCTTGAGACACTGCTCACGATTCTGAATCTGAGAGCGCTCATTCTGACACTGTACCACAATGCCAGTAGGCTCATGAGTCATGCGTACCGCAGAGGAAGTCTTATTAATATGCTGACCACCAGCACCGCTGGCACGATAGGTATCAACACGAACATCGTCCATATTGATTTCAACTTCTACAGTATCGTCCAGCTCTGGCATAATATCACAGGCACAGAAGGAGGTATGACGGCGAGCCGCAGAATCAAACGGAGAAATACGCACCAAACGATGTACACCCTTCTCAGACTTCAGGAAGCCATAAGCATTATGGCCCTTGATAAAGAGGGTAGCAGACTTAACACCAGCTTCATCACCTGGCAGTAAATCAGCAGTTTCTACAGAAAACCCATGACGCTCAGCATAGCGGCCATACATTCTCAGCAGCATACTGGTCCAATCCTGAGCCTCAGTACCGCCAGCACCTGCATGAAGGGTAAGAATGGCATTGTTGGCATCGTATTTGCCAGACAGGAGAACCTCCAGCTGCAGCTCCTCCAGAGACTTGTTAATAGCCTCCATATCTGCAACTACATCAGCCTCCAGACTCTCGTCCTTGTCCTCCATACCCAGCTCCCACATAACCTGCACATCATCGTACTTGGCTACCAGAGCCTTGTATTTGTCTACGCTGATTTTAACATCATTCAATTCCTGATTGATTTTCTGAGCCTCCTCTGGATTATCCCAAAAGGTAGGCTCACCCATCTTATATTCCAATTCAGCAATTTTTTCTTCTTTGTGAGCTACATCCAGAGCCTTTTCCATCTCTGTCAATCGCCCCTGGAGAGCCACAATTTCCGGCTTCAAATCCTCCAGCATCTACATTCACATCCTAACTAGAAAACACATATATCTACTAAATCTACCACAAACAGCCTTGCTTTAATGCTAAAAATTTTACTTATTCTTGCCACAGCAGTTTTTGTACTTCTTGCCGCTGCCACATGGACAAGGGTCGTTACGGCCTATCTTCTCACCGTTTTTGACTGGCTGCTTTACATTCTCCTGGAAATCATCTCCATGATTTGCCTTGGCAGCTGCCATGCGCTGCTGGTTCTCGCGCTCCATAGCCTCCTGCTGCTCTCTGGTAATAATATTTACCCGGAAAATCAGGGAAGCAATATCGTTCTGAATGCTGGCAATCATCTGGTTGAACATTTCGTGACCACGAATCTTGTACTCAACCAATGGCTGTCTCTGACCATAAGCCAGAAGGCCAATACCTTCACGCAACATATCCATGCGATCCAGATGCTCCATCCAACGGTTATCCACTACCCTCAGCATGATAATCTTTTCCAGCTCCCGCATATTGTCCTGGCCAAAGAGCTGTTCCCGCTGAGTGTAGGACTCCTCTGCTACCTGATTCAGGAAATCCTGCAGCTCGTCCCGGCTCATATCCTCCAGCTCCTCCAGCTTCATCCGGCCCTTTGGTGCGTAGATACCCTCAGCATCTGTAATCAAATTCTCCAAGGACCATTCCTCTGGATAAAGCTTCTCGTTAGCATACTGGTTCATCTGAGCCTCAATAATGCCACCCAGCATACCCAGAATGTGCTCACGGAGATTATCTCCCAACAGAACCTTGCGGCGCTCGCCGTAGATAACCTCACGCTGCTGATTCATAACATCATCATATTCCAGGACATGCTTACGCATATCGAAGTTTCTGCCCTCAACCTTCTTCTGGGCATTCTCAATGGAGCGGGTAATGAGCTTATGCTCAATAGGGTCATCCTCCCCCATACCCAGTCTATCCATAATATGAGCAATATTATCAGAGCCAAAGAGGCGAAGCAAATCATCTTCCAAAGACAGATAGAAGCGGGACTCACCTGGATCACCCTGACGACCAGCACGACCACGGAGCTGGTTGTCAATACGGCGGGATTCATGACGCTCCGTACCTACAATAAACAAGCCACCCAGCTCAGGCACACCTTCACCCAGCTTAATATCAGTACCACGACCAGCCATATTGGTGGCAATGGTTACGGCAGATTTCTGGCCTGCATCGGCAATAATCTCTGCCTCCTGCTCATGGAATTTGGCATTCAAAACATTATGAGGAATATTTCTCTGAGACAAAATCCGGCTCAGCTCCTCAGACTGAGTAATGGAGGTAGTACCAATCAATACTGGCTGTCCCTTCTGGTGAATCGCCTCTACATCATTGGCAACAGCCCTGTATTTAGCCCTCTTGGTCTTGTAGATAACATCTGGATGATCTATGCGGGCAATTGGTCTATTGGTAGGAATAACAATAACCGGCAGCTTGTAAATCTTCAGGAACTCATCTTCCTCTGTCTTAGCCGTACCAGTCATACCAGACAGCTTGTTGTACATACGGAAGTAGTTCTGGAAGGTAATGGATGCCAAGGTCTGAGACTCTCTCTGTACCTCCAAGCCCTCCTTGGCCTCAATAGCCTGATGGAGACCATCAGAATAACGGCGGCCCTGCATAAGACGACCGGTAAATTCGTCAACAATGATAATTTCCCCATCCTTGACTACATAATCCCGGTCACGCTTCATCAAAGCCTTGGCCCGCAAAGCAGCCATGAAGCAATGGGACATTTCCATGTTCTCAGGATCATACATATTCTTGATGCCCAAGGCCTTCTCAATCTTTGGAATAGCTGTATCTGCTGGAGCTACAGTCTTGGCCTTTTCATCTACAGTATAGTCCACGCCCTCCTGCAACACATTTACAGCCTTGGCCATGCGGACATAAGTCTCTGTTGGCTTGGTGCCTGGGCCAGAAATAATCAAAGGTGTTCTGGCCTCATCTACTAGAATACTATCCACCTCATCCACAATGGCATAGTTCAGCTCCCGCTGTACCATCTGCTTCATATCTACGACCATATTATCTCGCAGGTAGTCAAAACCAAATTCATTGTTAGTACCAAAGGTAATATCACAGCTATAAGCATATTTGCGCTCTGGGAAATCCATATCATGACGCACCAGACCTACAGACAGGCCCAGAAAGTTGTAAAGGCGGCCCATCTCGATGCTATCACGCTTGGCCAGATAATCATTAACAGTAACAATGTGTACACCCTTGCCAGTCAAGGCATTCAGATAGGTCGGCAAAGTAGCTACCAGAGTTTTACCCTCACCAGTACGCATTTCTGCAATCTTGCCCTCGTGGAGACAAATACCACCCATCATCTGCACATCGAAATGTCTCATGCCCAAAATACGGCGGGATGCCTCTCGAACAACGGCAAAGGCCTCTGGCAGAATATCATCCAGAGTCTCACCCTCAGCCAAACGGTCACGGAATTTGTCAGTATAACGTGCCAGAGAGGAATCGCTAAGATTATTCAGACCTTCCTCAAAGCCATTAATCTCATCCACCTTGGCTCTCAATCTCTTTATTTCTTTATCATTATTGTCGCCCAAAAAGCGTTTCAGAATACCAAACATGAACTCACTCCTAATTTGTTTATATCTATAATAAGGTGCAGAATATACACAGACTCTACATTAGTTTATCAAAGTATCAGATATAAGTCAAAAAATTGACCTACTAAATTAGTCAGAGAGAATAGTTGCCAGGGTGAACAGAGAATTTTTTGCAAAAATTTAAAAAAATTTTTCCTAACAAGCAGGATAAATCATACCCTATGGCGAATATAAATAAACATAGAACCAGAAAGGGGATGTTATTTATGGCAACATTCACTATTAGAGGAAAAAATGTAGAAATCACTCCTGCACTTAGAGACTATGTGGAGAAGCGAATCGGCAAAGTAACCCGCTACTTCAAGGAAGTTGGCGAGATTTCTGCTCTCCTCAGTGTTTCCAAGGACCGTCAGAAGGTTGAAGTAACTGTACCTGTACAGGGTGTGCTCCTGCGGGGCCAGGAGGTTACTGACAATATGTATACCTCCATCGACCTGGTTATTGAAAAGCTGGATCGTCAGATTCGCAAGCACAAGACCAAGATGCAGCGCCGCTTCCGTGACGGCACTCTGTTGGACGAGGCATTTTCCGCTCCAGCCTTTGCACCTTCCATTCCTGATGATGAGAGTGAATTCCCTGTTGTAAAGAAAAAGAGATTTTCTGTTCGGCCAATGGATGTGCAGGAAGCTATCATGCAGATGAATCTGCTGAATCATGATTTCTTCGTATATAGAGATGCCGATACCGAAACCGTCAGCGTTGTATATCGCCGCAAGGATGGCAAATACGGCCTGATCGAATCCGAATACTAAGTATCTAATCCCGTAAAAAAGGAGAGACACTGAAGCTTGCTTCAGTGTCTCTTTTCTTTTTCTCTTACAGAACCTTGGACAGGAACAACTTGGTACGCTCCTCCTTAGGATTCTCAAATACCTCTCGAGGATCTCCCTGCTCAATAATAGTACCGCCATCTACAAACAGCAGTCTATCTCCTACTTCACGAGCAAAGCCCATTTCATGGGTAACTACCGCCATAGTCATACCATCATTGGCCAGGCTCTTCATAACATCCAGAACCTCATTTACCATTTCTGGGTCCAGGGCAGAGGTTGGCTCGTCAAAAAGCATTACCTTTGGCTTCATGGCCAAAGCTCTGGCTATAGCCACACGCTGCTGCTGACCGCCAGACAGCTGAGGTGGATATGCATCAGCCTTATCCCCTAAGCCTACCCGCTCCAAAAGCTCCCGAGCGGTTTTCTCAGCTTCCTCCTGAGAAATATTCCGTACCTTCATAGGCGCCAGGGTAATATTCTTCAACACATTCATATGAGGAAAGAGATTGAACCGCTGGAAAACCATGCCAATTTCCTCACGAGCTTTGTTAATATTCGCATCCCCAGTTAAATCCATGCCATCTACCACCACGCTGCCGCTGGTAGGAACCTCCAAAAGATTCATGCATCTCAGCAGGGTACTTTTACCAGAACCGGAAGGCCCGATAATAACCACTACCTCCTGAGGATTAATATGTAAATCTATCCCCTTTAGTACCTCATGGTCACCAAAGGATTTGTGCAAATTCTTTATATCAATCATTTTGTCGCCAACCTTTTCTCCATATATGATACCAGACGGGAAATGGTCAAGGTCATTACCAGATAAATCAGGGCTACTGTAATCCAGATTTCCAGAGAGCCATAGGTTCTAGCAATAATCAACTGACCACGACGAGTCAATTCCTCAAAACCGATAACGGATACCAAAGAGGAATCCTTCAGCAAAGCAATAAATTCATTGCCCAAAGGAGGAACAATGTTCTTGAAAGCCTGAGGCACAATAATATACCGCATGGTCTGCACCCAGCTCATACCCAGGGAACGGCCTGCCTCCATCTGTCCTTCATCAATAGCCTGAATACCAGCTCGGAAAATCTCTGCAATATAGGCGCCACTATTAATACCGCAGGCTGTAATGGCGGCGATAAATGGATCTACCCGCTGGCCCACCACCATTGGCAAAGCAAAATAAATCAGGAATATCTGCACCAGCAATGGAGTGCCCCGCAAAAAATCTATATATACCGCAGCCAATGCCCGCAACACTTTCACGTTGCAGATTCTAGCAATGCCTACAAACATACCAATGATCAAACCCAAACCTACAGAAATAGCTGTAATCTGTATGGTTATGCCTGCTCCCACAATCAGAAGGGGCAGGGAATTTATCATCAAATCAACATTTAAATTCATTTCCCACACCTAGCCTCTACATAAAATATTACCTATACATTATATGTAACAACCACTATAGTGTCAATTCATTTAAAGCCAAAGCCTAAATTTTTATACATTTAAATTGAATTTTTATACAGCACTGGAAAAAATTTAAGCACAAAAAAGAGACTGCTTCAGAATGTAAAACATATCCAGTGAAACAGTCTCTCAGAATTTATGCTTTATTTGGAAGTAGTACCAAACCACTTGGTAAAGATTTCATCATATTTACCATTCTCGTGGAGCTTTTTCAAAGCCTCATTTACTTTACCCTGCAACTCGGTATTATTCTTGGCAAAAGCAATACCATAATCCTCAGAGGTCAGCAGCTCAGGCAGAGCCTTTACGTTAGTCTCACCGCTCTTGAGAATATAGTAATCGTTTACAGGACGGTCATTTACTACAGCGTCAACACCCTTGGCACGAAGCTCCATAAAGGTATCAGCGGAGGAGTTAAACTCCTTAACCTCAACGCCGCCAATCTTATTAACCTCTGCAGCAGAGGTAGTACCAATCTGTACAGCAACCTTCTTACCCTTCAAATCCTGGAAGGTCTTGATGTCATTGTTGTCCTTAGCTACAATAATGGACAAACCAGATTTGTAATAAGGATCGGAGAACAGTACATTCTGCTTACGCTCCTCATTAATGGTCATACCAGTAATAGCCACATCAATGTTGCCAGCCTGAATAGCAGGAATAAGACCATCAAACTGAATATTGCTAATCTCAACCTTGTAGCCCATTTCCTCACCAATAGCACGAATCAGGTCCATATCAAAGCCCTGATATTCCTTGCCATTTTCATCCTGGAACTCGAAAGGGGCAAAATCAGCGTTAGTACCAACCTTCAGTACCTTGTTATCGCTAGCTGCCTTCTGGTCACCGCCACAGCCTGCCACCAGCGCAGCCACAGCCATAATAGCTGCCATACACAATACTAATAACTTTTTAGTCATTATATATCCTCCTTTTTACATAAAAGAAAGCCCAAGAAACCGTTAAGCATCCTGGGCTTCATTGCCACATAGATTATGCGATTGCCAATGGCTTAGCCATTCTTTCTTTTCTGGAAGCAGTCGCGGCAGAATACTGGACGGTCATTCTTTGGCTCGAATGGAACCTCAGTCTCCTTACCACACTCAGCGCATACTACAGTAAACATCTGGCGCTGTTCCTTCTCTCCACCTTCACGATTACGACGTCTCTTATCGCGGCAATCACGGCAGCGAACTGGCTTATTCTCAAAGCCCTTTTCTGCATAAAATTCCTGCTCGCCTGCGCTGAAAATAAATTCCTTACCGCAGTCCTTACATACCAAAGTCTCATCTACAAATGCCATGAAAAAAATCCCCCATTGTTTGTTTTTGAATATCCCATATGTACTCTTACTTTTTACCTAACCGGTGGACAAAGAGACATCCTACTAGATTTCAGTATACTTGTAAGTGGCGAAAAAAGCAAGTAAAATTTTCTGACACTTCCTTTTTGTGGTCTCCGAAGACTATGCCAGGATATCCAAATTGGCCCCCACACCAGTCAGAGAGGATACATCAATTGACTCCAGCATATCAGTTACCGCAGTCTCTGAGGTTTCCATAGCCATCTTCATTACAGAAGTACCTACCTGAATATCCAACTGCTGCTGATGCATTCCTACGGACATAGCTGCAATATTCATAAAATCCATCTCGTTTCACTCCTTCCTTTTGCTATCTCTAATACTATCGTCTCATATTATTTATTTCTTAAGTTTTTTGTAATAACCAATTCCTATTACGCCAGCAGCCAAAACAAACTGAATAATATATGGCGCAAAATCACCGCCATAGGAAACAATCATAGGATTCAAAATTTTGTCATGGACAATCATAGATCCGCCGGTCCAGCCCAACAAGCCTGCACCACCATAGAGCACTACAGGATATTTATCCATGATTTTGCCAATCAGGGTACTGCCACCTACAATAATGGGAATACTAATCAAAAAGCCAATGGCTACCAGCAGGAAGCTGCCGTGGGAGGCTCCGGCAATAGCCAATACATTATCCACGCCCATAGCTGCATCCGCAATAATAATTGTCTTGACTGCCCCAGACAGGCTATCTGCGGCCTCAACATGAGCTTCCTCCTCATGAGGCACCAACAATTTCACCGCAATAGGCAAAAGGATCAAGCCGCCTACTACCTGCAAATAAGGAATGGTCAGCAGCCATACGGCGGCAAAGGTCATAATAAGACGAATAATCACTGCACCGGCTGTACCAATAAAAATAGCTTTTTTCCTCAGCTCATGGGGCAGCTTGTTGGCAGCCATGGCAATAACCACCGCATTATCTCCGCCCAGCAATATATCCATTAGCACAATGGTGCCCAGAGCTGTTAGAAACTGAATTGACATAATTTCCATCGAAAAATCCTCCTAGTAAAACAACTACACAAACAAAAAGAGACTCCCGCATGATACACCCATAGTACCATGCGAAAGTCTCACCTGTTGCAAATTACAACGCTGCTGCCAGCCGGTTACCCGACATGCTTGTTGACAACAGCCAGCGAGGTTACTCCCCTTCGCTATTTGATTGTAGGGTTAGTATATCAACAAATCCTATTACCTGTCAAGCTGATTGACAATTATTTTGCGCAGCATATCCACAGGAATAACTCCCAAGGCCAGTAAGCCACAAATCAACCAGGTTTTCAGAGTCAGAGGCTCCACACTAAGCACCTCTCCTCCCAGCTCTACAAAGAGCCACTGGCCAGCCAAAATAATCAGGGTTATCAGCAGGAAGGTTTTGTTCATGCCAATATACTTCAGTACGTTAACGCTTTCCGTTCTGGCATTGAAGCCATTAAAGGCAATAGCCATCATAAAAGTGGCAAAAACTGCGGATTTCATATAGGTTATATCCACATCACCAAAGAGCTGATGCACCGCTGGCAGGAACAAAATTCCCAGACAAATTACGGTAATATACAGGGAGCATACCCCTACCTGCTGTAACATTTTGCCAGTAACAATATTCTCCCGTCTAGGCACCGGCTTTTCCTGCATGTATTCCCGGAGAGCCGGCTCACTGCCAAAGGCTATAGCCGCCAAAGTGTCCATAGCCAGATTTACCAGCAGCAGCTGGATAACTGTCAACACAATATTTTCGCCCAGCAAAGGGCCAATAAAGCAAATCAGCACCGCAGCTACATTAACAGTCAGCTGGAAAATCAGGAATTTGCGAATACTCTTAAACATGGAACGACCATAGAGAATTGCCTTTTCGATAGAAGAAAATCTATCATCCAAAATGGTAATATCCCCTGCTTCCTTGGCCACTTCTGTGCCACTGCCCATAGCAAAGCCCACATCAGCCTTTTTCAGGGCTGGGGAATCATTTACCCCATCACCAGTCATGCCCACCACGTAGTCCAGCTCCTGCGCCAGCCGTACCAAACGGCTTTTATCTGTAGGCAAGGCCCTGGCTACCACTCTAAGCTTTGGTATTTTTTCCTTTAGCTCCTCATCAGAAAGGCAATTCATCTCGGCGGAGGTCAGCACCAGTTCCTGCTGGGATTGCCAAAGGCCGGCCTCCTTGGCAATGGCCATAGCTGTTTCCCGCTTATCTCCCGTTACCATAACCACCTGAATACCTGCCTTACGCACCTCCCCAATGGCTGCTACAGCATCCTGACGGAGATTATCCCGAATACTAATCAGTCCGGCCAATACCATATTCTCTGGCATGAGAAGCTCTCCATTTTCTCCCTTACGGGTAGTGCCATAGGCAATAGCCAATAACCGCATGGAACGATGAGCCTGCTGATTGGCATAAACCTGCAGCTGATTCAGGGATTTGAGCGTATGCTCCTTTCCCTGAGCATCCAGATAGCTGCTGCAATGATCCATAATCACCTCGGGAGCACCTTTTACATAGGTCAAATCAGAATCCTTTAGCTCCACAGCTGCAAATTTATCTCTGGAATCAAAATAGCGATAAGCTGCCGCCAACTCTCTGTTGATGCGGTCACTAAGGTTCTGCAGCTGCAAAAAGCCCAGTACCGCCCGGTCTGTACTATTACCGCCAATAATGTTCTCCCCGCTGATTCTGGCACTATTATTCAACCCCAGGCCCAGCACTATTTTTTCCCAATACTTATCACTAGTGGATTTGGCTAGTCCTGCCTGACAAACCTCCTCTGTACATTGATAAACAGGCTGTCCAGCTCCATCTGCCACCTCCACCACAGATAATTTTCCCTCCGTAATAGTGCCAGTTTTATCACTAAAAAGAATACTCAGACTGCCAGAGGTTTCCATGCCATTGATTTTCTTTACCAGCACATTATCCTTTTCCATCCGCAGACTCTGGGCAGATAGCAGCATGGAAGTCAGCATAGGCAAGCCCTCTGGCACAGCGCAGACAATTACTGTTACCGCCACCGTTACGGCATCCATAATCAGGCGAATCCAGCCAAATATTCCCTCCGGCAGCTGTCCTGTGAAAAAGGTTTTCAAGAGGATTCCTGCTACAATGGCCACAGCCCCCACATAACCAAAGGTGGAAATCTGTTTTGCCAAAGTCCCTAGCTTTACTTGTAAAGGAGTCTTGCGGGTATTGGCCTGAGCCTCCATAGCCAGCTGACCAAAGAGAGTATTATCCCCTACCACCGCCACCTTCATATAGGCTTCACCACTGCACATAACAGTACCTCTATATACATAATGGGGATTTAACAAATCCTTTTTATCATAGTCAGGCTTCTCCCCTGCTGGCACAGGTAATTTTAGAATTTCTTCGGTTTCGCCATTTAATACAGCCTGGTCAATATGGGCGGTTCCCTCTGCGATTTCACCATCAGCAGGCAGTCTATCTCCAGCCTGCAGGAAAACCATATCTCCTACAACCACATCCTGAACAGGAATTTCCATTAGCCCATCATTACGATATACCTTGGTTTTATCCTTGGCGGCTTCATCCTGCCGCAGAGTAACAGCTTTGCCCTCCTGCTGATTTTCACTAATGGCTGCTACGCCATTGGCCAACAGAATAGCCACCAGCACACCCACAGCCTCATACCATTCCGCCTGGCCCAGCAGATACAGCACAGCCTGAATCAGCAAAGCCACCAGCAAAATCATAATCATAGGGTCCTTGAAGCCCTGCAAAATCTTTTTCCACAGAGGATCTGGCATAATCTGAGTCAAACTGTTACTGCCATGCTGCTCTCTGTTGGCAAGAACCTGAGCCTCATTCAAACCTTTTATGGACATAGAAATTCACTCCCAAATAAACACACAAAAAATACCTTATGATTATACACCCAGGTCAAGGCATATTCAATCATAAGGTATTTTCAGCATTTACATTAAATATCTCAGATATACGTAGACTGTACTAATAGCGATAGAAACTATCATACATGGGAAAGCAACCTTCATGAAGCCAATAAAGGAAATCTGCTCTCCATGCTTGGCAGCCAGGGAAGCCACAACTACGTTGGCACTGGCACCAATCAAAGTACCGTTACCGCCCAAGCAGGCACCTAGAGCCAAGGACCACCACAGAGGATCCAGATTGGTAATACCCATAGCACCCATATCCTTAATCAAAGGTATCATGGTTGCTACAAAAGGAATATTATCCACAAAGGCAGAGGCAATGGCACTCATCCAGATAATCAAAATGGCTGTAGCATTTACAGAGCCCTCAGTAATCTTCATAGCCTCAGCAGCCAGCATCTTGATAACACCGGTTTCCACCAAAGCACCAACCAGAATAAACAGGCCGGCAAAGAAGAAAATGGCTGTCCACTCAATTTTGCTCAGAACCTTGGCAATTTTTTCTTCATCCCTGGTAAAGGTAAGCAGCAGCAAAAGGCCAGCGCCAAACATGGCAGCAGTAGCAGACTCCAGGCCCAAGGCTCCATGCATAACAAAGAGACACATGGTAAGGCCAAGAACAAAAAGGCATTTTTTCAGCAGTACAGCATCGCTAATCTGACGCTCAGGCTTCAGCTTCATAACCTGCGCCTGCAGCTCAGGAGTAGTGTGAAGCTCTTTGCCATAAAGAGCCTCCAGAATAAATACCGTAACAGCAAAAATTACTACGATAATCGGAGCCAGATTTACTACAAAATCCATAAAACTCAAGCCTACGGCAGAACCAATCATAATATTTGGAGGATCACCAATCAAGGTAGCAGTACCACCAATATTAGAGGCCATAATCTGAGCCATCAGGAATGGCTTTACATCCACCTTTAGCTGAGAAGTAATGCTAAAGGTAACAGGAACAGTCAGCAATACAGTGGTTACATTATCCAGCAGGGCAGAGCATACAGCCGTCAGCGCTGCCAAGGCCAGCAGCAGCTTCATTGGCTTGGCCTTAACCTTCTGGGCCGCCCAGATAGCCAGATAGTTGAACAATCCGGTTTCGGCAGTGATGTTTACGATAATCATCATGCCCATCAGCAGACCTAAAGTGTTGAAGTCAATGTGATGAACTGCGGTGTCCTGAGAAAGAATCCCCAGCATAATCATCAGCATGGCACCGAAGATACCTACAATAGTGCGGTGTACCTTCTCCGAAATAATGAGTGCATAGGCAACGACAAAAATCGTTACTGCAATGGAAGTTGAGTCAAACAATGTTTTTGCCCCCTTTTAATAAATTAAAATTAAGCATCATATCGTTTGTCCAATCCATTGTCTGGAGACTAAATATATAGCCAGCAGACAAGGCTTAGGCTTGCGGTACAACACTTCCCTCACGCATTGCCCATTATCCTCTATTATGTCAATCTCTTTTTATCTACGGGATTTATTTTCTCCCTTATTTTTGAGAGCTACTGGTTTGATGGTAATAACCTGTCCATCCTTTTTTACCTTCAGTGTATAATTCTTCACCCCTTCCCGGAACAGTTCCATCTTTAGCTCCAAAAGCTTGCGGCCCAATTCCTCCACCAGCTCATCACTAAAGCCAGTCAGAGCAATATTCTTTTCAGGCTTACCTAGACCTGCTTTAGCTCGACGCTTTTTATCCTCTGCCTCCTCGGCAGCCAAAAACTGAGACTCCATGGTCACCTGCTCCACGTAGCCCTGCAGCATATCCTTATCTGATAATCCCTTGGGAATCTTTGCCATAATCAGCCCTTCTTTACTTTGGCCCAGGAATCCTTCAAACCCACCACTCGGTTAAATACCAAATGATCCGGGGTAGAATCCTTGTCCACTACATAATAACCCTGACGGAGGAACTGATAATGGGTGCCCTCGGCAGTCAAAGCTGCACTTGGCTCTACCATTACATGATGGAGAACCTCCAAAGAATTCTTGTTTACTGCGTTGAGGAAATCTGCTGGTACTTCGCCCTTTTCATCAGTCTCAATGAGATAATCATAAAGACGAACCTCTGCCTCCAAAGCATCGGCAGCAGATACCCAATGAATGGTGCCCTTTACCTTGCGGTTGGCAGTAGCACCACCAGTCTTGGAATCAGGATCATAGGTACAATGCAACTCCACTACCTTGCCCTCAGCATCCTTAATAACTTCCTCACATTTGATAATATAGCCATGCTTCAGACGAACCTCGCCCTCTGGCTTCAAACGGAAGAACTTCTTGGGTGCATCCTCCATAAAGTCCTCCTGCTCAATGTACAGCTCACGGCTGAATGGCATATAGCGGTGGCCCCCCTTGGTAGGATGGTTCTCTGCCAGCATATATTCCTTCTTGCCCTCTGGATAGTTGGTGATAACTACCTTCAGTGGGTGCAGGACAGCCATAATTCTATCTGCATTGTTGTTCAAATCATCTCTGATGCAATGCTCCAGCATAGCCACATCTACCAAGCTGTTAGCCTTGGCTACACCTACCTCGCTGCAGAAATTCCGCAGGGCAGCAGGAGTATAACCACGACGGCGCAAACCAGAAATAGTAGGCATACGAGGATCATCCCAACCTGCCACATAGCCTTCCTCTACTAACTGACGCAGCTTGCGCTTGCTCGTAACAGTGTTGGTAAGATTCAGACGGGCAAATTCAATCTGGCGAGGACGAGTATTTACATCAAAGCCCAAGGATTCCAGACACCAATCATAGAGAGGACGATGATCCTCAAATTCCAGAGTACATACGGAATGAGTAATCCCCTCAATGGCATCGGACAGTGGATGGGCAAAATCATACATTGGATAGATACACCAGGCATCCCCGGTGCGATGATGAGTTGCATGGGCAATACGATAGATAACAGGATCTCTCATATTGATATTAGGGGAAGCCATGTCTATCTTGGCTCGGAGAACCTTTTCCCCATCAGCAAATTCACCCTGCTTCATGGCCTCAAAGAGGGCCAAATTTTCCTCTACACTGCGGTTTCTATATGGGCTTTCCTTGCCAGCCTCAGTAAGAGTACCACGCATAGCGCGAATTTCCTCTGCATTTGAATCATCCACATAGGCCTTGCCGTTTTTGATAAGTTGTACAGCAAATTCATAGAGCTTCTCAAAGTAATCGGAAGCATAATACATCCGCTTGTCCCAGCTAAAGCCTAGCCATTTTACATCAGCCTGAATGGAATCTACATATTCTACATCCTCTTTAACAGGATTTGTATCATCAAAACGCAGATTGCACATACCGTCATACTGCTGTGCCAAGCCAAAGTTCAGGCAAATGGATTTGGCGTGACCAATGTGAAGGTAGCCATTTGGCTCTGGTGGGAAACGGGTGTGAATCCCCTCACTGTAACGACCATTCTTCAGGTCATCGTTTATTTCATTCTGAATAAAATTAGAAGGATTCTGCAAAATCTCAGGCATAAAAATATCCGCTCCTATATTAAAAATTTATACAATGAATCAACAAAATTATAACACAAAAATTCTCAAACTTCCATGCTTTTACCTGTATACACATTATTCTGTAAAATGAGACTTATTCAGTGGAAGCTTTAGACTTCCACTGAATTTAGTCGAATAAATCCAGAGCTTTATGGTTGCTTAACTCCCTCCTAAGAGGAGGGAGCCTTAGCACCCGTTAGCATGGGGTAAATATAAAAGGCAGCTACATTCCTACATTGAAATATCAAATAATATTCTGACAAAAGAAAATTTCGTATTTCTGAAAAATACACTTGACTTTTCCCCATGTATAAATTATAATTCCCTTAACACTTTGAAATATATTAACTTGATGAAGAGGAAAAGGTTATTTTTCTTAGCCTAGAGAGCCGGCGGCTGGTGTAAGCCGGTGTAAGTGAAATAACTGTCCACCTTGGAGAGGCCGACGAAGAGCCGGACGGGCTAGCCCGATATAGCAGCTTTGAGTTGCACCTTTGGGTGTAATTTGGGTGGTACCGTGGAGTTTATGCTTCGCCCCAATTATGGGGCGAAGCTGTTTTTATTTTAGGAGGATGTATGATGAAGGTTTTAATCGCAGATGGCGTTTCCCAGATGGCTGTAGACATTTTGAAGGACGAATTTGATTGTGATGTTCGTGACAAGCTGCCCGCTGAGGAGCTGCTGTCTATTATTCCGGACTATGATGCTTTGATTGTCCGCTCTGCCTCCAAGGTAACTGCAGAGGTTATTGCCGCTGCCAAAAATTTAAAGATTATTGGCCGTGCCGGTGTAGGTGTAGATAATATTGATGTTGCTGCTGCCACCGACAAGGGTATTATTGTTATTAATTCCCCAGGGGGCAATACCATTGCTGCCACTGAGCATACCTTTGCCATGATGATGGCTATGGCTCGTCATATTCCTATTGCCAACGAAACTCTTCAGAAGGGTGAGTGGAACCGCAAAAAATACACCGGTGTTGAGCTGAAGGGCAAGACCTTGGGCGTTATCGGCATGGGCCGTATCGGCAGCGGTGTAGCCAAGCGTGCTTTGGCCTTTGATATGAAGGTTATTGGCTATGATCCATATATCAACGAGGAACGTTGCAAGGATATGGGCGTTGCCGTTGGCACCTTTGATGAGGTTATTGAGAAGGCTGATTTTATTACCGTTCATATGCCTCTTACTGATACTACCCGCAATATGATTAACAAGGATGTTATGGCCCGCATGAAGAAGGGGGTTCGTCTGGTTAACTGCGCTCGTGGTGGTATTATCAATGAAGAGGATCTGCGGGAGGCTGTTCTCTCCGGTCAGGTAGCTGGAGCTGCTATTGATGTATTTACCAGCGAGCCTATTCCAGCTGACCATCCTCTGCTGGGTGTACCAAACCTCTATGTTACCCCTCATCTGGGTGCTTCCACTGTAGAGGCTCAGATTGGTGTAGCTGTAGATGTCGCCAAGGGAATCAAAGCTGCTCTCCACGGCGAGCCTGTTATGACTGCTGTAAACATGGCGCCTGTTTCTAAGCAGGTTATGAATGTTATTACTCCTTACTTCGATTTGGCTGAGCGCCTTGGTTGTGCAGTTCGTGCTTTGGCGGATGGCGCTATCAAGAAGCTGGAAGTTACCTACAATGGCGATATTGCTGATGTAAACACTAAGATGGTAACTACTGCTGTAGTAAAAGGCATGCTGGATTCTGAGATGGAAAAGACTGTCAACTATGTTAATGCTCCAGGCCTGGCCAAGGAGCGTGGTCTGAAAATCACTGAGGTGCAGGACAAGGATAGCGAGCGCTTTGCCAATATTATTACTGTTACTGCCTATACCGCCAATAAAAATGTCAGTGTACAGGGTACCCTCTTTGGTGAAAAGGGCCGTATTGTTAAGATTGATGACAACCGTGTTGACTTGGATCCACATGATTGCATCCTGATTTGCCCTCATATTAACCGTCCAGGCGTTATTGGCCAGGTTGGTTCCATTATGGGTGCTGCTGGGGTAAATATTTCCAGCATGCAGGTAGGCGCTACCAGTGTAGAGGGCACCAGCCTCATGATTCTTACCTTGGACAAGGATGTGCCAAAGGATGTTATCAAGCTGATTACCTCCATGGAGGGTATCTTTGGCGCCAAGGTTATCATTTTCGACGCTCACTAATATGTTTGCTGTGCTGTCATATCACCCATTACCTATGGGTGATATGAGGCATCTCGATGTATCTTGAATCATATTGTAATGAATTAGAACCCAAGGAGGTTATTATTTTGGAAGCAAATCGTATTTATAACTTTAACCCAGGTCCATCCATGCTGCCATTGGAAGTGCTCAAGGAAGCTCAGGCTGAGTTCCTGAATTTCCAGAACACTGGCATGTCCATTTTGGAAATCAGCCATCGTGCTCCTGCCTATGATGCAGTACACAATCAGGCCAAGGCTGATATTCTGGAGCTGATGGGACTTGGTGATGATTATGAGGTTCTCTTTATTCAGGGTGGTGCCAGCATGCAGTTTGACATGGTGGCTATGAACTTTGCTACCCCTGAGAAGCGTGGTAATTATGTGCTGTCTGGCAGCTTTGCCTCCAAGGCCTGCAAGGAAGCCGAGATTCTGGGCCGTGGCTATGTGGCTGCTTCTAGCAAGGATGTCAATTTTAAGCATGTTCCTACTCAGGAAGAAATCAAGCTTAGCGATGATGCAGCTTATCTCCATGTTTGCTACAACAACACCATTTATGGTACTGAGTATCACTACATTCCTGAAACTGGCAATGTACCATTGATTGCTGATATGTCCTCTGATATTCTTTCCCGTCCTTTGGACTTCTCCAAGTTCAGCCTGATTTATGCAGGCGTGCAGAAGAATCTTGGCCCTGCTGGTGTTGCTCTGGTAGTTGCTAGACGCTCCATGCTGGAAAAGAGCCCTGAGAATCTGCCTACTATGCTGCGTTATGATACCTACTACAAGAAAAATTCCCTCTACAATACTCCTCCTGCCTTTGGCATCTACATGGTAGGCAAAACTGCTAAGTGGATAAAGGCACAGGGCGGTCTGGAGGTTATGGCAGAGCGCAACAAGAAGAAGGCTGCTTTGGTATATGATGCTATTGATAACAGCAATGGCTTCTATGCTGGTCATGCTGACAAGGATAGCCGTTCCTTTATGAACGTTACTTTCCGTCTCCCTAATGAGGAACTGGAGAAGAAGTTTGTGGCTGAGGCTCTGGAACAGCAGCTGGGCGGTGTCAAGGGCCATCGTTCTGTAGGCGGTATGCGTGCATCCATCTACAATGCTATGCCTTATGAGGGCTGTGAGAAGCTGGCTGACTTTATGGAGAAATTCCGCAAGGCCAATGCCTAAGTATAACTAAAAATTTCCATCAAAAAGCTCCTGAATTGGCTTCACTGTAGTGACCCCATAAAGTTAGACCTTATAATCCGGGTAGTTATATACTGCCCGGATATTTTTATGCCACGGAA
>CAKPYV010000025.1 GCA_934203205.1 uncultured Anaerovibrio sp. | reverse complement strand
GAGAAAAGTAGCGAGAGCGTGCCTGAAAGGGTACTCCCATATCGCCATTAATAGGGGATAATTTTGCACATCAATATAGCGCAAGCGTGCCTGTAAGGGTATATGCCATGCCTACGAGAAGTGTATAGATAATTGATGTATTCGGCAAATCAGAATTTGTAAGATAGGCAGATTTTATCAAATGCGCCGTAAAACCCCGCCCTTCAGGGCTGGGGTTTTACGGCGCGTCCGCCGAATTTACGCAAGTAATTGAAGGCGGACAACTGCTAACTTTCGTGATATAATAGACTTACCTAAAGAATACAGAAGAAAGGAGAAGCCCTGCGACAATAGAAACTGGACGAATCGAAAACCAAGGCCTACGGGCAACCGGTTCTTAGTAGGTTGAGCGGCGCGTGTATCGCCCTGCCGTAATTTAAAGACCTTGCGGCTGCAAAGGAAAAAAGACATTCGATACACAAATACCGTGGGGCACACGGGAATTCACGCTTGGGGAAATCGTGTAAGACACCAATTCTTCGGAGGCGGTGCAGTGGTTGTTGAACCAAGAATACCCTGCCTTTCAGGCATGGGGAGTGTCAAGGGCATATAGAAGTTAATATGTGCAAGGAGGGGATTTGGATGAAAAAAGTTGTGCGTTCTGTTCTTTTGGCCTTGGCAGCTAGTGCCATGCTAGGTGGTACTTGCTGGGCGGAGGTGCCTACGCCAACTATGGGTGTAGAGATTAGTTATCCTATATTGGATCTGCAAAACGATAAGGTGCAGGAAAAAATCAATCTGGATATTTTCAAGCGGGCCAATCGTGCCAACACCGCTGTTGGACGCCGGATAGAGGAAGGAGATATAATATCCACCACTCTGGCTACTAAGGTTTCCTATCAGGATGAAAATTTCCTCAGCCTTAGAACCCACGAATATTTTTACCTACAGTTTGCAGCCCATCCTATAAGCTGGGAATATGGACAGATTTATCGCCTCTCTGATGGCAAAAGTTTAAGCCTGGAGGAGTTGGCCAAGGAGCCAGAGTTTAGTCAGCATGCTGATAGATATACTCTGCGCAGTGTTATTAGGGCCATAGAAAGAGATTATGGCGATCTACTCTACTCTAGGGTAGTTCAGCTAGAGGAAATTCCTAAGGATATCTATTTAGACGAAAACAAGCATATTCATGTAATAGTTCAGACCTATGTGCTGGCCCCTTATGCTACAGGCACCATTGATGTAGATTTGGACAAGGAATAGAGAATTTGTATGTAAAACAAAATTGGCAGGCTAGAGATAATTCTAACCTGCCAATTTTGTTGGAAATTTTCACTTAGCTAAGCAGCAGTGCATCAGAGTTCAGCTCACTGCCAGCAGCCTTTTCAAACATAGTCAAAAGGTCTTTGATGGTAAGATGCTTCTTTTCCTCCCCCTTAACATCAATCAGGATTTTGCCATCGTGAAGCATAATCAGGCGATTGCCACAGGCCAAGGCATCCTTCATATTATGGGTAATCATCAAGGTAGTAAGGTTGCGCTTGTGGACAATATCCGTAGTCAGGGATAATACCTGGGCAGCGGTCTTAGGATCAAGAGCTGCAGTATGCTCATCCAAAAGTAGCAGCTTTGGTTCCACCAGCGTAGCCATCAGCAAAGTAAGAGCCTGACGCTGACCACCAGACAGCAGGCCTACCTTGGATTCCAATCTATCCTCCAAGCCCAGATTCAGAGTTTTCAGCTGCTCCCGGAAAAACTCTCTCTGAGCCACAGGGGCACTCCAGCGAAGGGTAGGAGTTTTGCCACGACGGGCAGCAATAGCCATATTCTCCTCAATCTGCATATTGGCAGCAGTACCCATCATAGGATCCTGGAATACACGGCCGATGTATTTGGCTCTTTTGTGCTCAGGCCACTTGGTAATATCCTGACCATCAATAATGATTTTGCCTCTATCTACTGGAAAGGTACCAGCAATGGAGTTCATCAGAGTAGATTTTCCAGCGCCGTTACCGCCAATAACTGTAACGAAATCACCTGGCTCTAAGTGAAGGGTAACGCCCTTTAGAGCCTTTTTTTCGGTAATAGTACCTGGGTTAAATGTTTTGGCAATATCTTCAATTCTCAGCATTAGTCCTTCGCCGCCTTTCTCTTATTTAATTTCGCTTGGAACAGAGGCATGGACAAAGCGGCTGCTACCAGAATAGCTGTAAAGAGCTTCAAATCATTTGGTGGCATACCCATCTGCAAAACAATGGCAATAACAGCACGATAAGCAATGGAGCCAAGAATAACAGACAGCAGGCAGTTCTTGAAACTGCGGGTGCCAAAGAGCACCTCGCCGATAATAACAGAAGCCAAGCCAATAACAATAGTGCCAACACCCATACCTACATCGGCAAAGCCGTTGGCCTGGGCTACCAAAGCGCCGGACAAGGCTACCAAAGCATTGGAAATCAAAAGGCCCAAAATAATGGTTATATCAGTATTGACTCCGTTGGCCCGAATCATATGAGGATTGCAGCCAGTAGCACGAATAGCAGCACCGATTTCTGTACCAAAGAAAAGATAACAGCCTACAGCAGTAATAATAACAGCAATTAGACCAATAACCAAAATCATTTGGGACAGCTCCAGCCCGGAAATGGCATAGAGAGAAAATACGGTATCAACCTGCAACAGAGAAATATTGGCCTTGCCCATAATCCGCAGGTTGACGGAATACAGGGCAATCATGGTCAGAATACCAGCCAACAGAGCAGGTATTTTTAGCTTAGTACATAGAATACCGGTAATAATACCGCCCAGCATACCTGCAAAGGCAGCAGCCAGCATGGCAGGAATAGGACTCCAGCCCGCTACTAGACAGGCAGCCGCAGTAGCTGCACCTAGAGGGAAACTGCCCTCTACAGTCAAATCAGCAATATCAAGCACCCTAAAGGTAATGTATACACCTATAGCCAGCAGGGACCACAAAAGTCCCTGAGATATAGTAGGAATTATCAGATCCAAAGTCAATTCTCCATTCTAAAAAACAGCTCCGGGCTGCTTTGCCGGGAAATAAATCAGCGGCAGGAACGCCCGGAGCAAATATTTTCTTACCTATAAATATTACTCTACCACGTCGGCATCCTTCAGCAGATCATCGCTAAGGGTAATGCCTAACTTAGCAGCATCAGTCTTGTTAAACATAGCCTTGAGAACCTTGGCAAACTGAATTGGCATATTGGCAGGCTTGGACTTGCCCTCCAGAATATCAGCAGCCATATGGCCGGACTGCTTGCCCAACTCATAGTAATCAATACCATAGGTAGCCAGACCGCCATTCTTTACATGATTAGGCTCGCCGCAGATAACAGGCTTCTTGGCAGCATCAGTAATAGATACCAAAGTAGGAATTGCAGAAGCAACCACATTATCAGTAGGCACCCAGAATACATCAACCTTGCTAACTAGACTCTGAGCAGCCTGCTGAATATCATTTACATTGGAAATGGTAGCAGACTCAACCTTCAAGCCTTTAGACTCAGCGTATTCCTTCATAGCCTTGAACTGAATCTCAGAATTGGCCTCGCTGGAGGTATAGATACAGCCAATAGTCTTGGCATTTGGTGTAATCTTCAGCAGCAGATCAATCTGCTCCTTGATAGGATTCATATCGCTGGTACCAGTCAGATTGCCCCCTGGCTCATTGTTGCTCTTAATCAGCTTGGCACCTTCGTAGTCAGTAATAGCAGAAGCTACAATAGGAATATCCTTGGTAAGATTGGCTACAGTCTGAGCTGCAGGTGTAGCAATGGCATAAATTAAATCAACCTTGTCATTAACAAAACGCTGACCGATATTCTGCAGATTGGACTGGTCGGCCTGAGCATTCTGCTGGTCAATTACCAGATTCTTGCCTTCCTCAAAGCCACGCTCCTTAAGACCATCTACAAAGCCCTTGTTGGCAGCATCCAGAGCATCGTGCTCTACTAACTGGACAATGCCTATCTTGTACTGCTTGTCACCAGAGTTATCAGCCGCCTTGTCAGAGCCGCAGCCAGCTAACAGGCCAAAGGACATAATAGCAGCGGCACAGAGAGCAGCTGCCTTTATTTTCTTACCGAAAATCATTAAAACCACCCCTTAAACATTATAGAAAAACTTAAATAGTATTATACATTATTAAGAGACAAAAATCCATAATTATATTTACCTTTTAATAGGTTAAAGTAAAATTAAGTAAAAACTGTTGAAATAAGTATGTATTTAGCAATGACAAAGGGATAGCCAACTAGCAGCTATCCCTCTGTCTATAGTGTATGTTGTGTGGATATCTATTTCTTTTCTCCAGGAATGTCCATTATAGCCTCTGGACCTCTCTGGCCTGTACGAATACGGACAGCATCGGTCAGCTCGGTAACAAAGATTTTACCATCACCGTAGTTGCCGGTGCGGAGAGCATTCTCTGCCACATTCAATACAGTCTCAACAGGAATCTCGCAGACAACGGTTTCCAGCTTAATTTTTGGAACCAGATTTACATCATATTTTTTGCCACGATAGACCTCTTCATGGCCTTTCTGCAGGCCGCAGCCAAAGACCTGGCTGACAGTCATACCCAGCACACCAATATCATTTAATGCTTCCATCAGCTCATCCAGCTTGTTGGAGCGGGTGATAATCTCAATTTTGGTCATCTTCATTATACTGTACCTCCCTTGGCATTAACCTTCATGACAGTATTGGCCAGCATTTCGCTGGAATCTTCAAAGCTGCCCATAATAGTACCGCCTACAACGGAGCGGCCATAGCCACGCTCGCCATGCTCCACGATATCCAAGCCAGCCAGTTCCTCGGACTCATCAGCACGAACATCACAGATAGCGCTGACAATCTTGAAGAGGATGAAAGTACCTACAATAGCCAATGCATAGGCTACAACAGTGGAAATAACCTGAGCTACAAACAAATCAGTTTCCCCATAGAAAAGACCGTTGGCACCAGCTGGGTTTACACCAGTGGTAGCCCAAAGACCAGTGGCCAGAGAGCCCCAGGTACCGCCGATACCATGAATACCAAAGGCATCAAGGGAATCATCATAGCCCAGCTTGTCCTTGAGAACAGCTACGGCAAAGTAGCAGATACCGCCGCCTATCAGACCAATGATAATGGCAGGTAATGGCTCTACAAAACCAGCAGCTGGAGTAATAGCTACCAGACCAGCAATACAGCCGGAAACAGCACCCAGAACAGTTGGCTTGCCACTAAACTTCCACTCAAGGAGTACCCAGGAAACAGTAGCAGCGGCAGCAGCAGCCTGAGATACTACAAAGGCACTGGCAGCCAGAGCGTTAGCACCAAGAGCACTGCCGGCATTGAAGCCGAACCAGCCAAACCACAGAATAGAAGCACCCAGAACAGTCATTGGCAGGTTATGAGGCAACATGGCAGTTCTGCCATAGCCGCTACGCTTGCCAAGGAGAATACAAAGAGTCAAACCGGAAACACCGGAGAGAATATGGATAACCAGACCACCAGCAAAGTCCAAAGCACCAAGCTCGGCCAGGAAGCCACCGCCCCATACCCAATGAGCCATTGGGTTATAAATCAATACAGCCCACAGCAGCATGAGAATGGCAAAAGCCTTGAACTTCATTCTCTCAGCAAAGGCACCAGTAATCAGGGCTGGAGTCAAGGCGGCAAACATACACTGGAAGGCTACAAAGGCCAGCTCTGGAATAGTACCGCCTTCCATAATCTTCATGCCAATGCCGGTTAGGCCCACCTTGCTGAAATCGCCAATAAAGCCATTTACATCAGGGCCAAAGGCCATGGTGTAACCAATAACGATAAACTCTACAGAAATCATGGCCAGAATGAACATGCTCTGCATAATAGTGGTCAGTACGTTTTTGCTCCTAACCATGCCACCGTAGAACAGGGCAAGGCCAGGTGTCATAAAGAATACCAGGGCCGCGCTAATCAGGACCCAGGCAGTATCGCCAGTATCAATCATGTTAATCAAATCCTTTCTCCACACATACACAACTACTTAAATAAAAGATAAGAACGGCTTTGCCTTAACAAAAAATGCCGTCCCATAGCTATTTGTCTAAATAACCATGAGACGACATTGTCTCGGCAGATAAAATTGTGATATATATATCATTCGCCCGGAAAACAGAAAAGTCCCGAAAAACCTGATTGGCTTTCCGGGACTCCGTTGTCCGCTTGATGTAATTTATTATAGCCACATGATTATATAATGTCAATAGATAAAGGTATTGTATACGTGAATACATTGATATACTCTTTACCTAAATTTTATGTGACATATGGGGGATAAGGGATTTTGATTTGAACAATAGAAAAATTAGTAAATTATGTAATATTTATTTCAGGATAGCGTATAAGAGACAAAAGAAAATATTCGCTAAGGTTTATAGGAAAGGATGAGAGAAATGTCAGATATCAGAATAGACGAAAGAAATCAGACTGTAAAGGAAAAAATTTCCGATGAAGAGATGGAAAAGGTAGTAGGCGGCATAGCTGGCCTTGATGATTTTATTAATTGGCTCACCGAAAAGGCAGGTGCATATCTCAAGAAAAAGCTTTTTGGTTGATATTGAAAAAGGCAGGAATTGTAATTAGTTATATAAAAGGAGAGATTTATAATGGTGAACATGGCAGTGGCAATGGAAAATGCAGATGTAAGACAGCAGGCTCAGGAGCTTTTGGTTAAGCTGGAGGCTGATCCGGTAGTCAACGGCTTGATGGAAGTAGCAGAGACCATTGAGGATATGTATGAGATAGCCAAGAGATACGTTAATATGAAGCTGGAGGATTTTCGGCAGATGTTTGAGGAGGCCATGGATTATTATAAGGGCACCAAGGTGGAGCTGGATGATGATACCATGGAATATGTGGTAGGAGGCAGCTGGAAAAGCTTTTGGGAGGGGTTTAAAAAGGTTGCTTTAGTTGCGGTTATTGCGGTAGGTGTGGGATTGGCTTGTGCAGCAACTGCCGGCGCCGCCACTGCTGCCGTAGCAGCTGTAGGGGCTGTCGTGGCAGGAACTGCTGTAGGAAGCGCTGCGGTAACAGGGGCAGTAACTGGAGCTATTGGAGGTGCTGCCGCGGGAATTTACGGTACAGCCAAAGCAGCCATGAAATGAGTGGGAGGATGATGCATATGAGGAATGTATTAAAGAGAATGATGGCCTTGCTGGTGTTAATGATTTTTATAATGCCAGTTAGTGCTTGGGCGGAAAAAACGGACTTCAAAGATAGCTCCTACAATTTCAAAAAGGTTAAATCTATAGCAGTTTATAATATGGATTTTTCCCAGACAAATATGGAAGAGGACTCTGTACAGGCTAAGTCTTTGCAGGCTGTATATCAGGACAAGCTGCATACAGCCAAGCTGCCTATAGTAGATGAAGAAATGTTGTTGAGAAAAATATCCTTGCTTTCTGGTCAGGATATGGATCTTCTGCGGGAACAGAATCCGGAGGCCTTTGAGGCGGTTTATCAGGAAAGATTGCCAGAGGTAGCAGATATCTACATAGTCAGTCAGGTGAAAAAATACAAGGCTGGCAGGATTTTTCATCCGGCCTATACCAGCTGGGAACGGCGAACTAAATATATAACAGTTAAAGATTCAGACGGTAACTCCCGCCGTGTAGAAATAGAGTATGAGGAACCTGTATATCATCCTGAATATTATAGTACCCAATTTTATGTAACAGTAGAATTTCGGGCCTATGATACCAAAACTGGCAAGGAGATTTTTAGCCGAGTAGACGCTAGGGATAGAGAGGATTATGAGGGCAAGGACATGTATGCCCGTATATGTGCTAATTTTGCCAAGGATTTTGCCAAACTAATGAAATAGAAGGTTGGAAAGGCGTCCTGCACAAAAAGGAAATTGATTTTGTGCAGGATGTTTTTTTATTACCTTGATGCAGGCAAAAGGGATTTCTTTTGCACGTAAACCATGTTAATATAAGGTCAATATAGTATGGCAAGAAAATCTAAAGGTATTTTCCTTCAATAATGTAGGGGATATAAAAGGAGGTTTGGTGTTTTGAAAAAATATTATCTTACGGCTATGGCGCTGGTGATAGTATTAGCTATTTCCTTGATAGGCTACGGTATTTTTGTTAATTATGAGGGCGAAAGCGTTATTATGGATAGGATGAATAATAGAGCTATTGTGGTTAGTGGTGCTCAAGCCCAGCAACGTTCTATTAATGCCCAATACGAATTTGAGCAGGCCACTATGGCCTCTCGCCAATCAGCTGATGTTATAGCCAAGGTAGATGGTGTAATCAGCAACTTGCGCATCCATAAAAATATGCCCTTGGCAGCAGGTGATGTGGTGGCAGATTTAACAAATGAGGATATTCCTTTGAAAATTCGTCAGGCAGAAAGCAATATGAAAAGAGCTCAGGCTTTAGAACTGCAGGCGCGAAATAGTTACAATAGATATCAGAGTCTTATTAGTCAGAATGCAACTTCTATGGAAAAGGTGGATGAAGCTCGAGCCAATTATGAGGCAGCTGAGGCTAATATGGCAGATGCTCAGGCTCAATATGATCAGGCAGTGTTAAATAACTCCCGCTTGCAGGTAACTACTAATATTCCTGGAAGTGTGCTAATTACCTATCAGCATGTCGGCAATTATGTAACGGCTGGAACTCCTATCTGCCTAGTGGGGGATTTTAGAGCCATGTGGTTTGCCATAAATATGGAAGATGGAGATTTGCAAAGTCTATTAGGCTCTCAGGGTGAGGGGGCAGAATTCACTCTTTCCTTTAGGCGTCCGGATTTTGTCAAATCCTATAATACGGAATATCAGGCTGGCAATCATGGACGCAATACGGTATTCAATGTGAAAATATATGGTATCTATCCAGAGCTTGGTCAGCCAGCAGATATGCGGCGAGTGGTTTTTGATGTCTACAATCCTTCTGGGGTGCTGGAGGCCAGAAGCTATGAGCATATGGTACTGACCTCCTCTCAGCCACGAAATGTGTTGGCTATTCCTGTGGAGGCGCTGGATAATAATAACAATCATTCAGATGTGTTTGTGGTGAATGGAGAAAATCGCCTGGAGAAGCGCAGTGTTCGTGTAGGTGCTATAAATGATCGATATGCAGAAATATTGGAGGGAATTCAGTTAGGAGAAACCGTGGTAGTGTCTGGGATAAATGGACTGCGGGAGGGACAGCTGGTTTCGGTTAATATGGAGGATATGTAATATGATCAATCCTGATAAATTATTTAGCCGAGAGGCATTGGATAAGATGCGTTCTCCTGAGAAGCTTGATACTTTGCTGCAGGTTACTACGCCAGTAGGTTGGATTGGACTGTCAGCCATTCTGTTGCTTCTTTTTGGGGTGGTACTATGGTCTATTATGGGGTCCTTTACTGTTAAGGCAGATGGCTATGGCTTGATTATGGATGCAGGAGGTGTGCGCAAGCTTTCTGCCATGACTACAGGACAGATAGACGAGATATATATTAGTCAAGGCAGTCGGATAAGAGAGAATCAGCAGATAATGCACCTCAACCAGACAGCTATGACCATGGATACGGTGGCTACCCGTAATAGCATAGAGCTGGGGGCCAATCATAAAGATGTGGCACTGCGGGTTAATGCCCATGATGCCAAGCGCACAGTGGAGGCAGTCAATGAGCAAATCTATAGCCCATACAATGGCATTGTAACAGAAATATTGGTAAATAAGGGCACTTGGGTTCGTGAGGGTGAAGAAATTTGCACAATACGTTTGGATGAAGGCCGCAGTGATTTAAATGGCTTGATGTATGTATCTGTAGACAAGGGAAAAAGGCTGGAGCCAGGAATGACTGTGCAATTGGCACCTAATGGAACTGATGTGAGTCAGAGTGGCAGTTTGTTGGGAGTGGTTAGGTCAGTGTCAGAATATCCTGTGGATCAGGCTTCTATGGTTCGCAATCTTGGGAATGCTCAGTTGGCCCAAAGCATTTTGCAGCAAACCCAAAACTCTGTAGTAGAGGTAAGATTTGATTTGGTAAAAAATGATAAGGATGAATCAGGATATTTATGGACATCTATTGTGGGGGAGCACAAGCCGGTTACAGCTGGTACCTATGTGGCAGGCTCGGTGATTATAGATCGCAAGGCTCCTATTGAAAAGGTATTTTACAAGGCCAGCCAGTGGCTGAGAAATAGGTGATGTCAGTATGGCAGAAAAGGAAAGAAAAATATCTCGTGCCAAGGTACCTGTGATTTTGCAGATGGAGGCTACAGAATGTGGTGCTGCCTCTTTAGCCATGGTATTGGCATATTATGGATTATGGCTGCCTTTGGAACGACTGAGGCAGGAGTGTGGTGTAAGCCGTGATGGCTCCAAGGCCAGCAATGTGCTAAAGGCAGCTCGCAAGCTGGGCTGTCAGGCTGCTGGCTATCGCATGATGGCAGACCAGCTGCGGCAGGAGGAATATCCCTTGATTATTCATTGGGAGTTCAATCATTTTGTGGTGTTGGAGGGCATTAAGGATGATACTGTTTATCTCAATGATCCAGCTGTAGGCAGGAGAACCGTTAGCTGGGATAGCTTTCAATCCTCCTATACGGGAATCTCCTTGGATATACGTCCTAGGGAAAATTTCCGCAGCCGGGGCCATCGTTACAATGTAGTCAAGGAGATTGCTGGGCGGTTATGGCAGGATAGATCTGCTGTGGCCTTTGTGCTGCTAATTGGTTTGGGAATGATGATTTGTCAGCTGGCATCGCCAGTTATGAGCCAGATTTTTCTGGATGATATTCTTACAGGCAAGCATCCAGATTGGATGACCAATCTGATGCTGGCTATGGCTCTATCTTTTTTGGTTAGCGGTATTTTATCATTTATGCGTTCCTGGTGCCTTACTCTATGGCAGGAAAAGATAACACTTTCGGAATCAGCAGGCTTTTTTTGGCATTTGCTGAAACTGCCTATGGAGTTTTTTCAACAAAGATTTGCAGGAGAAATTGCTTCGAGAGCTGCCTTTTCGGAGTCAATAGCAGCGGTGCTCAGCAATCAGGCTGCTACCTGTATGTTGGATTTTGCCATGGCAGTATTTTTCTTAATATTGCTTTTTGAATATAGTCCTTCCTTGACTATTATCGGCGTTAGTTTTAGCTTGGTGGATTTAGGCGTGTTCTTTTATCTGCGTCGACGTATGACGGATTTGTCCATGCTTTCCCAGCAGGAAGCAGGCAAGGCCTATGGTAATGCTATGAATGGCTTGCAGATGATTGAAACCATTAAGGCTAATGGTAATGAGGCAGATTTTTTTGCCAAGATAGCAGGTTATCATGCTAGAGTTTTGGATTGTGGTCAACGCATGGCCATGCTCAGCCTGACCACCAATATGCTGCCTTTGCTGCTAAGTGGCCTTAATGGTGCTTTGATTATGACCATAGGTGGCTTTTCTATTATGGAAGGAACCATGACGGCAGGTATATTTATGGCCTTTCAGAATCTGATGGGGAATTTTCAGGCGCCATTTAATAATTTGGTGGGCTTGGGACAGCAGCTGCAAACTACAGAAATGCAGATGCAGCGACTTAATGATGTGCGGCGTTATGATATAGATGCGCTTAATTATCCAACGCAGGAGCCAGAGTATGCTCATAGTGCTTTATCTGGTGAACTGGAATTGGAGAATATCTCCTTTGGTTATAGCAGATTGACGGAGCCTTTGTTGAAGGATATTAGTCTGCATATGAAGCCGGGGCAGTGGACGGCGGTGGTAGGATCCTCTGGTAGTGGCAAATCTACCTTGGCCAAGGTGGTAGTAGGACTGTATGAGCAGTGGAGCGGCCGGGTATTGCTGGATGGGACAGATCGGCGCCAGATACCCCGCAGTGTTATCGTCAACTCACTATCTTCAGTGGATCAGGATGTATTTCAGATAAGTGGCAGCGTTAGGGAGAATATAAGTCTTTTTGATGCCACTATAAGCCGGGATGATGTGGTGAAGGCCGCACAGGATGCCTGCATACATAGTGATATTCTCCATCTTAATGGCAGTTATGAGGCTCGTGTGGATGAAGGAGGCCGTAATTTCAGTGGAGGGCAACGGCAGCGATTGGAGATTGCCAGAGCCTTGGCAGTGAATCCGTCTTTACTGGTGTTGGATGAGGCTACCAGTGCCTTGGATCCACTGACAGAGGAGGATATTATGAAGAATATTCGCCGGCGGGGCTGCAGTTGTTTGATTATTGCTCATCGGCTTAGTACCATTCGGGATTGCGATGAAATTATTGTTTTAGAGCAGGGAGAGGTAGTAGAGCGGGGACAGCATGAGGAATTGATGGCGTTGCGAGGCAGCTACTATCAGCTGATTATGGAGCAGCAAAAAAATCAGGCAGATGAAGCGGCATTGAAGGAGGTTTGAGGGTGGAAGAACAGGAAAAAATTAAAGCAGAACGTATTGCCAAAACTAAATCCTACCATCAAAAGCTAATGGATGCTTCCATTAATAACCTAATTCAATCTGATGCCATAGCTTCGGTACCAGCAGATGGACAGCAGCAGGAGCGTGTAGCCTTTATTGTGCAGCTGGTGGCAGATCGACTGCATATGCCTCTGGACAATATCAATATAAATCCCAAGCTGGCAGAAAGATTGGATCAGCCAGGACTTATTAAGCGTTTGGTGCAAAAAGCCAATATGACTATGCGTCTGGTACGTCTTCAAGGCCAGTGGTATCAGAATGACAGCGGTGTTTTGCTAGGCTATGCAGGCGAAAACAAGGAACTAGTAGCATTACTGCCTGTGGACGAAGGATCCTACAAAATGTATAGTTGGAATAAACCTGAAGGTGTACTTGTAGACGCTCAGGTGGCGGAGACTATAGATGAGGACGGCTTTCAATGCTATGCAGGCTTTCCCTCACGGAAGCTGACTATCAAGGACCTTTTGAGCTTTATGTTTCGGCATTGCTGGCGCCGAGATTATCACACTATTATTTTGTGCAGCTTTGTGGCAGGCTTGATACCACTGGTATCACCAGTGATTACAGAAACTATTTTTAGCGATATTGTTCCCATTCGAGATCATGTAGGGTTGGCAGCAGTGACGCAAATTATGCTGATAACAGGCTTTACCACAGCAGCCTTGTCTTTGGTCCGGTCTATAGCAGTGCTGCGCATCACCAATCATCTGGATATGTCTGTGGAAGCAGCTCTTTGGGGTAGGCTTTTGCAGCTGCCAGCTAAATTTTTTCGCCGGTTTGAATCGGGGGAACTTTTGCAGCGTATCAATGGTATTGAGTCCATTAAGGAAATGGCCACAGGTCAGTTTGTGGGACAGGTATTTAATTTTGTCTTTTCCTTCTGGAGTCTGGCCCTTATGTTATGGTATAGCTGGCAGCTTACCTTGGAGGCTCTTGTAGTGTGGGGAATATATCTCTTGGTGGTTTCCTTGGTTTATCGTCGTGTTATTTACTTTCAACGGGAAATGCTGCAGGCAGAGAATCAGACAGCTGGACTATTACAGCAAATTTTTAATGGCTTGGCCAAGTTCAGGATTCATGGAGCAGAGCCCCAAGCTTTTTATTTATGGTCCCAAAAATTTGGACAGGAATGGAAATGGAAAATGAAGCTGCGCTGGCAGGGAAATTATAATGGCATTATTGGTGCTGTTCAGCCTTTTATCCTAAATATGTTGTTGTATTATACGGCAATTTATGGGATGCAGGAGGTAACTGCCACAGGTCAGGTGATACAAAAAATGAGTTATCCTCAGTTTTTGGCCTTTCAGTCAGCTTTTTCCACATTTAATGGTACGATTGTGGGCATTGTTCCTTTGATTGCCCAGTTCTTTACGATTAAACCCCATATTGAAAATTTGCGTCCTATTATGGAGGAGATACCAGAAGCTACGGAGGACAAATTGGATGCAGATGTGCTGACAGGTGCAATTAGCATAGAGCATTTGACCTTTAGCTATGGTCCGGAACTGCCAGATGTGCTGCAGAATATTTCCTTGAGCATAAGGTCTGGCGAGCATGTTGCCATAGTAGGTCGTTCTGGCTGTGGTAAAAGCACCTTGCTGCGATTGCTCTTAGGGATGGAAATACCTCGTCAAGGTGCTATTTATTATGATTATCAGGATTTGCAGGAGTTAAATCCAGTGTCAGTGCGATGTCAGCTAGGTGTGGTGCTTCAAAATGGTCAATTGATGACAGGGGATATTTTTTCTAATATTGTGGGAACATCTCCTTTGACAATGGATGATGCCTGGCAAGCAGCAGAGATGGCAGGTATTGCCGACGATATTCGTAGTATGCCTATGGGGATGCACACTATAATTAGTGAAGGAAGCAGTAATATATCTGGTGGACAGAGACAACGTATCTTGATTGCTAGAGCCTTGGCGGGGCGTCCGGCTGTAATAATGTTGGATGAGGCTACATCAGCCTTGGATAATAGGACTCAGGCCATTGTCACAGAGAGTCTTAACCGCTTACAGGCAACAAGAATAGTGATTGCTCATCGCCTTAGTACAATTAAGCAGGCGGATAGAATCGTAGTTTTGGATAAGGGCAGGATTGCAGAACAGGGCAGCTTTGAGGAATTGATGAATAAGAATGGTATATTTGCCAAGCTGGCCCAAAGGCAGATAGCTTAATGAGGAGGTATAGAGTATGGAGCTGGAGGAAAAAATAGCAGAAGGCAAAGCTGCTTATTATAATCAGCTGGCAGAGAAGGCCAAATATGATAAGGAAGCTTTTGGGGATATATATGATTATTATTTTCCTAGAGTTTATAGCTTTATTCTGGCCAAGGTAAAAAATAGTCATCAGGCGGATGATATTATTAGCAGTACCTTTGAAAGAGTGTTGCTGAAATTAGATGATTACAATTGCCAGAGAGGTGCATTTTCAACCTGGATTTTTCGTATTGCTATTAATGAAATGAATAATGTTTTTCGCAAAACTAAAAATCGCCATGAAGCAGCCTGGGAGGATTTTTTCAATCCAGCAGATGGCCGTCATACACCGGAGCAAAAGCTGGTGGTGGATGAAGGTGATGGGCAGCTTTTGGTGGCTATGGAAAAATTAGGCGAACGGGAGCGAAAGATTGTTTCGCTGAAGTATTTTGCTGGTATGAGTAATAAGGAAATTGCGGAAATGTTAGAGCTGACTGCTACCAATGTAGGGGTAGTTCTCCATAGAGCACTGGATAAATTGAAAAAATTATTGGAAGCAGATAAATATATCCGGTAAAAAATTGTAATATTTCAGCCCCTTGTGCATATAAGTAAAGAGACTATATGAATGGAATAAGGAAAGGAGGCTGAAGAGAATGCAAAAAATAATAGATTTAAGTCATAGCTCTCAGATTAGGGAAAGCCTTAGGGCAGAGCTAATGGCTAAATACGATGGAAAAAAAAAATCCCTGCTGGCCGAGGACGAGCTGGACATGGTGCAGGCAGCAGGAAATGTAAGCTCTACTTTTCCTTTCGATAAGGAAAAGTTCCGTTGATTGAGGAGAGGCAGAGTCTGAATGGCTCTGCTTTTTTGTTGCTGCCAACCTGATGATACCAGCAGGGGAGCAGTAAATATATTAGCAGGTTTACATCGAAAATGATTTTTATTTATTTTTCTTGCAAAAGTAGGTATAATAGCATTGTTATGTTATTGACAGAATACTATTTTCTTGACCTTTGAAGAAAAATGTGTTATCATGCAAAACATACAGGAAAACAATGTTTTAGGAGTTGAAGCCTGTGATTGATTTATCCCATATTGAGAAAATCTATGACAGTCCCTCCGGCCCGGTAAAGGCTATTAAGGATATCAGCCTCCATATTAATAAGGGAGAGATTTATGGTATCATCGGCCTTAGCGGTGCAGGTAAATCCACCTTGGTACGGTGCATCAATCTTTTGGAGCGCCCTACCAGTGGTGTGGTAACAGTGGATGGTCAGGATATAACAGCCATGAGCGAGAGCCAGTTGAGGCAGGCCCGCAAAAGTATTGGCATGATTTTTCAGCATTTTAATCTGCTGTCTTCGGCAACGGTATATGACAATGTTGCCTTTCCTTTGCGGTTGGTTAATGCCCCCAAGGAAAAGATTCACAAGAAGGTTATGGAGCTTTTGGAGCTGGTAGGCTTGGCTAACAAGGCTGACCAATATCCATCCCAGCTTTCTGGTGGTCAGAAACAGCGGGTAGGCATTGCTAGAGCTCTAGCCAGTGAGCCAAAGATTCTGTTGTGCGATGAGGCTACCTCAGCCTTGGATCCACAGACCACCAAGGCTATTCTGCAGCTTATCAAGGATATTAATGCTAAGTTGAAGCTGACTGTAGTGGTTATTACCCATGAAATGCAGGTTATTAAGGATATCTGCGATAAGGTAGCCGTTATTGACAAGGGTGTTATTGCGGAAAAGGGCAGAGTGCTGGATGTATTTACCAATCCCCAGCAGCCTATTACCAAGGAATTTATCAGTGTGCTGCTCAGTAATGATTTGCCAGTAGGCTTCCGGGAGCGGGAGGTTAAGGCAGAGCCATTCCCAGATAGCCTGCTGCTAATTCGTCTAACCTTTATTGGAGAATCTGCCAATGAGCCGGTTATCAGCAAGCTGATTAAGAATTTTGACCTGGAGGTTGGCATTCTCTTTGGCAGTCTGGATGATATTAAGGATGTGCCTTTTGGCCGTTTGATTATCAGTCTGGATGGCAGTCAGGAGGAAATTGGCAGAGCTATGGCCTATGTAGAAAAACAAGAACTGAAAGTGGAGGTGATTGGCTATGTCAGCAGACATGATTCCACTCATCACTAAGGCTATGGGAGAAACCGTTTATATGGTGGCTCTGTCTATGGTGATAGCCTCTATAATCGGTGTTCCTCTGGGGGTGTTGCTGCACACTACCGCCAAAAATCAGATTTTGGAATGTGCGGTAATTAACAAGATATTAGGTGCAGTAGTAAATGCTGTTCGTTCTATTCCTTTCGTTATATTAATGGTAGCAATTATACCTTTGACTCGTTTGCTGGTAGGCAGCTCTATTGGTACAACGGCTGCTATGGTGCCCTTGGTACTAGCCTCTGTACCTTTTATCGGGCGTCAGGTAGAAACTTCTCTCAGAGAGATTCCAGAGGGAATTGTGGAGGCAGCACAGGCTATGGGTGCCACCCCTATGCAGATTATTACCAAGGTGCTTTTGCCAGAGGCTATGCCTAATATTGTGGCTCAGCTTACAACCGTTGTTATCAGTCTGGTAGGTGAATCTGCTATGGCTGGTGCCATTGGCGGCGGTGGCCTGGGTGATTTGGCTATTCGCTATGGTTATCAGCGTTTCCGCCCTGATATTATGATTGCCACTGTAGTAGTGCTGATTATCATGGTGCAGGTTGTGCAGTTTGCTGGTAATGCTTTGGCCAAGAAGCTGGACAAGAGATAAGTTTTTTATGACAAATGATGCAACCTAAATGCGTTTATTTGTCCAACATAAAAAAGGAGGAATATATATTATGAAGAAAGTATTAGCAGTTTTGGCAGCAATGGCTGTAGCTGTTCTGGCTTTGGCTGGCTGCGGCGGCACTGATGATAAGAAGGCTGCCACTGAAACCAAGGTACTGAAGGTAGGCGCTACCGCAGTTCCTCATGCTGAGATTCTGGAGCAGATTAAGGATGATCTGAAGGCAGAGGGCATTGATTTGCAGGTTGTTGAGTTCAATGACTATGTACAGCCAAACCTTGCTCTTAACGACAAGGAGCTGGATGCCAACTACTTCCAGCATGCTCCATATCTGGATAACTTCGTAAAGGAGCATCCAGAGGTAAAGCTGGCTAACGCTGCCGGTATTCATATTGAGCCAATGGGCATCTATTCTCACAAGGTAAAGAGCCTGAACGAGGTTAAGGATGGCGCTACTGTAGCTATTCCTAATGATCCTACCAATGGCGGCCGTGCTTTGATTCTTTTGAGCAAGGCTGGTCTGATTACCCTGAAGGATAACAACGATATTGCTGCAACTGTAAATGATATTACGGCTAATCCAAAGAACTTAAAGTTCCAGGAGTTGGAAGCAGCTCAGGTGCCACGTTCCATTGATGATGTAGATCTGGCTGTTATCAACAGCAATTTCGCTATGCAGGTACCTTTGAATCCAGTAAAGGATTCCCTGTATATTGAGGATGCTACTTCTCCATATGTAAACATCGTAGCTGTTCGTCAGGGTGATGAGGAGCGTCCAGAGATTAAGGCATTAATCAAGGCTCTCCAGTCCGATAAGGTTAAGAAGTTCATCGAGGAGAAATATCAGGGTGCTGTTGTAGCAACCTTCTAATTTCATAGTAATTGTAGAACTGTTTCATTGGTCAAAATGCGGCAGTTCTATTTTTTTGAGATTGTTAGGATTACATTTTAAGATAATTTGCTGGTGGTAATTTATGTAAATAATTTGTACAACAAATTTCATTACGATATAATAAATTGTTCAGTTGACAGACAGTTTTTATCTATAAAAAGCATTGTTAGAAGGAGTCCTTGTAATTTACAAGAAAAATCTATTTTTTCTTATTATTTATGTTGACTTCTTAAATGTGTTAGGGTATTATAAACATATCAATGAAATTTTGTTGCGATTGGATTTTTATAATGTGCAATCGGAGGAAAATTCAAATATGAGGTACCGGTAAAGCAGAGGCATTATTGATTATTCGTGTATTTCCGCTGTATCTCATAGTGAAGCACAGCTTCTGTGTGTATTATAGAAAATGGGGGATTGTTATGGTAAAGGACAAGGCTACGGTTGTCGTTGTAGGCGGCGGAGCTACAGGTGTTGGTATCCTGCGGGACCTGTCCATGCGCGGTATCGACGCACTTTTGATCGAGAAACTTGATATGGTCAATGGTGCTAGCTCTCGTTATCATGGTCTTTTGCACAGTGGTGCAAGATACGCTGTAAAAGATCAGGAAGCAGCAAGAGAGTGTATTGAGGAGAACACTATCCTGCGCCGTATCGGTAAGTCCTGTGTAGAGGCTACTACTGGTATGTTTGTTCAGGTTGAGGGTGATGATCCTGACTTTGTTGATCCTTGGCTCAAGGGATGTGCTGAAAGCGGCATTTCCACTCGTGAGCTCAGCAAGGAGGAGGCTCTTCGTTTGGAGCCAAATCTGTCTCGCAAGCTGAAGGTTGCTTATGAGGTTCCAGATGGAGCAATTGATGGTTTCCGTATGTCCTGGCAGAATCTGCAGTCTGCAGCTCGTTATGGCGGTCGTTACAAGACCTATACTGAGCTGATTAAGGTAAACATTGAAAATGCTACTGTAAAGAGCATTACCGTTCGTGACAATGTTACCAAGGAAGAGTATGACATTGAGTGCGAGATTCTGGTAAATGCAGCTGGTCCTTGGGCTGGCAAGGTTGCAGAATTGGCTGGTTTGGAATGTAATGTAAGCCCATCCAAGGGTACTTTGATTGCTTTCAATCAGCGTATTACCAACCATGTTGTAAATCGTCTCCGTAAGCCATCCAATGGCGATATTTTCGTACCACATGGCTCTATTACCATTCTTGGTACTTCCTCCATAACTATTCCAGATCCAGAGGATACCTCCACTTCTTGGGAAGAGGTTGAGGAACTGATGAAGACCGGTGTTGGCGTATTTGAGCATCTCCGGGATTATCGTATCCTCCGCGTATTTGCTGGTTCCCGTCCTCTGTATGTACCAAAGGGTGCTGAGGGCGGCCGTAATGCATCCCGTGGCTTTGTTACCATAGACCATGAGAAGGAAGATGGCCTGAAGGGCATGATGACTATTTGTGGTGGCAAGTTCACTACTTATCGTCTCATGGCTGAGAAGTTCTGTGATGTTTTGGCTCCAAAACTCCACAATACTGCTAAGTGCCGTACTGCTGAGGAGGATTTGGTTCCAGAGGTTCCAGAGGCAGAGAAGAAGGCTGCTCGTCAGTACTTCCCATCTTATGGTGTAAATTTGGCTGCTACTCGTCTGGGCGTAGAGAAGTTTGGCGATGTTGTTAAGACTTTGAAGGAACAGCCTGAGACTAGAGAGGTTCTTTGCGAGTGCGAGAATGTTACTATGGCAGAGATTCAGCGCATTGCAGCTGAGCCTACCAGCCATTGCGTAGCAGATGTAAGAAGAAGAACCCGTCTGGGTATGGGTACCTGTCAGGGTAACTATTGTGCTATTCGTAGTGCTGCTGTTGCTAACAAACTCTTCAAAGATAAGTTTGACGGCTGCAGCGATTCACTTTCCGATATGAAGAACTTCCTCCAGGCAAGATGGAAGGGTATTACTCCTGTAATGGCAGGCAAGACCCTCCGGGAAGCAGAAATGACAAGAGGCATGTACGAGCTGTTGTTTAACGTAAATGGGGGTAGACGAGGATGAGCAAATCTGATGTAGTTATTATCGGCAATGGCGTGGCTGGCCTGATGGCTGCTTTGGTAAGTGCTGATGAAGGAAAAAAGGTAACGCTGCTGTCCTACGGTGCTGGTACTTTTCCATTGAACAGCGGTGTGATTGATATACTGGGTTATGATGAGCAGGGCAAGGCTATAAATAGTCCAATTGCTGGTATTGACCAGGTGCCTGATTCTCACCCATATAAAAAAATTGGCATGGTTGCCATTGAGGATGCTATTAAGTACTTCAAAAAGACTGCAGCAGATGAGGGCTTTGCTTACACTGGTTCCCTTAAGGAGCAGCAGTGGCTGATTACCGGTGTCGGTACTTTGAAGCCAACCTGCCTGCTGCCTGAGTCCTTGCAGGCTTCCAGATGCTTTGACGCTAACGAGATTGTTATTGTAGGCGTTAAGGGCTTGAAGGATTTCTATGTAGATATGGTTAAGGAGAATCTGGCCAAGGAGCTGGGTGCTGACAAGAAGTATACAACTATCACTGTTGACACCTATATTACTGGCCGTGATTTGACTACCCGTGATGTAGCTAAGTGGGTAGAGAGCGATAAGGGCTATGGCGAGTTCCTGGCACAGATTAAGGGTCAGGCTGGTGCTGGCAAGGCTGTTATTGTTCCTCAGATTCTTGGCACCAAGGGTGACTATGTTGTATATAACAAGCTGTCCCAGGATCTTGGCTGCACCGTAGTAGAGACTACTGGCATGCCTCCATCCGTAAACGGCATCCGTCTCCGTGATGTACTCCTGAGTGCATTGAAGAAGAAGGGCATTCGTGTGATTGAGAATGCCAAGGCCGAAAAGGCTATTGTAAAGGGTGATAAGGTTACTGCTATTAAGGCTGGCGGCGAGGTTCGTACCCAGACCTATGAGGCAGACAAGTTCATCCTGGCTACTGGTGGATTCTACAGCGGTGGTATCACTATGCGTGATTTTGGGGAATACAAGGAAATGGTATTCGGACTGCCTGTTGAGGGTGACTGCGTAGAGGAGAGATGGGCAAATAAGCAGCTCTTCTCTGATAAGAAGCAGGCATTCGCTATGGCTGGTGTACGAGTAGATGACTCCCTCCGTGCTGTAGATGAGTCTGGCAATGTTGTTCTGAAGAATGTATATGTTGTCGGCCGCAACCTGAGTGGCTATGATTTCTGCTTTGAGCATTCCGGCAATGGCGTAGCTTTGTCCTCCGGGTACAAGGCTGCCAAGGCGTAATGGAAAGGAGTATTATATTATGGAGTTAGAAGAAAGAGCTAGAGATTCGGCGGACAACTGTATTGCCTGCACATCCTGTATTGCAGCATGCCCAGTTACCAAGGCCAATCCTGAATACAAAGGACCAAAGTTGGTAGGTCCTGCTCATAGCCGTATGCATTTCTCCGATCCAAGCGACTATGAGGACACCTTGATGTTGTGTTCCAACTGTAAAAATTGTGATATTACCTGCCCTAATGGTGTATCTGTTTCTACTTTGAATATGTTGGAGAGAGGCAGATATCTGAAGGCACATCCAGAGGCTCATAGACCAGAGGACAAGATGCTGAGCCATGGTTTTGAGATGGCTGATATGCTGAATAAGATTCCTTTTGGTAAGTCACTGGCTAATCTGGGCATGAGCATTGGCGAGGCTTTAGGTGTAATGGGAGCTATGGGTATGGCTCCAGAGCGCAAGACGCCTCGTTATGCTTCTACATATTTCCGCGATTTGTTCAAGACCATCAAGCAGCCTTCCTCCAATAAGAAAGTTTTGTTCTTCCCAGGCTGTTACATTGATACCAATGAGCCTTGGGTAGGTACTGCTTTCGTTCAGGTAATGAATGAAAATGGCTATGAGGTTCTCATGGATAACCGTTTTGTATGCTGTGGTTCCCCACTGGTTGTAGGCGGCTATCTGGATGAGGCACGTCAGCATGCAGACACCAATGTAGCTATCATTCAGGAATATGCTCAGAAGGGTATTCCTGTAGTAGCATGCTGTACTTCCTGCTCTCTGATGTTGAAGAACGAGTATACCGAGCTCTTTGCTCAGTCTGAGATGAAGGAAGCAGCTAAGAATGTATGGGATGCTTTTGAGTTCCTGACTATGCTGGCTGAAGAGGGTAAGCTGAAGAAGGTAACGATCAACAGCGATCATAAGTTTATCTATCATGCGCCATGTCATCTGCGGGCGCAGGGTATGGGATTGCCTGCCTTTGACTTGTTGAAGGCTGCTGGTCTGAATGTTGTTAATGCAGATGCTGGCTGTTGCGGTATGTCCGGCAGCTATGGCTTTCATAAGGACAACTATGAGACTTCCATGAAGATAGGCCAGGCTTTGTTTGATGCTATCAATGCTGATAATTATCACAAGGTAATCTGTGACTGCGGTACTTGTCGTATGCAGATTCAGCATGGTACAGATGTCAAAGCTGTACATCCAATAGAAATTTTAGCAAAAGCTTACAAAAAGGCTTAACAAAATTTCAGTTGTGTGCTATAATAACAAATGTGGAGTGAACGATACCAAATCTGATGGGGTTGTGAAGCGTTTTTGCTTTCAGATAGAGGTATCATTCATAAATAAAACGAAATGCTTTTTGAGAGGGGCGTTTCAGTAGAAAGTAATTATTATTTACTATTCAAGAGGGGGATTTTCAAAATGGCAAAGAAGTATGTAATGGCGTTAGACGCAGGTACCACCTCCAACAGAGCGATCATCTTTGATGAGAACTCCAAGATTGTGGGCGTTGCACAGAAGGAGTTCACTCAGTACTTCCCTCAGCCAGGTTGGGTTGAGCATGATGCAGATGAGATCTGGAGCACCATGTGCGAAGTAATGAAGGGCGCTTTGGAGCAGAGTGGTCTGGAGGCTAGCGACATCGCTGCCATGGGTATCACCAACCAGCGTGAGACCGCTGTAGTTTGGGATAAGAATACTGGTCGTCCAGTATATAACGCAATTGTTTGGCAGTCCCGTCAGACCGCTGACATTGCAAATGGCCTGAAGGCTAAGGGCCTCACTGAGGAGTTCAAAAACAAGACTGGTTTGACCATCGATGCTTACTTCTCCGGCACCAAGATTACTTGGATTCTCGACCATGTTGAGGGCACCAAGGCTCGTGCAGAGGCTGGCGATTTGATTTTCGGTACTATTGATACTTGGTTGATCTGGAAGTTGACCGGCGGCAAGGCTCATGTAACTGATTATTCCAACGCTTCCCGTACTTTGATGTACAACATCAAGGAGTTGAAATGGGATGACGCTCTCCTGGGCTATCTGGGAGTTCCTAAGTCCATGCTGCCAGAGGTTCGTCCTTCTTCCAGCGTATATGGCTATGCTGATCCAGCTATTCTGGGTGCTCCAATCCCTGTTGCAGGTGCTGCAGGTGACCAGCAGGCTGCTCTCTTTGGTCAGAACTGCTTCAACCCAGGCGAGGCTAAGAACACCTATGGTACTGGCTGCTTCATGCTAATGAATACCGGTACTGATATCTATGATTCAAAGAATGGTCTGGTAACTACTATTGCTTGGGGCTTGGATGGCAAGGTTGAGTACGCTCTGGAAGGTTCCATCTTCGTAGCAGGTTCCGCTATTCAGTGGCTCCGTGATGGTGCTCGCATGGTAGACTCTGCTCCTGATTCCGAGTGGGTTGCTAAGAAGGTTCGTGACACCGGCGGTGTATATCTGGTTCCTGCATTCGTAGGTCTGGGTGCTCCATATTGGGATTCCAATGCTCGTGGTATGATTATCGGTATTACCCGTGGTACTACCAAGGCTCATATCGTTCGTGCAACTCTGGAATCTCTGGCATATCAGACTAAGGATGTTCTGGGTGCTATGGAAGCTGATTCCGGCATTAAGCTGGCTGCTCTGAAGGTAGACGGCGGTGCTGTTGCTAACAATCTGATGATGCAGTTCCAGGCTGATATTCTGGGCGTACCTGTAGATCGTCCTCAGATTATCGAGACTACTGCTCTGGGTGCTGCTTATCTGGCAGGTCTTGCTGTAGGCGTATGGAGCAGCAAGGAAGAGCTGAAGACCGCTTGGAAGCTTGATGTTCGCTTCGAGCCTGTAATGGCTAAGGAAGAGGCTGACAAGCTCTACAAGGGCTGGAGAAAGGCAGTTAAGCACGCTATGCATTGGCTGGATGATGAGGAGTAATCCTTACTGTATAGACAATAAAGTTGTGGGTTAAATAATAGGATTCACTATTCGCTGCCAGCGGTATAAGCTGGCAGCGGATATGGATTCGGATATGTGTAGGGAACATATCCGGTATAGAAATTTTTCATATGTTATACGAAAGAGGGATGTAAAATGGATAATCTGTTAGGCGAGTTCATGGGAACTATGGTTCTGATGGTTTTCGGTGTTGGCGTTAACGCTAACCTGAACCTGGCAAAGTCCTACGCAAAGGGCGCTGGTTGGATTTGTACTGCATGGGGCTGGGGTCTCGCAGTACTCTTAGGTGTTTACACTTCTGTTGCACTGGGTGCACCACAGGCTGATATTAACCCTTCCGTTACTATAGCTAAGACCTATCTCGGTATCTATACTCCTGCACAGTTTGTTGCAACCGCTCTGGTTCAGACTGCAGGCGGTATCGTTGGTTCTATCATTGTTTACCTCTGCTTCCTGGGTCATTGGGGTGAGACTGAGGGAGGCAAGGTAGGTATCTTTGCTACTGGTTCTGCTACTGGCGGCTGTGTAAATGGTTTCATCTCTGAGTTTATTGCAACCTTCTTCCTGATGTTCTGCATCATGATGATCTTTGCTACTCCTAATGGTCCATTGCCTGCTGGTTTCGGTCCTTATGCTGTAGGCTTGCTTATCGTTGCCATCGGCCTGTCCTTGGGTGGATGCTCCGGTTACGCTATGAACATGGCTCGTGACCTTGGCCCTCGTATTGCTTTCGCAATCCTGCCTATTCCTAACAAGGGTGACGGCAACTGGGGTTATGCTTGGGTTCCATGTATTGCTCCTATGTTCGGTGCTCTCGCAGCTGCAATCGTAGCTACTGCACTGGGTACTCCTGGTTGGGGCTGATTAGTGTTAGTCACTAATTAACTAATTAAAAAAATGCATCCCTATCTGCTTGCAGATGGGGATGTTTTTTAATATTATTTTGGAAAGCAATTTTTCCTAGATAATGTCAAAATATGGTATAATTTCTTTATAGTTAATTAAGTATTTGTGGAGGGATAATAGATGAAGGGAAACAAATTTAGAATTTTGGGCATTGCTGTAATCGTAGCAATTCTGGCAGTGGCCTATCAGGCATATTCCACATCTGTAGCAGAAGATTTTAGTAATATATCCCGTGCAGAAACCTATCGCATGGGTGATCATTATACCGGACAATATCATCGGCCTAGCTGTCCAAAGCTAAAGCAGACCTATGGTGGTGGAAAGCGCTTTGAAAGTGCCACTGCAGCAGAGCTTGAGGGCTATGCTGCCTGCAAGCGCTGTGATGCTGCTGGTCCAGATGAACCAGAGAAATAAAAATAAAGGGGCTGTGGTGACAGCCTCTTTTTGCTACATTAATGAAAGAAAGATGGTGCTTATATGGCTATAAAGGCCCCAACTCCACCAACTCCCCCTACGGCTCCAGTGGTGCCGGGGGCTGAATCTCATACAGAGGCTGGTCAGTCAGCTGTAAATAATACATCGGATAATGGCAAGGAATTTGGGGTTCATGTTACGATCAGCAATCCCCAGCAAAATCAAACTAGCTCACCTAGCCAGCAGAGCACTTCTCAGCAAAGTGTAGGAAGTACCCAGGGCCAGTCTCAGCAGGAGACTGGGCAGTCGGCAGAAAATGATGCAGCGCAACAGGCTCGTCAAGATATGGTACAGCAGGCCTTGGGCATGAAGGATGGGAAAGCTGACCAGCAGGATACGCAGGCGACGGCACAACAGAATACCCCAGATGGAAATTGGCCTTTGCCGGGAGGTCATATGTCAAGTATGTCCTTTTGGCCACTTTTGATTGTATTTATAGCGGCTTTTATTACTTTTATGTTGCGCAATCTTAGTAAAAAGCCAAGGCTAAAATCTCAACCTTCTGTGAAGTCACAAGAAAAAAGAGCCGTGAAAACCAGGTTGCAGGAGAAAACAACGGAGGATAAGGATAAAAAATCTAAAGGCAGTCATTTTGAAATGAGAATTTAGGCTAAAATTTTTACCCTATGCTAACGGGGGCTAAGGCTCCAACTGAATAAGTCTCATTTTACAAATTGAAAAATATCAAGTATAATAGATTCGATATAGATAAAATGGCGAAGCCATAATTTGTGGGGGCGAACACTTTGTTAGATATTAAATTTGTCAGAGAAAATCTTGATGCAGTTCAGACTATGCTGAACAATCGACAGAATAAACTTTCCTTGGATGGCTTTAAGGAGCTGGAGGAAAAGCGCCGTGAGATTATCAGCCAGGTTGAGGTGCTGAAGAATCAGAGAAATACTGTTTCCAAGCAGGTTGGCCAGATGAAGAAGAACGGTGAGAATACAGATGCTATTTTTGCTGAGATGCGTCAGGTAGGCGAGAAGATTGATGCCTATGATGCAGAATTAAAGCAGGTAGAGAACGATCTCCGGGATATTATGCTGAGCATTCCTAATATGCCAAAGGAGGATGTTCCTATTGGTGTAGATGAGAATGACAACCCAGAGGTACGCCGTTTTATGGAGCCTACCAAATTTGACTTTGAGCCAAAGGCTCATTGGGATTTGGGTGATGCTCTGGGCATTTTGGACGCTGAGCGTGCTGCCAAGGTTACTGGTGCCAGATTTACCTTCTACAAGGGCTTGGGTGCTCGCTTGGAGAGAGCCTTGATTAATTTTATGATGGATCTGCATTCCAACAAGCATGGTTATACCGAGATGCTGGCTCCTTGCATGGTAAATACTGCCAGCATGTATGGTACTGGTCAGCTGCCAAAGTTTGCTGAGGATATGTTCAAGGTAGAGGGTACTGATTATTATATGGTACCTACTGCTGAGGTTCCTACAACTAATTATCATCGTGAGGAGATTCTGGATGGCAGTCAGCTGCCAGAGTATTATTGTGCCTATACTGCTTGCTATCGTGCTGAGGCTGGCAGCGCTGGTCGTGATACCCGTGGCCTGATTCGTCAGCATCAGTTCAACAAGGTAGAGCTGATTAAGTTTGTTAAGCCAGAGGATTCCTGGGATGAATTGGAAAAGATGGTAGAGGATGCTCAGGATGTATTGAAGGTTCTGGAGCTGCCACACCGTGTTATTACTCTCTGCACTGGCGATATGGGCTTTACCTCTGCTAAGACCTATGATATTGAGGTATGGATGCCAGCTCAGAATACCTATCGTGAGATTTCTTCCTGCTCCAACTGTCAGGATTTCCAGGCTCGTCGTGCCAATATTAAGTTCCGTCGTGAGCAGAAGGGCAAGCCAGAGTTTGTGCATACTCTGAATGGTTCCGGTTTGGCTGTAGGCCGTACCTTTGCAGCTATTTTGGAGAACTATCAGCAGGCAGATGGCTCTGTTGTTATTCCAAAGGCATTGGTACCTTATATGGGTGGCATTGAGGTTATTAAGCCTCAGGAGCTGTAATAAATATATATATATGTAAGTAAAGAGGCTTGCGCTATAGAGCGGAGCCTCTTTGTTGTTGAAATTATCTTTGTTTGAAATTTTTGCGTCTGTTAGAAGTAATAGAGAGGGGAATATATATGCCAAAGCGTGCAGTATGGGCTGAAATTGATTTGAAGGCTCTGGAAAATAATATCCGAAACATAAAATCATGTATCAAAAACAAGGCAAAATGGTGTGCAGTGGTAAAGGCAGATGCCTATGGTCATGGGGCTGTAGCTGTGGCCAGAAAGGCTGTGGAGCAGGGAGTGGATTATTTGGCCGTGGCTGTTATTAGTGAGGCTATTTCCCTGCGTCAGGCTGGCTTTACTACCCCTATTTTAATTTTGGGAACTACTCCTGTGGAAGCCTCTGCTGATTTGGTAGCCTATGATATTACCCAGGCTGTGTATACGGTAGAGCAGGCTAAGGCTATATCTGCCGAGGCTGTAAGACAGGGAAGAACTGCGAAAATACATATGGCAGTGGATACAGGTATGAGCCGTATTGGCGTAAGACCAGAGCAGGCTGGAGATTTGGCTCAGGCTTTGTCTGTTATGCCGGGAATAGAGCTGGAGGGAATGTTCTCTCATTTTGCTTTGGCAGATACCAAGGATAAAAGCTTTGCCTATCAGCAGATGGAGGCCTTTAAGCTGGCTATTAGCAAGGTTGAGGCAAAGGGAGTTAATATACCTATTAAGCATATTGCTAATTCAGCTGCCATTTTGGAAATGCCAGAGGCTCATTTTGATATGGTAAGGGCTGGGATTATTATCTATGGTCTGTGGCCATCTGATGAGGTGGAGCATGTTATTGAATTGCAGCCTATTATGGAGCTAAAGGCGCAGATTGTTTATGTAAAGATGTTGCATACTGGAGAATCCATTAGCTATGGCTGTACCTTTACAGCTCAGCGGGAAAGCAGAATCGGTACTTTGCCTATGGGTTATGCGGATGGCTATACCCGTATGTTTACTGGCAAGGCTCAGGTGGATTATCAGGGGAAAAGGGCACCAATTGCTGGAAGAATCTGCATGGATCAGTGTATGGTGGATTTGACGGATGTACCGGAGCTGCAGCAGGGGGATGTTGTAACCTTATATGGTTCAGCTAGTCTTACTATGGATGAAGCTGCCAGCTGGCTGGGGACGATTAATTATGAATTGCCATGTATGCTGAATGCCAGGGTGCCTAGAGTGTATAAGGGATAAATTCTGATTTGCCGAATACATCAATTATCTATATGGCGATATGGGAATCCCATTTCAGGCGCACTCCTATGAGGCAATTTATGTATACACTTTTTGTAGGCATGTCATATACCCTTACAGGCACGCTCGCGCTATATTGATGTGCCTCACGCTGCTAAACTCATTTAATCGCATGAAAAGCTTCACGATGTTCATCTTTTCATGGCTTAAATTCGTTAAGAAGCGAGGCACATCGATATACCTGTTAAGGGTATATGTCATGCCTTCTACTTTGTGTATTCATTGCACCTTCCTGCTTTGGCACTGTTTGAAATGACCGATTTTTTACGAAGGTAGCAGAATTATCGAAGATTGGCAATACCGATAAGCCTTGATGATTCGACAACAGCCGGAGGGGCATGACACTTTTGCGTCGGGAGACTCTTGCTTTTGCGCAGCAAAAGTGGCCCCGGTGGCACTCTCTGTCATTACGGCCTCTGTGAATTGGCTCAGCGACAAGCGGTATTACTGCGTCAGGATGCCCCCTCAGATAGGGCCATTAAGTCGGACAGAGCAAAAGTCGTTATGACCGCAGGCTGTATTTCGAGAACCCACCGACATAACGACTTTCATTTCCAATATTTAGGGAGATAGACAACTCGGCAAATCAGAATTTAGCAGGCAAAGAAAAAATATGAGAAAAATTTTAGAAAAGTGTTGACAGAGGTGCAGATTTGTTGTAATATATACATCGTTGTCGCTGAGATACAGCAAAGCAAAGCCTTGG
>CAKPYV010000024.1 GCA_934203205.1 uncultured Anaerovibrio sp. | reverse complement strand
GCGGAAATAGCTCAGTTGGTAGAGCATCACCTTGCCAAGGTGGGGGTCGCGAGTTCGAGTCTCGTTTTCCGCTCCATTTTTTTGTCCGGTATCTTTAAATAAATATTGGTGACATAGCCAAGCGGTAAGGCCGAGGTCTGCAAAACCTCTATTCCCCAGTTCGATTCTGGGTGTCACCTCCAAAATGACATATTCCCTGAGTTTTCTCAGGGTTTTTTTATTGCCATTTTGTTCTAAAAAGCATATAATAAATGTATAACTAAAACGAGAATAGAGGTTGACTAATGGCAGAGAATAAGTTCAAATTTACGGATAATTTATTGAAGGTGTATAACTACGCCTTTACTGAGGAAACAACCTATGGCTTTTACAAGCCTAACGAGGCTATGTATGTTGGGGTGCGTATGACTGAGAAGCAGTACAACTGCCCTGGCTGTCATAAGGTTTTTACCGTTAAGATTCGCAATGACAATGATGGGATTCTGTATTTTTCTAAGGGCAGGATTGCTCAGCAGAAAAAGATCTATGAGGAGCTGGATAAGGATTTTCCTGCTGATTGGGAGCTGATGGAGAAGCCTTATGCTTATCAGCTGATAGGATATTGTCCTGATTGCGCGGCTGAGAAGCTGGCAGCATCCCAGGATAATGGTCAGCGAATCAACAATCTGTGTCATGAGCTGTATCTTCAGGATATGCTGGTCTATGACAAGGCTAGACAGTTTACCACAGATGCGGTGGAAAGATGGCTGACTGGGATTCAGGAGCCAGAGGAGCTGACTAGATTTGATTTGACCAGGCCGGAGATTGTACAGGAGCTTATCTGGATTATGGTGCTTAGTGATACAGAGGCCTGTGAAAAGGCCCTGCAGGAGTATAGGGACGCTGTGCAGCCTATTCTCTATGAGCTGAACCAGCTGCTGGAGAAGGCTACACCGGCTTGGAAGGCCTATGCTCCAAGAAGTTCCAGCTTGCCAGAGTCCATGTCTGATGGGGAATATCATGAGTATACTTTGGCTTTTCCAGCCGAGGATACTGTAGGTCATGATTTTTATTTCCCTCGCATGGTGGAGAAGTCCAGAGTGGAAATGTTTGTGAAGCAGCCTCGTATGGAGTCTATTCAGGATTTGCTGTCAGATGCCGGTTTCCAGGAGCAGTGGATTGACATGGTGATGGACAAGGCCAACGAATTAACAAGGTAATTGGAGATTAAACATGAAGCGAATTGTTATGTGTGTATTGGTGCTTTGTATGTGTATGCTGTCTGCTACAGCCTTGGCAGCCAAAAAAACCGGCAGTTTGCAGCCAGAGGACTTTGCCTACAAGGGGGTGGCTCTGGGAGACGATGCCGCTTTCTTGACCGAAAAGCTGGGAGAGGCAGATTTTGACACGGATATTGTGGTGTTAGATCAGACCGTCAAGGCATATATTTATGGTTCAGACTTGAAGATAGCCGTAGATCCTCGTAATAACAAGGTTGTGGCGATTCTTTGCAAGGATAAGGACTACAAGGCCAGGGATGGTGTAACCTATGGCTCTACCAGAGCCAAGCTGCTGCAGGTATATGGCAAGGGAGACAAGCTGAAGCGGGATGGGGAGATTTACTATGTTTATCGCAATCCCGAGGATGAAAAGCAAAAGCTGATGCTGTCTCTGGAAACCGTCAACTATTACGTAGAAAGCTTCCTGATAACAAGTCTGCCTCTTACAGAGGAGGAGCAGGCTGAATATGATATGGGGGAGTTTCCTACAGAGTTGGAGAATGACCAGGATGATGACGGACTGTCCGGGGGATTTAACAGCCATGGAGAATGGTGGGCTAGGTACCAGGTTAATGACCACGTAACAGTAGGAATTTGATTTAGATAGGATGTAGGGGATTGACAAAAGGAAGGCGGGTGTAATTTCTTGAATAAAAAACACTTGATAAGAGTGGCTCAGGGCTTGGAGCCGGCAGATTTAGTGTTAAAAAATGCCGAGGTGTTCCATGTATATACGGGAGAATTTATTTTGTGTGATATAGCCATTGCCGATGGCTATATTGCCGGTACTGGCTCCTATTTTGGCATTGAAGAAATAGATATGGAGGGCAGATATATTACGCCGGGATTTATAGATGCCCATGTACATATTGAAAGCTCCATGTTGACACCTTATCAGTTTGCCAAGGCGGCGCTGCCATGTGGTGTTACCACCATCGTGACAGATCCCCATGAGATTGCCAATGTATGCGGTGCTAAGGGCATTCAGTACATGCTGGATGCCACGGAACAGCTTCCTTTGAATGTGTACTTTATGCTGCCATCCTGTGTTCCTGCTACGGATTTTGAGGATTCCGGGGCAGTGCTGTTGGCAGAGGATTTAGAGCCATTCATGGAGCATCCTAGAGTGCTGGGCTTGGCGGAGGTAATGAATGCTCCGGGAGTATTGCAGCAGGATGAAAATGTTATGGCCAAGCTGGAGATGGCTGGCAAGGGCCGCATTGATGGTCACGCTCCTGGGTTAACCAGCAGCCAGCTTATGGGTTATGCGGCGGCAGGTATCACTACGGATCATGAGTGTATTAGCAAGGAACAGGCCTTGGATAGACTGCGGGCAGGTATTAAGGTTATGCTGCGGGAGGGTACGGCAGCAAAGAACATGAGAAGCCTTTTGCCAACCGTAAATCCTGATACAGCCCCTTATTTTATGTTCTGTGCAGATGACAAGATTCCAGCAGAGCTTTTGGATAGCGGGTATATCAATTACATGGTAAAAACTGCTATTGAAGAGGGCGTTAGCGTAGCCAATGCCTTGCAGATTGCTACTATCAATGCAGCCCGCCACTATGGTATCAAGGATGCAGGTGCTATCTTGCCGGGGCGCAGGGCAGATTTGCTGGTATTTGACAATCTGGATGAGTGGAAGCCACGGCAGGTTTATAAGGATGGCCGGTTGGCTGTGGATAATGGCCGGCTGCTGCAGGAGGGCAGGAACTGTGACAGCAGTTCCTTGGAGCATACAGTTAATCTGGCTCCCGTAACAGTGGAGAGCTTCCGCCTGCCTCTCAAGACGGAGATGGCCAATGTTATAGGCCTGGTGCCTTATCAGATTGTTACCAACAAGGCTGCTTTGTCAGTAAAACGGGTGGATGGCTGTGCTGTTAGCGATGTGGAAAATGATATTCTCAAGCTGGCTGTACTGGAAAGACATCATGCCACTGGCAATATAGGCCTGGGACTGGTGAAGGGCTTTGGCCTGAAACGGGGAGCCTTGGCCTCTACAGTGGGCCACGATTCTCACAATCTGATTGTTATCGGCACCAATGATGAGGATATGCTGGCGGCTGTGCAAGAGTTGCAGCGTATTGGCGGCGGTATCTGTATTGCTGAGAATGGTCAGATTCGTGGTGCTCTGCCCTTGCCGGTAGGAGGTTTGATGACCAATGAGCCTGCGTTGATGGTGGCCAAGCAGCAGGCAGATATGATTGCCTTGGCTAGAGAGATGGGAGTACCGGAGTTTTATTCCCCATTCCTGACTCTTGCTTTCCTTAGTCTGCCAGTTATACCATCCCTGAAGCTGACAGATAGAGGTTTGGTAGATGTAGATTCTTTTAAGTTTATTCCTTTGGAGGTTAAATAATGGTTTCTCTTAACTCAGTTGCTAAGTATAGAAGATTACTGAGTCCTTTCGGTATTGCACGCTTGGTGGTTATGGTGGCTATTGCCTGCCGACTGATGATGCCGGATTGCGGCGTGGCGGCAGGCGAAAGGGTATTGCCTGATGCACCGTCGATTACGGCGCCTTCCGCTATAGTAGTGGATATGGCTACAGGTGGTATTATCTATGCAAAAGGGGCGGATGACCGCCGTTATCCTGCCAGCACCACCAAGATTATGACTGGTATTCTGACACTGGAAAATGGTGATTACAATCAGAATGTTACAGTCAGCTCTCATGCGGCCTGGGTGGAAAGCACTGGTTTGTGGGCAGGTCAGTCCATGCGGGAATTTGAAATGCTGGAATTGATGCTGCTGGAGTCTGATAACGGTGCTGCTACTGCCTTGGGGGAGACTATAGGAGGCAGTGAGGCTGGCTTTGCCGCTATGATGAATCAAAAGGCTCAGGAACTTGGCATGAGTGGCACCCATTTCGTGAATTGCAATGGTATGCCTGATGAAAATCATTATTCCACAGCTAGAGATATTGCTAAGGTGGCAGCCTATGCCATGAAAAATGAAATGTTCAGACGGGTTGTAGCCAGTCCAAGAATTATAATGCCGGATTGGGAGAATCCAGGCAACACCTACGAGGCAGAGAATACAAATAAGCTTTTGGAGACTTATCCTGGCTGTATTGGTGTCAAGACGGGTTATACCAATGCAGCAGGAGGCTGTTTGGTTTCGGCAGCCAGTCGCAATGGCAGGGAGCTTTTGTGTGTAGTGCTGAAGTCCTCTGATATGGATACCAGATTCTCTGATTCTGCTGCTTTGCTGGATTATGGTTTCCTTTGTGCAGAGAATGGGCTGGCAGAGTTGCCACGTAATTGACAGATTTATATAGTTTTGCTATTCTAAAAGAAGTGATTAATCATTATGGTTTATCACTTCTTAATTTTTTCAAATTTGTTGTAAAACTACGGCTTTAGTCGTGGTCGATATGTCAATTAGTGAGGAGATACAATGAACGTAGAGCATATTCATCACTACAGCCATCATTTGGAGCGAGAAATGAACATCAGGGTATATGGCCATGATGGTTTGCCCTTGGTGGCGTTTCCATGTCAGAATGGAGATTGTTATAATTACGAAGGCTATGGCTTTTTGGATAATATTGCCGACTTTATTGAGAGCGGTGCTATTCAGCTGTATGTGGTAGATACAGTGGATGTGGAGAGCTGGTCTGATGTCCATGGGGATAAGGGCTGGAGAGCCTGGCGGCAGGAGCAGTACTATCACTATATTGTGGAGGAAGTATTGCCTTGTATTTATTCCCGCAATCATAGTGGCAAGATGCCTGTGGCTTTTGGCTGCAGCTTAGGCGCAACCCATGCAGCCATTGTTTTCTTGCGTCGGCCTGATTTGTTCGGGGGCTGTTTGGCTTTGTCCGGGGCCTATGATGCCAAATATTTCTTTGATGGCTGGATGAATGATGTGCTGTATCGCAATTCTCCGGTACATTTTATGGAGAATCTGCCCACAGACCATTGGTATATTGGCTTGTATAATCAGCGGAAGCCTATTTTCTGCGTGGGACAGGGACCTTGGGAGGATGAAGGACGGCGTACAACAGCTATTCTCAGGGATATTTTCCAGGCTAAGGGCATTGGTGCCTGGTGTGATTTCTGGGGCTACGATGTGGAGCATGACTGGCCCTGGTGGAAAAAGCAGATGCGTTATTTTTTGCCATATTTATTGGAAGATTAAGGGTAGAAGCGTAATGGTAGCGTAAACCAGGAAGGAAAAAACATGAATTTTGTATTTATTTCACCGCATTTTCCCCGCACCTATTGGTTATTTGCCAACAGGCTGAAACGGAACGGAGTAAATGTTCTGGGGATTGGAGATTGTCCTTATGATGGTTTGGAGGATAATGTTCGGGATTCTCTGACGGAATATTATTATGTGCAGGATATGAAGGATTATGAGCAGGTATTCAAGGCCGTAGCTTTCTTTTCCTTCAAATACGGCAAGATTGACTGGCTGGAGTCCAACAATGAGTTTTGGTTGGAGCAGGATGCCAGATTGAGAACTGACTTCCATATTACTACAGGAGAGCAGTATGCAGATATTGGCCGTATCAAGAAAAAATCTTCTATGAAGGAATATTACAAAAAAGCTGGGATTCCTACGGCTAGACTGCATATGGTATCTACCCTGGAGGCGGCTAGAGAATTTGTGAATCAGGTTGGCTATCCAGTGATCGTCAAGCCTGATGTAGGGGTTGGCGCTAATGATACCTATAAGTTGAAGAATGATGATGAGCTGGTAGGGTTCTTTGCTAATTATCCACAGGTGCCTTATGTTATGGAAGAATTTGTGCAGGGAAAGATTTTTTCCTATGATGCTATTCTGGATAACAAATCTGTGCCTTTGATGGAGTCCTGTACAGAGTGGCCGCCGTCTATTATGAATATTGTAACAGATAAGCTGGATTTGGCCTACTTCGTTCGAGCAGATGTACCGGAAGCCCTGCGGGAAGCTGGTAGAGCTACTGTTAAGGCTTTTGATGTTAAAAGTCGTTTTGTTCATCTGGAATTTTTCCAGTTGGAGCATGACAAGGAAGGCCTAGGCAAGGCTGGGGATTTTGTTGGCTTAGAGGTAAATATGCGTCCTGCTGGTGGATATACGCCGGATATGATGAATTATGCCCATAGCATGGATGTTTATCAGATTTGGGCGGATATGGTAACTGATAATCGCAGGGTTCAGGCAGATGCCCATGAGGATTATTTCTGCGTTTATGCTGGTCGGAGAGATCAGTTCAGCTATGTTCATTCCCCAGAGGAAATCAGCAATAAATATGGTAATGCTATTGTTATGGCTGAGAGAATGCCGGAGATGATGGTGCCTCAGATGGGCAATCAGTGTTATACTGTTAAGCTGAAAACCGAGGCTGAGGTTCATGAGTTTATCAAGTTTGTAACTCAGCGAAAGTGAGGCAGCATAAATGAAGAAAATTGTTATGTGCCTTACACTGGCGCTGGTTTTTATGACCACTGCCTGTGCAGCAGGTTCATTTTGGGATTTCAAGAAGGAAGAAGGAGAGAGTAAAGTGGCAAATCGTATCGCAGTTTTTGATACCAACATGGGGGAGTTTGAGATTGAGTTGTTTGAGGACAAGACTCCTATTACCACCAAGAATTTCATTGACTTGGCTCAGGAAGGCTTCTATGATGGAGTAATTTTCCATCGCATTATTGATGGGTTCATGATTCAGGGTGGAGATCCTACTGGTACTGGCATGGGCGGCCCAGGCTATACCATTGAGGATGAATTTACTCCAGAGCTGACTCATGAAAGCGAGGGTATTCTGTCTATGGCCAATACCGGCCGTCCTCACACTGGCGGTTCTCAGTTCTTTATTACCTTGGCGGCTACTCCTTGGCTGGATGGCCATCATACTGTATTTGGCAAAGTTGTTAAGGGTATAGAGGTTGTTCGTGAGATTGGTCATGTTAAGACTGGTCCCCAGGATCGTCCTGTACATGATGTAGTTATTAACAAAATTACTATTAAGGATGCTGAATAATGGCTAAAGCTATGGCACCGGTTCCTGTTAAGGGGGCCGGTGCCTATACTTATATTTTGGAATGTAATGATGGCAGCTTGTACACAGGCTATACAGTGGATTTGGCCCATAGGCTGGCTACGCACAATGCAGGCAAGGCCAGCAAATGTACCAGAGGCCGTTTGCCAGTAAAGCTGGTCTATTACGAAGCTTTTGCTACCAAGCAGGAAGCCATGAAGCGGGAATGTGCTATAAAAAAGCTCAGTCGAAATGCGAAGCTAGCTTTGATAGATAAGCGGGAAAATGTTTCAGAATAAGCCAGTGAAAACCATGAAATTGAAGGAAACTTCTTTTGACTTTTGCATATGCCTATGCTACAATGTTCTGTGAAAGTGAATATGGCCTTTGAAATTGGTCCTGTGAGGCTGATAAAGGAAGCTTGTATTTTTGTGTATGTAAAAGCTATGGCTTTCTTGTGCCTTGATGGGTACAGGAAAGCCTTTTTCTTTTTTAGGTCATTGGAAAATCTGTGCTATATGGCAGGATAAGAAATAAAAAGGAGTGATTGCTTTGGGAAAAAACAGCATGTCTCTCAGAGGCAGGGATGTTCTGGCTTTGGCCGACTTTTCTGCTGATGAAATCCAGATGATTCTGGAAACAGCCAAGGAAATGAAAAATATCATTCATCGTGATATCAAGAAGGTACCAGCCTTGCGGGGCAAGTCTATTGTGACTTTGTTCTACGAGCCAAGTACCAGAACCCGTTCCTCTTTCGAGCTGGCAGGCAAATATCTTGGAGCTGATGTGGTGAACATTACCGCTGGCACCAGCAGCATTGTCAAGGGAGAAAGCCTGAGAGATACCCTGTACACTGTGGAGGCCATGGGTGTAGATGCAATCGTTATGCGTCACAAGGCAGAGGGTGCTGCAGAATATGCGTCCAAGGTGGTTAGTCCTGTAATTATTAATGCTGGTGATGGTGCTCATGCCCATCCTTCTCAGGGCCTGTTAAATCTTTTCACCATTATGGAAAAGAAAGGCCGCTTCCAGGGACTGAAGGCAGCAATTCTAGGTGATATTAGCCATAGCCGCGTGGCTCGTTCTGATATTCAGGGCATGCGGAAGATGGGTATTGAGGTGCATTTGGCTGGCCCAAAGACCTTGATGCCTCGTTATCTCTTTGAGGAGGATGGCATCTATGTCCATGACCGCGTAGAGGATGCTATCAAGAACGCTGATGTAATCAATGTTTTGCGTATTCAGCTGGAACGTCAGAAGTCCGGCTTGTTCCCATCTCCTAGAGAATATGCCCGTATATTCGGCATTAATGATGCCCGTCTGCAGCTGGCTAAGAAGGATGTGTTGATTCTCCATCCTGGTCCAATGAATAAGGGCTTGGAGATTTCTCCTTTTGTAGCTTATGGGCCAAATTCCGCAATTCAGGAGCAGGTACAGAATGGTGTTGCTGTTCGTATGGCAATTCTGACTCATGCACTGACTGGAGGTAAGGAAGTATGAAAACATTGATTAAAGGTGGCCGGGTTATAGATCCAGCCAATGCTATAGACAAGATTGCAGATGTTCTGGTAGAGGATGGCAAAATCGCTGCTGTAGGTGAAAATCTACAGGCTGAGGGTGCTCAGGTTGTGGAGGCTGCAGGCAAAATTGTTTCTCCAGGACTGATTGACATGCATGTTCATCTGAGAGAACCAGGTCAGGAGGCCAAGGAGGATTTTGCTTCCGGCTCCAAGGCAGCAGCTGCTGGCGGATATACCAGAGTAGCTACCATGCCAAATACCAATCCTGTTATTGATACAGCAGCTCTGGTTAAGGCTATGCAGAAGCGGGCTGAAGAGGATGCTGTAGTACATATTGAGATTATTGGTGCCGTAACCAAGGGTCAGAAGGGTGAGGAAATGGCTGAGGTAGGAGATATGACAGAGGCTGGAGCCATTGCTTTCTCCGATGATGGTCACTTTACCAAATCTGCCAAGGTTCTGTTGAACTGCTATGATTATCTCCGCACCTTCGATAAGGTTATTATTAACCACGATGAGGAGCCTTCTCTGGTTGAGGAAGGCGTAATGAACGAAAGTCATCGTTCTGCCATGCTGGGCATGAAGGGCCGTCCTACTGTGGCAGAGGATATTGCTGTAGCAAGAGATATTATGCTGGCAGAGTATGCTGATGCCAAGGTTCATGTAGCTCACATCAGCTCTGCCCGGGCTGTGGATATTGTGCGTCAGGCCAAGGCAAGAGGTGTTAAGGTAACTGCTGAGGCTACCCCACAGCATATGACCATGACTGATGATTGCGTAGAGCTTTTCGATAGCTCCACTAAGATTAATCCTCCTTTGAGAGAGCAGAAGGATGTAGACGCAGTGCTGGAGGGCCTGAAGGATGGCACTATTGACTGTATCGTTACTGATCATTCCCCTCATGCTCAGGAGGAAAAGGATAGAGAGTATATGTATGCTCCTAGCGGCTTCCCAGGTCTGGAAACTGCCGTTGGCGTTATGATGACTGATTTGGTTCACACTGGCAAGCTGGATGTGGCTACCATGATTGAGCGCATGACTGCTGCTCCTGCCAGAATCTTTGGCATTGAGGCAGGCAGCCTGGCAGAGGGTATGCCAGCAGATATTACCGTTATAGATCCTGAGCTGGAGTGGACTGTGGATGCCAAGAAGTTCTATACCAAGGGCTCCCATTCTCCATTTGTGGGCCGCAAGCTGAAGGGCCGTCCTGTTATGACCTTTGTTGATGGCAAAATGGTTATGAAGGATGGAGAGATTCTGGCATAATTCGGAGGTGTAATTTTGAAAGGCAAGCTTATTTTAGAAGATGGAAGTGTTTTTACTGGCACTTTGTTAAATAATATCAAGGCTACTGGCGAGGTAGTTTTCAATACTGGTATGACTGGCTATCAGGAGATTTTGACAGATCCTTCCTACTGCCGTCAGATTGTTACTTTGACCTTTCCACTGATTGGTAACTATGGCGTGGCTGAGAAGTTCATGCAGTCCCGTCGCTCCTTTGTCAACGGCTTTGTTATTGGAGAGCTGTGTGATGAGGGCAGCAACTGGCAGCTGCAGAGCGAGCTGGCTGATTTCCTGACTCGTCAGGGTGTACCTTGTCTGTACAATGTGGATACTCGTGCTGTAACCCGTCGGATTCGTTCCGTAGGCTGCATGAAGGGTATTATTGTACCAGAGGATGCTACCAAGACTGAAATTGATGAGCTCTTTGCTGTGCCTATCAAGAAGGAAGTTGTTCAGGAGGTTACTACCCCTGAGGTATATAAGATGGAAAATGATGGCCCTGATGTAGTGGTTATGGATTTTGGCATCAAGCAGAATATCCTGAATTCCCTGCACAATCTTGGCTGTAATCTTACTATAGTACCTGCCCATACCTCTGCTGAGGAGGTTCTGGCTATGAATCCAGACGGAATCTTCCTGTCTAATGGCCCTGGCGATCCAAAGGATGTACCAGAGGTTATTGCTGAGGTAAAGAAGCTGATTGGCAAGAAGCCAATGTTTGGTATCTGCCTTGGTCATCAGCTGATTTCTTTGGCTCTGGGTGCCAATACCTACAAGCTGAAATTCGGTCATCGCGGTTCCAATCAGCCTGTTAAGAATCTGCTGAATGGCAGAGTACATATTTCTTCCCAGAATCATGGCTATGCTGTAGATGAGGAATCCCTGAAGGATCTGCCATTGGAGGTTACTCATATCAATGTTAATGATGGCACTGTAGAGGGCCTGCGTCATAAGACTCTGCCTCTGTTCTGTGTGCAGTATCATCCTGAGGCATCTCCTGGACCTGATGACAATATGTATTTGTTTGATCAGTTCTGGACCATGCTTACAGGCAGCAAGAAGGGGGAGTAATCAGTGCCAAAGAAGGAAAATATCAAAAAGGTTTTAGTTATTGGCTCCGGCCCTATTATTATCGGTCAGGCAGCAGAGTTTGACTATGCAGGTTCTCAGGCTTGCCGTGCCCTCAAGGAGGAAGGCCTGGAGGTTGTATTGGTAAATAGCAATCCTGCTACCATTATGACTGATACTCATATGGCGGATCGTGTATATATTGAGCCTCTGACTGTGGAGTTTTTGGAGGAGATTATCAGCAAGGAACGTCCTGATGGCCTGCTGGCTACCTTGGGCGGTCAGGCTGGTTTGAATCTAGCTGTTAAGCTGTCTGAGCAGGGCATTTTGGAGAAATATGATGTTGAGCTTTTGGGTACTTCTCTGGAGGCTATTGAGCGGGCAGAGGATAGAGAGCTGTTCAAAGAAACCATGAACAAGCTGGGTGAGCCTATTCCTGAGTCTACCATTGTAGAGGATGTGGCTTCTGCTGTGGCTTTTGCCCATGAAATCGGCTATCCATTGATTGTACGTCCTGCTTATACTATGGGTGGTACTGGCGGCGGTATTGCCGAAAGCGAGGACGAGCTGATTGATATTGTTATCAAGGGCTTGAAGTATTCCATGATTGGTCAGGTTCTCATTGAGCGCAGTGTAGCTGGCTGGAAGGAAATCGAGTATGAAGTAATGCGTGATGGTAATGACAACTGTATTACTGTCTGCAACATGGAGAATTTTGATCCTGTAGGCGTTCATACTGGTGACTCCATTGTAGTAGCTCCATCTCAGACCTTGACTGACCACGAATATCAGATGCTGCGTAGTGCTTCCATCCGCATTATTCGTGAGCTGGGTATCGAGGGTGGCTGTAATGCTCAGTATGCCTTAGATCCTAATAGCAACCAGTATTACGTTATTGAGGTAAATCCTCGTGTAAGCCGTTCCTCTGCTTTGGCTTCCAAGGCTACCGGTTATCCTATTGCCAAGGTTTCTGCCAAGATTGCCATTGGCTATAGCTTGGACGAGATTACCAATGCGGTTACTCAGAAAACCAAGGCTTGCTTCGAGCCTGCTTTGGACTACTGTGTAGTTAAGTTCCCAAGATGGCCATTTGATAAATTCGTTTATGCCGACAAGACCTTGGGCACTCAGATGAAGGCTACTGGTGAGGTTATGTCCATTGACAGAAATTTCGAGGGAGCTATTCTGAAGGCTGTTCGTTCTCTGGAAATCGGCGTACATCGTCTCCATATGGACAAGATGGATGGTTGGAATGACGATAAGGTTATCAAGCATCTGTCCCGTTGCAATGATGAGCGTATCTTCGTAGTAGCTGAGGCTCTCCGCCGCGATATCTGCACTGTGGATGAGATTCACAATATCACCAAGATTGACAAGTGGTTCCTGCGGAAGATTAAGCATATTACCGATGTGGAGAATGAGCTGAAGGAAGGGGTTATTACTCCAAGACTGATGCTGAAGGCCAAGGATGCTGGTTTGGCAGATCGTTCCATCGCTGAGGTGGCTGGCAAGACTCCAGATGAAATCCGTACCCTTCGCAAGACCATGAATATTCTGCCATGCTACAAGATGGTAGATACCTGTGCTGCTGAGTTTGAGGCGGCTACGCCATATTATTACTCTACCTTCCATGCTCAGGAAGATGAGGTGGATACCTCCAGCAAGCGCCGCAAGGTAATGGTTCTTGGCTCTGGTCCTATCCGTATCGGTCAGGGTGTAGAGTTTGACTATTGCTCTGTTCATTCCGTATGGGCACTGCGGGATATGGGTATTGAGGCGATTATTGTCAACAACAACCCAGAAACCGTATCCACAGATTTTGATATTTCTGATAGACTGTACTTTGAGCCTTTGACTGCTGAGGATGTACTGAACATTATCGACAAGGAAAAGCCAGAGGGTGTTATCGTTCAGTTTGGTGGCCAGACTGCCATCAATTTGGCCGGAGCTCTTTCCAAGGCTGGTGTCAAGGTATTTGGTACTTCTGTAGATGATATTGACCGGGCAGAGGATAGAGAGCGTTTTGATGAGGTATTGACTCAGGCTCATATTCCTCGTCCAAAAGGAATTTCTGTTACCAGCCAAGAGGAGGCTATCTCCGGCGCAGCAGATATTGGCTATCCTGTTATGGTGCGTCCTTCCTATGTACTGGGCGGCCGTGCTATGGAAATCGTTTACAATGAGGACGAGCTGAGAGATTACATGGGCAGAGCTGTACAGGTAACTCCAGATCATCCTGTTTTGGTAGACCGCTATATGCAGGGTACTGAGGTAGAGGTAGATGCTATCTCCGATGGCATTGATGTGGTTATTCCTGGTATTATGGAGCATGTAGAGAGAGCTGGCGTACATTCTGGTGACTCTATTGCTGTATATCCACCACAGACCTTGTCCTCCAAGGTTATTTATACCATCATTGACTATACCAAGCGTCTGGCTGTAGGCCTGCATGTTAAGGGTTTGATGAACATTCAGTACGTTGTAGTAAATGATGAAGTTTATGTTATCGAGGTAAATCCACGTTCCTCCAGAACTGTACCATTCCTGAGCAAGGTTACTGATGTACAGATGGTGGATGTGGCAACCCAGGTTGCTCTTGGCGCATCTCTGAAGGAGCTGGGCTTCCATTCCGGCTTGGTACCACCAAAGCCTTATGTGGCTGTAAAGGCACCAGTATTCTCCTTTAACAAGATGGCTGATGTAGATATTTCCCTTGGGCCTGAGATGAAGTCCACCGGTGAGGTAATGGGTATTGATTATCACTATGCTCGTGCCCTTTACAAGGCTATTACTGGTGCAGGTATGAACATTCCGCTCAATGGCTGTATCCTCTTTACTGTGGCCAACAAGGACAAGGAAGAGATGAAGCAGCTGGCCAAGGCTTTCTCTGAGCTGGGCTTTAAGCTGGTAGCTACTTCCGGTAGTGCCAAGGCTATTCAGGAAATGGGCATTGATGCCGAGGTTGTTGGCAAGATGCATGAGCGCAGTGCAGATATTATCCAGATGATTAAGAAGGGCTCCATTCATATGGTTATTAATACCATGACTCAGAATCAGGGTAAGAATGTTGCTAACGATGGTTTCAAGATTCGTCGTGCTACTGTTGAGCATGCCATTCCTTGTCTCACTTCTCTGGATACTGCCTGGGAGGTTTTGAGAGTTCTGTCCTTTATGCGGGAGCGTCGTTTGGTCTACAGCCTGGCTATTCAGGATTATGTAGGCGGTGGCGACGAGCTGGCTTAAAAAATAAAAAGATGATGTAGGGGCTTTGGTCAAAGTAAGGGCAGGGCCCCTGCAAAATATGGAGGTTAAAATGGCTGATGATCGTTTGATTGTTGCGTTGGACTTTCACAATATAGATGATGTTACTGCGCTTGTGGATAGTTTGGGCGATAGTGTTAGCTTCTACAAGGTTGGCATGGAGCTGTTCTATAGTGCAGGTCATGATGTGGTGCCTTTTCTGAAGAAGCAGAATAAGAAGGTATTTTTGGATTTGAAGCTTCATGATATTCCGAATACTGTGGCAGAGGGCTTGTGTTCTTTGATGTTCCAGGGAGCAGATATGTTGAATGTACATGCTTCTGGCGGTTATACCATGATGAAAACTGCTGTAGACAAGCTGCACGCATTGGCCGAGGAAAAGGGAGTGCCATGTCCTAAGCTGATTGCTGTAACCATTCTTACTAGCATTAATGAAGCTGATTGGCAGGGCTTGGGCATGCAGTGTACTATCCGTGAGCAGGTAGTTCGTTTGGCCAAGCTGGCTAAATCTGCTGGTATGGATGGTGTGGTGGCTTCTCCTCAGGAGGCGGCGGCTATTCGAGAGGCTTGTGGTCCAGAATTCCTGATTATTACGCCTGGTGTACGTCCAGCAGGAGCTAGTGTGGATGATCAGAGTCGTATTGCTACTCCAGCAGCGGCATTGAGCAATGGTGCCAGCCATCTGGTTATTGGCCGTCCGATTAGGGCAGCTGAGAATCCAAGGGCAGCAGCGGAGATGATTTTGAAGGAAATGGAGAGTGTAAAATGAGTGACGCTATGACAGAAAAAGAGGTTGAGGATCTGCTGATTGAAACCAGCGCTATTATGGAGGGGCATTTTCTGCTGACCTCTGGTTTGCACAGCCCACGTTATGTAGAGAAGTTCAATGTATTGCAGAAGCCTGTATATACTGAGAAGCTGTGCCGTGCAATGGCTGAGAAGTTCAAGGATGCTAATATTGAGACTGTAGTAGGCCCTGTAACCGGCGGTATTCTGCTGGCTCATGAGACTGGTAAGGCTCTGGGTACTCGTGCTATCTTCACTGAGAGAGAAAACGGCAAGATGACTTTTCGTCGTGGTTTCACTCTCCATGAGGGTGAGCGTGTCCTGATTGTAGAGGATATTGTTACCACTGGCGGCTCCATTCGTGAGGTAATTGATGTTGTCAAGGAGCATGGCGGTATTCCTGTAGCTGTTAGCATGCTGGTAGACCGCAGCGGCGGCAAGGCAACCTTCGGGGATGTACCAAGCACTGCATTGCTCCATATGGATGTACAGACCTACAAGCCAGAAGAATGCCCACTGTGCAAAGCTGGCATTCCTATGACCAAAAGAGGCAGAACAGGAAAATAAAACTAAAGCTCTGCTTTTGAACACTTAAATGTATAAAACCACCAGACAGGATAATTTCTGCCTGGTGGTTTTTTAGAAGTCGAAAAATATTAAAGGTTTAGAACAGGAAGATATTATGAATGAGGTTATTGCGGAAAAATTACAGCTTCTGCCGGAGCGGCCGGGAGTCTATTTGATGAAGGACAAGGCTGGCGTTATTATTTATGTTGGCAAGGCTGTTATTCTCAAAAATCGGGTACGGCAGTATTTTCAGAACAATCACCAGCATGCTCCCAAGGTTAGGGCAATGGTGGAGCGGATTGAGGATTTTGAGATCATCATTACGGGCTCTGAGGTAGAGGCTCTGATTTTGGAGTGCAACCTTATCAAGAAATATCGTCCCAAATACAATATCAGTCTCAAAGACGATAAGATGTACCCCTATTTGAAGGTTACGGTACAGGAGCAATATCCTCGGGTTTTTATTACCCGCAAGGTGTTGGAGGATGGAGCCAGGTATTTTGGGCCTTATACAGATGCCACGGCCTTGCATAGATGCTTGCGGCTTTTGAAGAAGATGTTTCATTTTCGTATCTGTCGGCATTTGAAGGAGGGGCAGTCCTGCTTGGAGTACCATATCAAGGGCTGTCTGGCGCCCTGCATTGGTCAGGTGGACACAGAGGAATACAGAGCTATGATCGGCAAGGTCTGCCTGTTTCTGGAGGGAAAAACCAGACAGGTTGAAACGGATTTGAAGCAGCAAATGGAGGAAGCGGCGGAGGCACTGAAATTTGAGCAGGCTGCCCGCCTGCGGGATCAGTTGCAGGCTGTCCAAAAACTGGCCAAGATGCAGCAGGGGATTATTCGCCGTGAAAGAGAAGAAGGTGTGAACCGCCTACAGCGGGTTTATGACCAGACTACAGGGGCAGTGGAGGAGCTGGGCCACTATCTTGGCTTGAAGAAGGCTCCCTATCGCATGGAGTGCTTTGATATATCCCATATGCAAGGCTCAGAAACTGTGGCCTCTATGGTGGTTTTTGAAGGGGGCGTAGCCAAAAAATCCGATTACCGCCGTTTCAAAATTCGCAGTGCTGAGGGTAAGCCTGATGATTTCAAATCCATGCGGGAGGTTACCACCAGGCGTTATGGTGCCCCTGATGCAGAAATGCCTGATTTGATTGTTATTGATGGCGGCAAAGGACAGCTAAGCTCTGCTCTGGAGATTATTCGGGGAGCAGGGCATCTTTTGGTGCCTGTGGTAGGCTTGGCCAAAAGGGAAGAGGAAGTCTTTCGGGAGGGAGAATCAGAGCCGGTGATTCTTCCCAGGGATAGTCAGGCTCTTTTCCTAATACAGCGGATAAGAGATGAGGCTCATAGATTTGCCATTACCTACCATCGCAGGTTGCGAGGCAAGCGCAATATGGTGTCGGTACTAGACCATATTGAGGGAATTGGACCAAAAAGAAGGCAGCTTCTCTATGAACACTATGGAGAGCTGGAAAAAATCAAGGAAGCCTCTGTGGAGGAAATGGCAGGCTTGGATGGTATGAATCGTCCGGCAGCAGAGGCTGTATATAATTTCTTTTTGGCGCAAAGGAATTTGCGTTAAAAGAAATTGACTAGGTTGCAGAAATAGCTGTAGACTAAATTGGATAAATTAAAGGATTTATGGAGGCCTATATGGGACAGGTAGTGTTAATTAGCGGAGGTACATCTGGAATTGGCAAAAGGTCAGCAGAGCTTTTTGCCGCAGGAGGCTATCAGGTGGCAATTTTGGGCCGGGATGCAATCAAGGGCCAGCAGGTGGCAGAGTCACTGCAGCAGGCCTATCCCCAGGTCAAAATACTTTATATACAGGGGGATGTTTCCAAGACGGAGGATTGTGACAAAGCTGTGGCTCAGACGGTGCAATGGGGCGGTTCTTTGGATGTGCTGATTAATTCCGCAGGCAGGTATTTTGAAAAGGCTTTGGAGGATGTTACTGAGGAGGACTTTGATGTTATGCTAGGCATAAACCTCAAAGGAACTGTCTTTATGACAAAGTATGCTGTGCTGCAGATGAAAAAGCAAGGGTCAGGCAACATTGTTAATATCTCCTCTGATGCGGGACTGCATGGCAATATGCTTTGCAGCAGCTATTGTGCCTCCAAGGGAGGTGTCAATATGTTTACCAAGGCTATGGCTTTGGAGCTGGGTCCCTATGGCATACGAATCAATGCGGTGTGTCCGGGAGATGTGCTGACACCACTGACAGAGGCTCAGCTCAAGCAATATCCGGATAGGCAGGCGGCTTTGCAGGAAATGGCTTCCGTTTATCCTCTAGGCAGAATTGCCACCGTGGATGAGGTGGCAGAGATTGTTTATTTTTTGGCTGGCAGCAAGGCTTCCTTTGTTAATGGTGCTTTATGGAGCGTTGATGGAGGCCTAACTTAATAAAATATACGGGAATATACAAGATGGTTGTTGATATATAAGTTCCTTATGTGCTAAAATTAACAGTAAGGGATTCGAGGTGAGGTTATGGGAAAGAAATTTTTGATAATTACAGCGTCAGTTGGCTCTGGCCACGAAAAAGCAGCAGGAGCTATAGCTGAAGGTGTCAGAAAATCCTTTCCTCATGCTCGCTTGGACATAGTTGATTTTATGAGCTGGCATACATCTGCTGTCAATGCTTTGATGAAAGGCTGTTATCTGAAAATGCTGGCTATGGTGCCCAATCTCTATGAGTTTATGTATCAGTTTACAGCGGGCAAGAGAAAGGGTGGCTTTATTCAGCTGCTTATGGCCTATGCCATGTCGATTTCCATCAAGAATTTGCTGCGTAGATATGAACCCGATGTAATAATCTGTACCCATCCTTTTCCCGCAGAGGCGGTTTCACATCTAAGTGAAAGATGGCGCCGAGGGTTTTTATCAGCAGCGGTGATTACAGATTACTCAGTGCACCAGATGTGGATTTGTCCTCATATGGATTTGTATTTTGTAGGCTGTGATTTTATGGAAAAACAGCTCATAGCAGATGGTATTAACCAGAGCACCATACATGTTACTGGTATACCTGTAGCCCAATGCTTTCAGCATGAGCTGGACAAGGCTCAGTGTCGTCAGAAACTAAATCTGGCCCTGGAGAAGCCTGTGGTGCTTATGATGGGGGGGGGCCTGGGCCTGGGCCGTATTGGCTTGGCTCTGGAGCAGTTGGAGACCATAGGAGAGTCTTTGCAGCTGGTGGTGGTAACTGGACGGAACAAGGAGCTTCTGCGTAGGGTAGAAGCAGCTAGACAGCATTCCCATCATAAAATTATTGTTTATGGTTACACAGACAAGATTCATCAGCTTATGGGGGCAGCAGATGTACTGCTGACCAAGCCGGGAGCCTTGACCTTGACAGAGGCTATGTCCTTGGGGCTGCCTATGCTTTTGCATGAGCCTATTCCAGGGCCGGAGACGGATAATGCCAGATATATGTCAGGCTGTGGTGTGGCTATTTGGCTTCACGCAGGTGATAATGTGGCCTATATACTAAGACAGCTTTTGGGAGATAGAGAAAAGTTGGCAACTATGGTAGATGCTGCCAGAATAGCTAGAAAGCCGGAAGCTGTAAAGGAAATAGTAGAAATCATCAAGGAAAATATGGATTTATCCAATTAGGGGTATTGGAGTGATTCGGATTGACAGTAAGTAAATTGAAGAAAAGAAAAGACGGTATATGCATTTGTCCAGAATGTAATGGAGACTTGGTTTATTTGCCGGGAGGTCAGATACGGGTTGTTGCTGGCAAGGTAGACTATGATAATATAAAGCCTAAGTTTGTTTGCACAAAATGTGGCAAATTTTATCGAGAGCTTCTGCATACAGGTTATTTTGATGTCTTTAAGGCTACGGAGGAGGATATATCCTTAGCTAAAAAACAGAATGGTGATAATAATAAAAAAAATCAAAGAAAAAACGTAAAGAAAACAGGAGATATTGCCCCGGTACAGCTAAAACGGGATGCCAACAATCAGGCAGAATGTCCTCGTTGTGGCGCCAAAATGAAATATCTGGAACCAGAGACTGCTAAGATAGTTAATGGACGGGCAGATTTTTCGGATACAGTGGCAAGATTTCATTGTGATGAATGTGATTCTCTGTATAGACAGATTGCTTCTACAGATTATTATCAGTGGAGTGAAAAATAGGAGAAAAGCAAGTGCAAGACGGTAGAGTAAAAAATCCTAAAAAACAAAAAATTGGAGGCCTTAGCCTGGGCTGGTTATTGGTGACTTTTTGTGTCCTAATTTATGGTGTATATGTAATAGGCGATAAGGCCATGACTATCAGCCAGCTGAATGGTGATATAGACCAGGCACGTCTGCGCCTAGAGGAGGCTCAGAAGGAAAACCAGCAGCTAAAGGAAGAGAATGCCAGTCTTTCTGATGATGCTTATATAGAAAAATTGGCTCGGGAAGAGCTGGGTATGACCCGCAAAGGTGAAATTCCTTATATTTATGCTGAGAATAAATAATTGACACTTGGCACAATATAAGGGTATAATGACGATTAAGTTAATTTTTGAGGAGGAAGAAGTATTTTGTCCATTGAAGTTGGAAGTATTGTTGATGGCGTTGTTAGCGGCATTACAAATTTTGGAGCTTTTATTAATCTGCCGGAGAACAAGGTTGGCCTGGTGCATATTTCAGAGGTAGCAGATGTCTATGTAAAGGATGTTAATGACTTTCTGAAGGAGCAGGACAAGGTCAAGGTTAAGATTTTGTCTGTGGATGACAAAGGCAAGATTGCCCTTTCCATAAAGCAGGCTCAGGAGAAGAAGCCGGAGGAACGGCCACAGCAGCGGGAGCAGAGAAGCTTCAATGCCCGTCCTCAGCGTGAGAGTGGCGCACCTATGCGTCATGAGGGATTCCGTGCATCTGGCGGTGATTTCCGTCGCAGTAACAGCCGTTTTGGCGGTGGCAGCAATGCTTCCTTCGAGGATAAGCTGTCTCGTTTCCTGAAGGATAGTGATGAGCGCCTGACCGATCTCAGCCGCAAGACTGATAGCAAGCGTGGCGGTCGTGGTGGCGGACGCAGAAGATAAGGACAGATAGATGATGCAAAGGAGCAGCCTCTTAGGTGCTCCTTTTTATTTTTCCGAGACTTGAGGCGGGAATTATGGATTTTTTAAAGACATTTTGTCAGAACTGGCAGAAGAAAATCGCTTTGTCTCCTCATAGCATGGTGCTAGTAGCCTGCTCTGGCGGTATAGATTCTCTGGCTCTACTGGATATGTTGTGGCAGATGAAGGCAAGGCTTCAAATAGAGGTAGCTGCAGCACATTATGAGCATGGTATCCGAGGAGAGGACTCACTGGGAGATGCAGCCTTTGTGCAGGAATTTTGCCGTCAGCAGGGAATTGCCTTTTATTTAGGTTCTGGCAATGTACCTTTGGAAGCCAGCCAAAAAAATGAATCCTTGGAAACAGCAGCTAGAAGAATGCGCTATGGTTTTCTTTATGGACTTCGGGACAAGCTGATGGCAGAGGGGGCGAGGGGAGTATATATAGCTACAGCCCATCATGGTGACGATCAGGCAGAAACCCTTTTGATGCACTTGCTAAGGGGCAGCGGCATTCGTGGTTTAGGTGGAATTAGAAGCCGTCAGGGCTGCCTTATCCGGCCCCTGCTTTTTGCCAGAAAGAGCCAGCTGACAGCGTATTGTCAGACAAGGGAGTTAACCCCAAGACATGACAGCAGTAATGACGAATTGGAGTTCCTGCGGAATAGGATTCGCTTGGAGCTGCTGCCTTTGCTGGAGCGGGAATACAATCCAGCTTTGACAGAGGGGCTGTGTCATTTGGCGGAGCTGGCTGCCCAGGACGAGGATTTTTTGCAGGTTAATGTACAAAAAGCCTGGGACAGGCTGGTACAGCAGGAAAATAAGGGTTATAGGTGCAGCTGTCTGGAGCTGAAAAGACTGCCGGAAGCCATTCTGGGCCGTCTGTTGCAAAAAATAGCAGGTGAGCTGGCTGAGGATAGACAGCTTTCCTACCGACAGTTGGAGGATATAAAGCATCTGCTGGAGACAGAGCGTACAGGTAGCAAATTGGATTTGCCCTACGGTTTGCAGGTGGAAATTTCCTATAAATTTATATATTTTTATAAAAAAACCATTCCATTTTCAGAAAATAATGCTACAATGGATAACATGGATAGCTGTGAGGATAAACACGCCATGTATCTGTCCTTGCCAGGAGAGTTGAAGCTGCCAGATGGCAGGCTGATTAGAGGTTATTTGACAGATGCTTTGCCAGATATATTGCCAGAGGGGGCAATATATGGCGATGCAGATAAATGTGTATTTCCCATAGAGCTTCGGCATCGCCAGCCGGGGGATAGAGTTAGATTGTCTCAGGGCAGCAAGAAGCTAAAAGATTTTCTGATTGATGCCAGAGTTCCCCGTCAACTGCGGGATGAGCTGTGGCTGGCAGTCAGTCAGGGAGAGATTTTGTGGCTGGTGGGTAAACGACGGTTTGCTCATGCCTTGGCAAATGAGTCAACAAATAAATATTTTATTCTAGAAGTAAAATAAATTTAAAGGAGAATGTAGGCATGTTAGAGGATTTGGCAAGTGTAATGTTTGATGAGGAAGCATTGAAGGAAAAATGCAGAGAACTGGGGCAGCAGATAGCCAAGGACTACGAGGGCAAGGATTTGCTGGTTGTGGGTATTCTCAAAGGCGCTGTAATGTTTTTTGCTGATTTGACCAGAAATATAAGCATTCCTTTGCACATAGATTTTATGGTGGCTTCCAGCTATGGCAATGGTACTGAAACCAGTGGCAAGGTGAACATCAAAAAGGATCTTAGCGTAGATATCAAAGGACGCCATGTATTGTTGGTGGAGGATATTATTGATTCCGGCATTACCATGAGCCAGCTGAAGGTGGAACTGGCTAAGAGGGAGCCAGCCAGCTTGAAGCTGTGTGCACTGTTATCCAAGCCTTCCCGTCGTAAGGTAGATGTGGATATTGACTATTGCGGTTACGAGGTGCCAGATGAATTCCTGGTAGGTTATGGCCTGGATTATGCCGAGAACTATCGCAATCTTCCTGTTATTGGCGTGTTGAAAAGAGAAATTTATTCCTAATTGTAGAAATATAAAAATAATGCTATAATTAGTAATCGTGAAGGTTTAGCGAAATAACCTTTGCGGGAGGAGGTTTTCCATTGGATAAGTTTATGAAAAATGTGGCATTGTATTTGCTGATAATTTTTGTCGCAATCTCTGCCATTGATTTCTTTTCGCAACAGCAGCAGCCTAAAGTTCAGGAAATGCATTATACGGATTTCATGAAGCAGGTTGAGGATGGACAGGTGTCCAAGGTAGTGCTGGTAGAGAATGTCATTAAGGGTACCTTGTCTGACGGCACTGAGTTCAAGGCGGTTATGCCAGGCTTCCCATACCAGGAGGACAATCTGGTAGACAAGCTGCAGGCAAAGAATATTGATATTAAGGCGGAAAATCCGCCGGAACCACCTTGGTGGTCCAGCTTGATTTCTTCTCTGTTGCCGATTGTACTTTTGGCAGCCCTGTGGTTCTTCTTTATGAATCAGACTCAGGGTGGCGGCGGCAAGATGATGTCCTTTGGCCGCAGTCGTGCCAAGGTTAGCGGCGGCGACAAGGTGAAGGTACATTTCTCCGATGTTGCTGGTGCTGATGAGGCCAAGCAGGAACTGGAAGAGGTAGTAGAGTTCCTGAAGCATCCTAAGAAGTACAATGAGCTAGGGGCCAAGATACCAAAGGGCGTATTGCTGTTTGGCCCTCCAGGTACAGGTAAAACCCTGTTGGCTAAGGCTGTAGCCGGCGAGGCAGGGGTACCATTCTTCTCCATCAGTGGTTCTGACTTTGTGGAGATGTTTGTAGGTGTAGGTGCGTCCCGTGTCCGTGATTTGTTTGATCAGGCCAAGAAGCATGCTCCTTGTATTGTTTTTATCGACGAGATTGATGCCGTTGGCCGTCAGCGTGGTGCTGGCTTAGGCGGCGGACATGATGAGCGTGAGCAGACTCTGAACCAGATGCTGGTTGAGATGGATGGTTTTGCAGCCAATGAGGGAATTATCATTATTGCTGCTACCAACCGTCCTGATATTCTTGATCCAGCTTTGCTGCGTCCAGGTCGTTTTGACCGTCAGATTGTGGTAGATCGTCCTGATGTAAAGGGTAGATTGGCCATTCTGAAGGTACATATCAAGGGCAAGCCAGTGGACAAAAATGTGGATTTGGAGGTATTGGCACGGAGAACACCGGGCTTTACTGGTGCAGATCTGAGTAACCTGGTTAACGAGGCTGCTTTGCTGGCAGCACGTCGCAACAAGAAGTGCATCTTTATGTCCGAGCTGGAGGATTCCATTGAGCGAGTTATGGCTGGCCCTGAGCGCAAGTCCAAGGTTATGAGTGACAAGGAAAAGCGCCTGACTGCATATCATGAAGGTGGTCATACCTTGGTAGGTATGCTGCTGCCAAATGCAGATCCTGTGCACAAGGTTACGATTATTCCTCGTGGCCGTGCTGGTGGCTATACCTTGATGTTGCCAAAGGAGGATCGCTCCTATGCTACCAGAGGGGAGCTTTTGGATAAGCTAAAGACCTTGCTGGCAGGCCGTGTGGCTGAGGAGGTTGTACTGAAGGAAATCAGTACCGGTGCTCAGAATGATATTCAACGGGCTACTCAGATGGCTCGCAGTATGATTATGGAATATGGTATGAGCAAGCATCTTGGGCCTATCGCCTTTGGTGATAGCAGTGATCATCAGGTATTCCTTGGTCGGGATTTGAACAACCAGCGGAATTATTCCGAGGAGGTTGCTTCTGATATTGACCGGGAGGTGCGGAAGCTGATTACTACTGCTTATGAGGAGTGCCGTATTTTACTTTCTGACAATATTGACAAACTGCATGATATTGCAGCTGCCCTGATGGATAAGGAAACTTTGGATGCTGAGGAGTTGGAGGAGATTGTAGGCTTTGGTAATGTTACCAAGAAGGAGCCTGCAGAAAAGGATGATCATCACGACGATGATGATACCACTACTCCCTTGCTGATACCTGTAGAGGAGCCAGCAAAGAATGAGTCTGCAGCCAAGGAAACAGCCAAGGAGGCTGTACCGGTGGATGTGGCTAATCCAGAGCCAAATCTGAATACATCAATCAAGGATTAAGATGGAACATTTAGGGGACTGTAATTACAGTCCCCTATTTCTGCTTTTTTATATAAATTCTGTCGTAGTGCAAAATACAAAGAGGGGGATTTTGTTATGAGTGAGATTATTCTGGAATATACCCGTGGGGGACATGTGGAAAATATTCATCGCGCCGATGTGGTGGCTGTGAATACCAAGGGAGAAATTCTCAAAGAAGTAGGTAATGGAAAACTGCCAATGTTTTGGCGCAGTGCAGCTAAGCCATTTCAGGCTTTGGCCTTTGTCAAAAATGGTGGCATGGAGAAATATGGCCTGACGGAAAGAGAGCTGGCTCTGCTGGTTTCCTCCCATAGTGGCGAAGGCTTTCATGTGGAGCTGGTTAAGGGAATTTTAGACAAGCTGGGCTTGACCACTGATGCCTTGAACTGCGGTGCAGCTCGTCCTATGAGTGGCAAGGCCAATGTGGAGTTGATTAAGCATGGGGAAAGACCACAGGCCGTGCATAATGCCTGCTCTGGCAAGCATTCCCAGATTTTGGCTTTGTGCCAGATGATGGGCCTGCCTATTGAGGGCTATATTAAGCCAGACCACCCAGCAGAGAAGATTATCTTCCAGCACGTAGCTATGGCTTCCTGTATGCCAGAGGATAAGTTGGAAATAGGTATTGATGGCTGTGGTGTGCCAGTATTTTATCTGCCTTTGGATCATATGGCCAGAGCCTATGCCCGTCTCGGTTCTCCTGCCAAGGGAGACTGGGGAGAGTATGAGGCAGCAGCCCTGCGCATTCGCAATGCTATGGCAGAGAATCCAGATGCCTTGGCTGGTACAGGCCGTATAGATACTGCTATTTCTCAGATTACCAAGGGCAGAGTAATTGCCAAGATTGGTGCCGATGCTGTGTACTGCATGGCTGTTAGAGACGAGGATATGGGCATTGCCTTCAAGGTGGAAGATGGCAGCTATGGAGCTGTTAATCCAGCAGTAATGGCTGTATTGAAGTATATGGATATTCTTACCAAGGATGAATATGAACAGCTGCAGGCTAAGTATCCACCAGTATTGAAAAATCACCGTGGGGACATTATCGGCACCATAGAGTATAAGCTGTAAGCTAAAGGAGGCATTATATGCGTTCCAAGATTTTGGAGCTTCTGCGTTCCAAGCATGGAAACTGTATTTCAGGGGCTGAAATAGCCAGTCAGCTGGGGGTTTCCAGGACCGCTGTATGGAAGCATATCAATGAATTAAAATCTGCAGGGTATCATATAGAAAGCAAAGCCCGCAGCGGCTATTGCCTGCTGGAATGCCCTGATAAGCTGCTGCCAGAGCTGGTAAAGCATAATCTGTCCACCAGTTTTATAGGGCAGAATGTTATTAGCTATGAGGATATTCCTTCTACCAATAACGAAGCCAAAGTATTGGCTGCTCAGGGAGCTGTTGAGGGAACGGTAGTTGTCAGTGAAGCTCAGAGCACTGGCAAGGGCCGCTTGGAGCGAAGCTTTTTCTGTCCAGCTGGTGGCTTGTGGTTTTCTGTTATTCTTAGGCCGGATTTTTTGCCTCAGGAGGCCCCAAAGTGTACTCTTATGGCGGCAGTGGCAGTAGCTAGAGCCATGCGGGATATGGGACTTGATGCTGGCATCAAATGGCCTAATGATATATACTGTCAGGGCCGCAAGCTGACAGGCATTTTGACAGAGATGAGTGCGGAAATGGACAGAATAAATTATCTGGTAGTGGGAATCGGTATTAATGCCAATATTCCCCTGGAGTCATTTCCAGAGGATATAAAGGACAAGGCTGGCTCCATATCAGGTATTCTTGGCCATGATATTGACCGGGTAGTTTTTCTGCAGAAGATATTGACCTACATGGAGAATCTCTATGTAGATGTATTGAAAAACGGCTTTGACTGGGCTCTGGACCAGTGGAGGGAATACTCTATTACCCTGGGACATCTGATTGATGTTGTGGGGGTACAGGAACAGTTTGCCGGAGTGGCTGAGGATATTGACGAGGACGGAGCCCTGTTGGTGCGGACAGATACTGGTTTGCGCCGGGTTCTGGCTGGAGATGTGTCCATTCGGCCGAGATAATAGTTTTTACAAAAAATTATGGAAAGCAAGATGAGTTGGGGGATTTTATGCTCTTAGTAATAGATATTGGCAATAGTAATATTGTTATGGGTACTTATATTGGCAAGAAGCTGCAGCATCATTGGCGTATATCGACAGACCGTCAGAAAACCAGTGATGAATATGGACTGTTGCTGGAAAGCATTTTCAAGCATAATCATTTTGGGCTGGGAGATATTGACGATGTTATTATCTCCTCAGTTGTACCGCCTTTGATTATACCTATGGAAAAAATGTGTGAGCGGTATTTCCATCTGCGGCCATTGGTGGTAGGGCCTGGTATCAAAACCGGTATCCGCCTGAAATATGAGAATCCTAGGGAAATTGGTGCAGACCGCATTGTAAATGTGGTAGGTGCCTATGAGCAATATGGCGGTCCCCTGATTGTTATTGATATTGGTACAGCCACTACATTTGATGTGGTGGATGCCAATGGAGATTTTTTAGGCGGTGTGATTTCCCCTGGTCTAGGGACTCAGGCAGAGGCCTTGTTCCAGCGGGCGGCCAAGCTGCCAAGGATTGAATTGGTAACCCCAAAGAATATTATCTGCCGCAATACTGTTAATGGTATGCAGGCCGGCTTGATTTTTGGATTTGCAGGCCATATTGATGCCATTGTACACCGTATCAAGAAGGAATATGGTAACGAGATGCAGGTAGTGGCCACAGGGGGATTTGCCAAGATGATTGCCAAGGAATCTACCACTATTAATAAAATAGATTATTTTCTTACTCTAACTGGCTTGCGTGTGCTTTATGAAAGGAATCATGGATGAGGATAGGCGATCTGGAATTTGCATATCCGGTTTTTCTGGCGCCTATGGCCGGAGTAACGGATACACCCTATAGAATTTTGGCTAGGGAAATGGGCTGTCCGCTGGTTTATTCCGAGATGGTTAGCGACAAGGGGATTAACTATCGCAATGAACATACCCTGAATATGCTGAAAACAGAGCCAGAGGAGCGGCCTATGGCCATGCAGCTATTTGGTGCTGAGGCAGATAGTGTAGCTAAAGCCGCAGAATATACAGCTTCCCTGAATTGCGCTGACATTCTTGATTTCAACATGGGCTGTCCAGCTCCCAAGGTGGTAAAAAACCACGAAGGCTCTGCCATGATGCGGAATCCTGAAAATGCCTATCAGGTACTAAAGGCCTTGGTAGGGGCTGTGGATATGCCGGTAACGGTGAAAATGCGCCTTGGCTGGGATGACAAGAGTATTAATATTATGGAGATGGCCCAGCTGGCTCAGGAGGCTGGTGTCAAGGCTATTGCCATTCATGGCAGAACCAGAGAGCAGTTTTATCGGGACCATGCAGATTGGGAAATTATTGGTCAGGTAAGACAAAAGCTGAATATTCCAGTTATTGCCAACGGAGATGTGCGCACTGTAGAGGACTTGGACAAAATCCATCAGGTAACAGGCTGCGAAGCCGTCATGGTGGGACGGGCAGCCCAGGGCAATCCTTGGATATTCCGTCAGTTAACGGAATACCTGAAAACAGGCAAAATTTTGCCGGGGCCTACCATTGAGGAGCGGAAGCAGGTTATTATCCGCCATTTGGATATGCTGTTGAAGTTTAAAGGTGATTATATTGGGCCAAGGGAAATGCGGAAGCATGCTACCTGGTACACCAGAGGCATTAAGGGTAGTGCAGAGCTGCGCTGCCTTTTTAATCAGGCTGTTAGCCGGGATGATTTTTTGCGCATTCTGGACAAAATGAAATAAATCTGCAATATGGAGAAGGGGCAGCGGCCTGTGGAGCTGCTGCCCATAGTTTTAGGAAACCGGAGGGTTGATACATGGAAGAGAAGAAAGAAAAAAAAGAAAAGTCCGTATGGAATAATTATACGGCTGAGGAAAAGCAGGAGCTGTTTCAGCTGAATGAGGCCTATAAGGTATTTTTGAGCCAGTGCAAGACAGAGCGGGAAAGCACTGAGGAAATTGTTCGTCAGGCTGAGCTGAAAGGTTATCGCAATCTGCAGGATATTATCAAAAACGGGGAAAGCCTTAAGGCTGGGGACAAGGTTTATGCTACCTGCATGAAGAAGGCTGTAGCCATGTTTAATATTGGCAGCCGCAATCTGGAGGAGGGTATGTCCATTCTTGGAGCCCATATTGATACCTGCCGTCTGGATTTGAAGCAGAAGCCTCTCTACGAAGCTGATGGCATGGCTTATTTTGATACCCATTATTACGGTGGTATCAAGAAATATCAGTGGGTAACCCTGCCTCTGGCTCTCCATGGCGTTGTGGTTAAAAAGGATGGCACTGTTGTTAAAATCGTTGTAGGTGAAAATGAGGATGATCCTGTTTTTTGCGTTACAGATTTGCTGATTCACCTTTCCCAGAAGCAGATGGAAAAGAAGGCTACAGTAGTTGTGGAGGGTGAGGATTTAGATATTCTCATAGGCAGCCACCCATTAGAGGGTGAGGAAAAGGATGCTGTTAAGGCGGCCATTTTGAAGCTGTTGGAGGCTGAATACGGCATTGAAGAGGATGATTTCCTGTCTGCGGAGTTGACTATGGTGCCTGCTGGCAAGGCTAGGGATTTGGGCCTTGACCGCAGTATGGTGCTGGCTTATGGCCATGATGATAGAGTATGCGCTTATACCTCTTTGGCTGCTATGCTGGAGGTGGATAAGGTGGAGCGTACCTCCTGCTGTCTGCTGGTGGACAAGGAGGAAATTGGCAGCGTAGGTGCCAGCGGTATGCAGTCCCGCTTCTTTGAAAATATGGTGGCAGAGTTGCTGCATGCTTTAGGTGGATACAATCCACTTTCCAGCCGCCGCTGTCTGGCTAATTCCTGTATGCTTTCCTCTGATGTAAGTTCTGCCTTTGACAGTCTCTATGCCAGCGCTTATGACAAGAAGAACTGCGCATATCTGGGCAAGGGTATGGTGCTGATGAAGTATACCGGTGCTAGAGGAAAGTCTGGCTCCAATGATGCCAGCGCTGAATATCTGGGCCGTTTGAGAGCTATTCTGGACAAGCATAATGTAAAGTTCCAGACTGCAGAGCTAGGCAGAGTAGACCTGGGCGGTGGCGGCACCATTGCCTATATTATGGCTCTTTATGGCATGAATGTTATTGACAGCGGTGTAGGTGTTCTGAGCATGCATGCACCTTGGGAGGCTGTCAGCAAGGTGGATGTTTATGAAACCTACAAGGGCTACAAGGCATTTCTGGAAGAGATTTAATAATGACACAGCTTTTAATAAAACGTTTTGTGGCAGATTATGACAATGTAAACAAGCCAGCTGTCCGAAAGTCTTATGGCCTTCTCAGCGGCGCTGTAGGGATATGTGTCAATCTGCTGCTGTGCACCATGAAGCTGATTACAGGCTATATCAGCGGTTCTGTAGGCATTATTGGCGATGGTATCAATAATCTATCCGACGCAGGCAGCTCTGTTGTTACCATGTTTGGCTTGAAGCTTTCCGCCAAGCCTGCTGACGAGGAGCATCCCTATGGTCATGGCCGCATAGAATATATTGCGGCTATGATTATTGCCGGGGTAATTTTTCTGGTGGGCTTTGAGCTGATAGCTACCTCAGTGCAAAAAATCATGGCTCCAGAGCCAGTAGACCTTTCTCTAGCCACGATTCTTGTCATGGTGGTATCTATCTGCTTCAAGCTGTGGCTGGGGGCTTTTAATCGTCAACTGGGGAAGAAAACGGACTCACCGGTTTTTGCTGCTGTAGCAGCAGATAGCATGAGTGACTGTATTGCCACCTCAGCGGTTATTATCTGCCTTATAATCTATGGCCTGACAGGCTATAATCTGGATGGTGTGGCTGGTATTATTGTGGGCCTGTTTATTATGTACAGCGGTTGGACTGCTGCCAGTGAAACTTTGCAGCCTATTCTAGGCAAGCCGGCAGATAGTCAGCTGATTCAGAAAATTATTCAGCTGGCCTTGGAGGACAAACGCATTTTGGGCGTCCATGATGTTATGGCTCATAGCTATGGACCAGGCAATGTTTTCGCCTCTGTGCATATTGAGGTGCCATCCACCCTTACCTTGATTAAGGCTCATTTTATTGCTAATCATTTGGAGCATGTGCTGGAGCAGAAGCTGGATTTGCAGGCTACCGTTCATGTAGATCCCAAGGTGGTAGGCAATGCCAGATTTGATGCCATTGCGGAAACATTAAATCAGATTTTGCAGGACATTGGTCCAGAGCTGAGTATGCATGATTTACACATTCTTCACGGCAACATGCTTCTTTTTGATGTGGTAGTTCCTTATAGTTTCCCTCTTTCTGATGAAGAGTTGGAGCAGTGGATTAACAAAAAGCTGCAGGAGCGGGAAGCTCTCTATAAGGCTGTAGTCAAAATAGATAGAGGCTCTATGCCAGAGTCCGTCCAGTAAGGGACAGGTATTTAGAATACATGTATACAAAATTTGTTCAATATATTTTGTCTAAAAGGTTGACAGTTTTACTTTGAAGTGTTAACATAATGTCATGGGTTAAATGAACCTGCTAACTGAATATTGATTGGAACAGGTGCCTATATGCAAGAGCATAGGCCTAACAAGAGAAGCTGGTATAAGCCAGCACGGTCCCGCCACTGTAACAGGGAGCGAAACCACATTTATGTCACTGGAGGAATCTGGGAAGGCGTGGTAGAGTGTAGATCTGGAGTCAGGAGAACTGCCTGTTTAGCAATCACCGTTAGACCTGCGAGTGATGGGGATGGGGATTTTAGCTTTATTAATTGTGGTTAAAAAAGTCCTGACCTAGGAGAAAGGTCAGGACTTTTTTTGCATTGCTCATACATTTCATTCATGGTTGCCGGTGCAGTTTGATACAGCACTTGCGCACAGGGGCTTTGGGGCGCGTTTCCAAAGCCCATTTATTTTTCATTATATAATAAATCACACATATTATACAATAAATTGCGCATAGCACTATAACCAAAAGTTATAATTTATGGCTAGTGATAATAAAATAATATCATTTGCTATTATTGTTAACAGGTGTAAATCAGTACCTTGACAATTGTGTGGCAGACTGATATTAATATAGTGGCTGGTTGTATTAGGGATTGAACTTCTGGCTGTCAAATGTATATTATTTAGGATTATAGGGGGAAAGAATTTTAATGGACACAGCAATAATTTTTGTTGCACTAATTGGCTTGATGGTTATGGCCTATAGAGGCGCATCCATAATTTTGATTGCACCGGTATTTGCCGTAGTTGCCGCATTGGGCAGTGAGCATGCTTCATTGCCAATCTTCAGCGAGCTTTATATGACCAAGGCTGCTGAGTATTTGAAGAACTACTATCCAATTTTCCTATTTGGTGCTGTATTTGCCAGATTGATGGAAAAGGGTGGCATGGCTGCCTCTGTAGCAGGTAAAATTATTGAGATCTTGGGGGAAAGGCGTGCTGTATTGGCAGTATTGCTGGGCTGTGGTGCTTTGACCTATGGAGGCCTCAGCGTGTTCGTTGTTGCTTTCGTTATGTACCCTTTTGGTGCTGTTGTATTCAAGAAGGCTGATATTCCAAAGAGATTGCTGCCAGCAGCTCTCTGGATGGGTATCTTTTCCTTCGCAATGGTTGCCATGCCTGGTACACCACAGATTCAGAATATTATCCCATCTTCCTACTTTGGTACTTCCACCTGGTCTGGTATGGGAATTGGTATTTTTGCCACTTTGATTTTCCTATTTATGGGTTGGGCTTGGATTTCCTTCCGTGCGAAGCGTTTGAAGGCTCAGGGTGAAGGCTATGGTAAGCATATTGAGTATAGCCAGCGCCGTCACAAGATTCCAAACCCAGATTGGAAGGTTTCTGTAATTCCTTTGGTTTTGGTTATAGTTTTGAATGTTTTCTTGTCCAACCCATTCCACTGGGATTGGGCTTTCCATTGGGATGAAAACTCCTTGGAGAGCTTGGCACCAATGCATATTAGCCTGCTGGCTCATTCTGTAGCCAAGATTTCTGCTGGTTGGTCCATTACTATTTCTTTGATTATCAGCAGTATTGTGGCAGCTGTTATTGCTCGTCGTCATCTGCGGATTACTGAGGGCATGATGTCCACCATTAATGGATCTGCTATTTCTTCCTGTAGTGCTGTGCTCAACGTTGCATCTGGTTATGCTTTTGGCTGCGTTGTGGTAAGCTTGGGAGGGTTTACTGTTATCAAGGATATGCTGCTGAATTTGGATTTTGGCGGCGGTCCATTGTTCTCTGCTGTATTGACTACCAATATTATGTGCGGCTTTACTGGTTCCGCTTCCGGTGGTTTGACTATCGCCCTGTCTATGCTGGGTGATCAGTGGGCAGCTATGGCTGCTCAGGCTGATATTCCTTTGGAGGTACTCCATCGCATCGTGGCCATTTCCTCTGTAGGTATTGATCCAGTACCACATTGCGGTGCGCTGGTAACCATGCTGGCAATCTGTGGTCTGAGCCACAAGGATTCCTACGGTGATATTGCCGTACTGATGGGCATGAAATTCCTGGTACCATTCCTGTGCGTAATCTTCTATATGATTACCGGAATCGCATAAAGATTAGTAATAAAAGCTGTATGCAGGTTTTGCGACTTGTGTACAGCTTTTTTTGCAGGTTGCAAAATCAAGAAGATTTTTTTTGAATA
>CAKPYV010000023.1 GCA_934203205.1 uncultured Anaerovibrio sp. | reverse complement strand
GGCGCTTAGCTCAGCTGGGAGAGCGTCTGCCTTACAAGCAGAATGTCAGCGGTTCGATCCCGTTAGCGCCCACCATAAAACTCCGCAGGTTTTTCCTGCGTTAACATTGGCCCGGTAGTTTAGTTGGTTAGAATGCCGCCCTGTCACGGCGGAGGTCAGGGGTTCAAGTCCCCTTCGGGTCGCCATTATGCCTCGGTAGCTCAGTTGGTAGAGCAGGGGACTGAAAATCCCCGTGTCAGTGGTTCGATTCCGCTCTGAGGCACCATTAATTTTTCAGAGTCCATGATAGGGACTCTTTTTTTGTATCTAGTAGTTTTGTAAAATAAATGTAAAACTATTGATGTAAGGCTTTTGAGGTTAATGTTAGAAAGGAAAGAAAAATGTCACAATTTACAGATGTGTTTTTGCAGTTTATTGATAGCTGGGGCTATTATGCTGTAGCCATTCTCATGGGTTTGGAGAATGCCTGCATACCTATTCCCAGTGAGTTGATTCTGGGCTTTGCCGGTTATATGATTTTTGCTGGCCGCATGACCTTTACTATGGCTATGGTAGCCGGTATGGTTGGCGGTATATTAGGCTCCGTTTTTGCTTACGCTGTAGGCCACTATGGCGGACGTCCCTTTGTGGACAAATATGGCAAATACTTTTTTGTCAAAAAATCCCATGTAGATATTGCCCAGAACTGGTTTGACAAATATGGCATCAAGGCGGTGTTCTTTAGCCGTATGTTGCCAGTAGTGCGCACCTTCATTTCTCTGCCAGCTGGTTTTGCCCATGTGGATATGAAGAAATTTTTTATCTATACCTTCTTGGGTTCTCTGCCTTGGACAGCTTTGATTCTGGCTATAGGTATGATGCTGGGCGAAGGCTGGAAAGTTATGATGGAGGTAGGCCATGAAATCAGCTTGGCATTTGCGGTTATTCTGGTGGTAATCTGCTTGGTATTGTTCTGGCAGTATAAAAAGAAAAAATCTGCAAAATAAAAATCGAGGACCATGGCAGGATGAAGTGCCGTGGTCCCCTTGTTTTGTTGGCAAAATATTAGTATTTTTATTTATCAAAAAATTCATTTTCTACGGCAATGCAAAGCATGTGGTAGATTGGCAGATGTAACTCCTGGATCTTGTAGGTTTCCATCTCTGGTGCAGCAATAACTATATCGCAGAGGTTCTGCATACGGCAATGACGGTTGCCAATGAGACCAATGGTTTTGGTGCCCAAGGTTTTGGCCATCTGAATGGCATAGATTACATTAGCAGAATTGCCAGAGGTGCTAATGCCGATGAAAATATCCTCTGGGTGGGCCAACCCCAGTACCTGCTGAGCCATAGCCAGATCTGGAGCCTGATCATTGGCAAATGCACTGTTCAGAGCCACAGCATTCATTAGAGAAATAGCAGGCAAAGGCATCTGGAGATTGTCCCGGAGATAATCTGCCTCGTTAGGACAGACAGTCTGCATTTTTGCATATAATTCATCTGTAACAGGGCGTTTTTTGACAAAGCCCTTCATCAGCTCGCCTACAATATGCTCAGAATCAGAGGCACTGCCGCCGTTACCGCAGACAATCAGCTTGCCACCCTGACGATAGCTTTCTATAATAGCCTCTACAGCCTGGGTAAGGCTCTGACGGCATACACTGAGAGCAGGATAGCGCTCAATGAGATAATCAATCTTTGCACTGGTAGTATCCTTCATATGAATCATTCCTTTCGTGGGACAGATGGTATGATATATAATATTATTTTATTATTCGCTGACAATATTATACAAAAAATCCTTTAATGTAGCAATGAAAACAATTAACAGCCCATTTGAATCAATTGCAATTTGTTATGCCTTATGGTATAATGTAAAAAGTCAAAAAGTTGAATTTAACAGAAATGAGGATGAACATATGTCACAGAGAATGACTTTAAACGAAGTAATTAGTGAATACGGTGTCCCACAAATCAAATTGGATATACATGCCAAGGGCAGTGAGTGCAAAGAGCTGCGTAAGAAGCTGATGGATATTGTGAAGCTTAGCGGTGCTAAGGAGCAGGGGTATTTGGATATTGACTGCAAGCTGTATATTGACGTGGACGATATTGATAGATATTTGTCCGGTGAGTTGGACACATTGGGAGAGATTTATGCTTTCCCTGAGGATATTAAGTCATATAGAGAGGAATAAGTAAATGAAGCTAAAGAAAATAGGTGTAATGCTGGTGGCGGCAGCTTTTGTAGTTTCGGCAGGAGCAGGTACTGCAGATGCAGCCAAAGGCGGCGGTAAGATTTCTGTGCCAAAGGTTTCTGCTCCGAAGGCATCAACCCCAAAGGCAGTTAAGCCAGAGGCATCTACCAAGAAGGAAAGTCCTAATAACAAGGAATATGCACCATCTAAGAAGGCTGATCAGTATAAGGAAAATGCTCCGGCAGCCAAGTCTAATACTAATGCCGCAAGCAATGCAGCAGCTAACGCTCAGAAGAGCACCGGCTGGGGCAGTGCCATGAGAACTATGGGTATGCTGGCTGGTGGTATGCTGCTGGGCAGTATGTTAAGCCATCTCTTTGGTTTTGGCGGTACAGGCCTTTTTGCAGATATTATGGGTTTGGTAATGAATTTGGTTATTATTGCTGCCATTATCTGCCTGTTGAATTTTGTCGTTCGTCGGTTTATTTTGAGCAGACTGAACAAAAACAATCAGGCAAGAATGGAGTCACGGCCAGATACCTCTGTAAGAGATAGATATGTAGAGGAAAATCCAGTACAGGATATTAAGGCAGAAACTATTGAAGCTGAGCCAATTCAGGATATTAAGCCACCATCTGGCAGTAAGACTCAGATGACTGGCGCAGGACGGGATTACGAGGCTCATAGCGCTGCTGAAAGATACCGCAATATGTAAAAGAAAAAGACTGTCACTGTGGTGATGATAAAGCAGGCTTGTTAGCATCGGGATTATCTGGTGCTAGCAAGTCTGGTTATCACAGCAGAGACAGTCTATTTTTGTGTTTATTTGGCTGCGGAAATTATTTTTTGCAGTTCCCGCACCTGATTGAGATGGGTTTCATAGTCCAGGTCATTGGCATCATACTGCATACGCTTTTTTAATTCATCAATTCGAGCCTGTAATTTGGCACGGATTTCGGGATTCAAGGCCATGTGGCACCTCCTTTACAAATCAGAATTTTCTTTTAAATACATTATCGCAAATTAGCTGATAGGTGGCAAATCATTTAACAAAAATCTCCCCATAGGCTTAGAGGCGAAAGCTAACCTATGGGGAGATTGAGTATATACTACATAAGGAGTTAGTGGGGATTATTAATCAGTAAAGAGGGAGGTGGAGAGATAACGGTCACCAGTATCTGGCAGCAGGGCAACAATGGTCTTGCCCTTGTTTTCTGGGCGCTGTGCCAGCTGAATAGCTGCGGTGAGAGCTGCACCAGAGGAAATACCTACCAGTACACCCTCGGCTCTAGCAAATTGACGACCATATTTGAAAGCATCCTCGTTATCAATAGGGAGAATCTCATCATAAATCTTGGTGTTCAGGGTTTCAGGTACGAAGCCTGCACCAATGCCCTGAATCTTGTGAGGGCCTGCAGTTCCCTTGCTGAGAACAGGGGAAGTAGCTGGTTCTACGGCAATAATCTTTATATCAGGGTTCTGACTCTTGAGATATTCACCTACACCGCTAAGGGTTCCGCCAGTACCTACACCAGCAATAAAGAAATCAATTTTGCCATCGGCATCCTCCCAGATTTCAGGGCCGGTAGTAGCCTTGTGAACAGCTGGGTTAGCAGGGTTGGTAAACTGGGATGGAATGTAAGCATGAGGAATGGTGGCTGCCAGCTCCTCAGCCTTGGCAATAGCACCCTTCATGCCCTTGGCGCCATCGGTGAGGACAATCTCTGCACCATAGGCCTTCAGCAGGTTGCGGCGCTCCACAGACATGGTTTCTGGCATGGTCAGGATAGCTCTGTAGCCTCTAGCAGCTGCAACGCTGGCCAGGCCAATACCGGTATTGCCACTGGTAGGTTCAATGATAACGGAATCCTTGGTAAGCTTGCCCTCGGCCTCAGCCTTTTCAATCATCCCCTTGGCAATACGATCCTTGACACTGCCAGCTGGGTTGAAGTATTCCAGCTTTACCAGAATATCTGCCTGCAGATTATTGGCCTTGATGAAATTGTTGGCCTTCAGCAGTGGGGTATGACCGATAAGCTCTGTAACACTATTATATACCTTTGACATATGACGCATCTCCTTTATATTCATGTGAAATTCTTAAACATATATGATTGATATGCTTACATCATAATAGATAATTCATATTTTGTCAATAGGTAAAATATATTTTTTACAAAACATATTAATTCGCTATGATATATTGATTTTATATGAAAAATTTGTTATAGTATAGTTACGAGAGTATTTAGGAAAGGAAGTTGAAAAAATGCGTATTTCTGCCAAAGGGCGGTATGGACTGGCAGCTATGGTGCATTTGGCACTGAACTATAGCGGCGGCAACCCTATAACAATTATAAGTATTTCTGAGAAAATGGGGATTTCCAAGATTTATCTGGAGCAGGTTTTTGCCCTGCTAAAGCGAGGAGGGCTGGTATTATCCCTAAAGGGTTCTCAGGGAGGTTATCAGCTGGCCAGGGAACCAAAGCTGATTACCGCCTATCATATTCTTTCTGCTATTGAAACCTCCATGATGGAGCCAGCAGATAAGACAGTGGCCGAGACTCAGCCTCAGCTGGAGGATGCTTTGCAGGAAATGGTATTTACTAATGTAGACAAGGCTATCCGGGATGCTCTTTCCAGTGTAACCTTGGCTGATATTATGCAAAATATTGAGACCAAAACCTCGGAGCAGTTAATGTATTTTATTTAAGGATATCAAAAATAGAATTATTCAATAAAAACCATCAGTAAGTTATGTAAAGTCTCTTATAAGTTAGATCAAGCAAATCTAACTTATAAGAGACTATATTATTTAACTATACGGATGGTTTTTTATTTCATTTATAAAAGGTCACATATTTTTTGGTGGGACAGCTACAAGAAAAATCAGTAATATGTATACATATAGACTATATGTCTTGTACGGGGGGGCAAATGTGCTATACTGATGATACTGCAATAGCAGTTGATTTATCTAGGAATGGGATTGATCAGGGATGATTGATAAATTTTATTTTTGTATGCTAAAAGACATTGATTAGGTAGCAAAAATGCTGCCTTGTTGATGTCTTTTTTATTAAAAAAAGAGGGGGATTTGTGTGAGAAAAGTATGGACAGCAATTTTCTTATTTTTGTTAACTACAGTTGTAGCTGGGTGCGCGCTGGGAGATGATGAGGCTTCTGTGGCAGAATTGCCGCCTATTCCCAATGTAGAAATTGTAGAAGATAAAAATGAGCCTGTGGTTATGGATGTATACTGGGATGCTACCTGTTCTATGCAGGGTTATACTACTATACCACAAAATAATATCTACCTAGGCCTTCCGGATAATTTGGAAGATATTGGTACAAACCTGGGCGAAGTGCATTTTTTCCGCTTTGGTGAAAATATAACACCAATGGAAGGCAGACAACATCGCAAATTTATGGAATCAGGTTTTTATAATGAAGTTATTACCTCTGCCAATAAGGTAATTGAAAACAGTGATCCTAATCATTTAAGTATCATATTAACAGATTTGTTTGAAACAGATGCAGACTGGAGCAATCTTGCTAAGCAGATTAAGGAAAAATATTTTCTTAAGTATCAAAGTGTAGCTGTTATAGGTATCAAAAATCCATTTAAAGGTGATATTTTTGATGTAGGCTATGAAAATTCCGGCAAGATTTTTTATGATAGTGGATTAGATACTGCCAAGTTCAGGCCTTTTTATATGCTGGTAATGGGTTCTGATAAAGATGTCCGTTCTTTTATTACTAAGTGCAAGGAGCGTATGGGAAATGATGAAAGAGTAAAATATCTATTATTCACCAATAAAATGGTAGATAAGGTTCCAGATTTGACTACTATGGATACCAGTAATATGAAGAATCTCTTTATAGATAGTAAATTAACTATAAATGACAAGCGTCTTATAGAATATGGTATTGACTCTCAGGATGAAGAGGTAGATATAAATGGCATATTCGATTATGCTCAGCTTGCTGATGTATGCCCAATTGATAAAAACAAACTTCAATCTGTGGTTAGCATACATTATTTAAAAGATGGTGTATGGGAAGAGGAGACAGACAAGTCAAAGATAAAAATGCAGTTGGACCAGTCAGAGGAAGCACCAGATAAATTCCAATGGTCTGTACGCTTTGTTCCTCAGGATTTATTGCCAGCAGATTCCATTGTTTTGATTGAGGCCTTCGTTTCGCCTGGCAGAGATGGCTTGCAGCTGCCGGATTGGGTAAGAGAGTGGAATATGGATAGTCAAGGCGCATATGATTTGACTCAATTTGATGGCTCCAAAACAGTTAATTTTGTGAAATTAGTTTCTTCCTTAAAGGATAATTGTGTATCGGCAGAAATTCCATCTATAGCAAATATGTTTGTGGTTATAAAAAATTAAAGGAGATGTATTTATGAATCGTAGCATGAAAACAGCTGTGCAGGTGTTTTGCATTATTGTCATTATTTTGTTATGTGCAGCCATAATGAATTTTGGTTTAGCCAAGGTATTAGGCCAGGGGTATATTGTTGGTAAAAACATATCTATCAAGCAGTGGATAAATGGATACCATGCTATTCTTTATGCTGTTACAGGTGTGGCGTTGCTATTGCCTTTGCTTTGGTATATAATGGCAAGATTTATTTTTAAGATTACAAGTAGTAAAGATGTAGGCAAGAGAACCGTATGGAGTGTTCTTTGGATTATCGATATAGTGGCTATCATACTGCTTACTTGGGGAATTGGTCATATAGAAAAAGGAATTTCTTTGTATATAGTTCATGTAAGTTTGTTCTCCTTTATTGGCTATTATTTGACTACATTGCTGTTTACACCAGCTCCTTATAAATATACACCATTAGGGGCGGATAAATTGCGGAGAAAAAAGTAAGATGAAAGGGGTATTTATATGAGTTATTATTTTATTGCAATAGGCGGATCAGGAGCTAAGGTGTTGGAGTCTTTGACACATCTCAGTGCTGCTGGAGCTTTTCCAGATGAGGAAAGCTTATATGTGATGAATATAGATCCAGATGTGGGCAATGGTAATTTGGCACGCAGTACAAAGTCTTTACAGTGTTATGAAGTGTTTCAGAATTTGAAAATAGGCCATCGCAGTCCTCTGTTTCGTACCAAGGTGGTATTGTCCAAGCCATTTACCTGGAACCCTACAGAACATAATAAATGCCTAGATGATGTTATGAGCTATCAGGCTTATAAGGAAGAGCCTATAGGTCATTTATATGAGGTTTTGTATACAAAAAAAGAGCGTTACACCTTGCTAAATGAAGGTTTTCGTGGACATCCATCTATTGGTGCTGCGGTAATCGCTAAAAAAATTGATATGGGACATGGCAATTATACCTTAGAGGGTGAGGTTTGGAGCTGGCTAAGGGCCCGTGTCAATGAGGATGTAAAAACAGGATCTATTGCCAAAATATTTTTGGTAGGTTCTATATTTGGTGGAACAGGAGCAGCAGGCTTGCCAACCATAGCTAAACTGCTAAGAGATACATTTGACAGTTTTTGTGCATCTCAAAAGGTAATCATCGGTGGTGGCATGGTACTGCCATATTTTTCCTTTACGGCACCTGCTAAGGAGGAGGTAAAGGGACAGGTATATGCTGCTGCTGAAAACTTTCTGACCAATACCAAGGCTGCTTTACGGTATTATTCAGAAAAAAATAAGGCTGATAAGATTTTTGATGCTATGTATTTTATAGGTGATTCTAGCCTGGGGCAGATTAATAAATTTAGTGTAGGTTCTTCTAGCCAGGAAAATGATGCCCATATTGTAGATTTTTATGTAGCTTTATCAGCTATAGATTTTTACCAGAGTCAGCTTAATGATATTAAGATATGCTCATACATTTCCCACAGTAAGCAGGATTCTTTTGAATGGAATGATTTTCCAGATTTAAATGATGTGTTAAATAGCACCTCTGTTAATATGAAAGAACGTATGGGACATTATATTCGCTTTGTTATGGCCTATCTGTTATTAGTTAAGCCAGTTCTGAGCGATTTGGCTCAAGGTGAGCTGGAGGGATATAAATATCCATGGTTTATGGATTATCTTAGTGATTTGAATATATCTGTACAGGAAGTGCAGCAGTTTGAACAATATGCAGAGGACTTTGTACGTTGGTTGGCACAGGTTACTAATAATATAGGAAATCGTCAAGTTTCATTAATTAATCATGAAATTATTCGCAGTGTATGTCCTGCTGATCTGAATGGTTCTTTGTTGGATCAGCTTGTAACCGGCGGCGAGGAAGGCAATGTATCTTTGCATGAAATCTGGTTCCGCCTTTGTGAGGGTGCCAAGGTGAATGCGGATACCAGAGATGCCCAAGGATTTGGCAGATTTTTGCGCTTGCTATATGATAGCTGCAATGCTTGAAGATTAAATTGTTTTTGAATAGGAGGATCAATATGGCAGATTTATATCCATTGTTGCCTAAATTAAAACAGGATTCAGCAGTTACTCCTTCTAAGGTTAGCAGCTGGACGAGTGAGACACAGGATTTTTTGGATCAATTAATTAAGAGTCTGGCTGTTCCTGACGCAGTGAAGGAATTTGAATCTATAGATTCTATTCCTGATGTATGGGCGAGGCCTTTACTCTTTGAGATGGCACTTTTTGACAAACAAAATGAAGCTGAGCAGCAATTCGATTCCAATTTGTTTGCTAGAGTGCAGGGAGAATGGCGTTGCCTTCTAGCTATGTTAGCTCTTAACGAGGTGAAGAAGCTGAATTTGAGAGCTGAGCAGGTGATATTAAGAGAAGACGCTACTGGTAGTATAGAGCGGATTCTGTATAAATTATCTCCTGGTAAAAAAGGTTTGATTACTCAAGATACCGATTGGAATAATATTTATATTCTGTTTTATCAGGACATTCCAATTGCGATTACCTCACCTAGTACATTGGTAGCCTCTGCTGCAGATTATATGAATGAATTTGATGGCAATCTGCCATCTCCGTGGAGTACAGATGGTTATTACATGACAGATCCTATATCTTTTCTGACTAATGATGATTTAACCTACTTGTTTAATTGGTTAAAAAATCTCAGTGAACAGTTGAAAGTGCAGGTCAAAGATAGAGACGACAATTATGAATTTCTGATGACACGTCAGCGTCTAGCAGAATACTGTGAAGATATTCAGAAAAAACTGGGCCATAGTGTAGAATCAGTGAGATTGGCGGATCATGCTGGAAATCTAAAAATTAATATTGGTATCTTCAGATTGCTTGATACCGCTATTCCTGCTAAGGAGGCAACGGTTGAGGATTCTCACGTTAAGCTGCAGCCATCTCTGAATCCTGGCAAGAATAAAAATATAATTCTTGCTTCCCCAACTGCATTGAAGGAAATGAGCGATGCTTGGGGTGTGCCAAGAACTCAGCTGGTGGTTTGGCCTGGTATTACAGCTAATGATATTTCTGAGATTTGGCTAGGGGATGACAAGGGCAAGCTGGGGGATGTTTTGCTACAGAATGCAGAATATCGTCGTCCAGAGGATTTCTTTACTGATAAGTTGGTTCTGGTGGAGCCTGTAGATGCTATTCCAGGAGCAATGAATATTCGTGGTTCAGAAGTTATTGCCAATGATGAAAACTGCAGTGTTGTAGTGCCATTGAAGCAGGAAATGCTGGAATATTTCACTGCTGAGGATATTATAGATCGTATGTGGATCGAACGTATCAACAATGCAACAGCGGTTCATTTTAGTTTCCCATTATCTGGCGCTAATGGTTCCCAGGATTATGATTTCGTCAAGGAATATAAAGAGAATGATATTATCTATGTCATGAAGGCTGTACCAGAAATTGCTATTTGGCCAAATTTCCAGCGGGAGGATTGGCATAAATACTATTTCTATTATGGTAATGCAGATTCTATGACTAATGCATCTGAAGCCGGCAAGGATTATTTTTATACTGTGCCTTGGAGTTATGGCGAAGCAATTTCTCCAGATGTTCCGGATAGAGGTTTGTCCAACCAGTATACTGCCTGCCTGATTTCTTTTCCGGAAGCACTGCATTGCTATGTCAACTGCTCTGCTAAGGGCAGCAGCCGCAGTGTAGTGGAGAATGGCGGTATTATCCTGCTGACTCATCCACGAAATGTGGAAATCAATGGCATGTCTAAATGGGATATTAGTGTTGATTTTGGTACTTCCAGTACCATGCTCTACTACAAGAACAAGGGGAAAGAGCCAGAAAAGCTGACCTTGAATCCGCATCTGTATCAGGTAACAGAGTCCGGTGCTTTGCACAATCATTTGTATTATCATCTGTTGGCAGATAGGGTAATGAATGAAGATGGCTCCTTCCTGACCATATACCATATTCTGAACACAAAATTGCAAAATGCAGATTTCAGACCGTTACAGGATGGGCATATCTTTACTCTTGATGATGTTAGTACCCAGATGTTTATAGAAAATGAGGATACAATTGAAGCGAACTTGAAGTGGCAGGGAGATGCCAATGGTACAGATAGCAACCGTCGCAAGACTAAATCCTATCTGGAACAGATTTGTATGCAGGCTGCTGTAGAAGCCGCTTCCAAGGGTGTGGCAGAGCTGAGTTGGCATTTTTCCTATCCATCTGCTTTCTCTGCCGAAGGACAGGATTCCTTTGAGGCAACTTGCTTGAAGGCTGGTCACGATGCTTGTCAGGGGACTGGCTTTAATATGAATCAGAATAATTTTGATACCCAGCTGGAAAGTGTGGCTACTGCCTTGTATTTCAATAAACTAGGCAATAGTGATACTAATTTTGGTGATGGTGCTATCTGTCTGGATATTGGTGCCGGCACAACGGACATTTCCATTATTAGCGGTAGGCCGGGAAGAATTGTCTATAATACCTCAATCCGTTTTGCAGGGCGCTATCTCTTCAGACCTATTTATGATTATGGTTATGAATTGATTAGCGGCAATGCTGTAGACACTCTAGGATTGAGCAAGGATAGATGCAATACACTGATAGATGCAGATATGCGTGCCCATAGTGACAAATATTTGGAAAATCTTACCAATATTACCGGTAATGATGCTGTTAGAGGTATTTTGCAGGATAGCCAGTTTGCTATGGCAGGTATTATGTATTACGTAGGTAAATTGCTGCGAAAGTTGCACAAGGAAGGTATATATGTGGAGAATCATGTACCTGATATCTATGTAGGTGGTAATGGTTCTCGTATTTTCTACTGGTTAGTTGGCGGCAGTATCTTTAGGGATAGTAATACACGTATGGGTGTATTGAAGAAAATTCTTCAGGAAGCAGCTGGTTTTGAAGAGAAATATGACGTGAAGATTTATTTGAGTGAACGTCCAAAAATTGAGGTGGCCAGCGGCATGATTACCGAGAGACCACGTCATCAGATGCGGGCTGAGGAGGAAACAGCTGAGAAGCTATTTGGTGATACAGAGGATGAATATATCATTAATTCTGTTTTGGCTGGAGAGTCCTTTAACCTTAATGGAGAGAGCAAAGCCGAGGATGACTTTATTTCAGCTAGGGAAATTTCTGCTGGTATTGATATTACCAATATTGATGAGTTCAATGCCTTTGTAAAGGAATTTAACAAGAATAAGAAAAGTGTGTGGCTGAACGGCATCGAATACGATGAAGGCAAGCAGTCAGATCTTAAGAAGGCTGTTTTGAACTACTATGTGGCAGAAAAGGGCAAAAACATCAAGGAAGTTTATGTAGAGCCTGTCTATATTACTGCCCTTAAGAAGATGATGGAGATGATGGGCCGATGAAATTTAAAAAGATTTTTGTTAAGCTAGCTATTCTGCTAGCTGTTTGCGGGCTGCTGGTAGGCAGCCCACAGGTATATGCTGCTGAAGCCGCACAAACACCCACTGCGAAAGTAGAATTAGCAGGCGGTAATGATGGAAATAACGGCAATAGTTCAAATGATATAGAAAAGCACGAGGAAGAAAGGGCAAGCAACCCTGATAAGCCTAATATGGATGTAGACCAGGGGCAGACTAATGCTTTAGAAAAAATTCAATCAGAGCTTAGCAATAAAGCAGATGGATATACATTATATATAGCCATCTTAGGTGCAGGTACGGGTATTCTCGCATTGCTGTTGGCAGTCTATGCAGTATGCAGGGCTGGTAATTTAGCTCAAGTACATCGTAAAAATTATGAAAATTGCAGGAGCGAATTAAATAAAGTTAATCAGCAATTAGGTAGCTTGTCAGGTAAGCAGCAGGAATATGAAAGTGAAATACAGCGTTTGCAGGATCGTATTGCCGGGGATCGTCGCAGGTCTATTCATGATGAGCTGATGAACAATCCTCCCCCTATTTTAGAGCCTAATGCTCGTAACATGCCTAGAGCTGTCAATAATATTAGCAATGTAAACAACATGAGAAATACGACTGAAAAAGCTATTGAGACAAAAGATATAATCAATAAAAAGCATAATGAGGTGCTAAAGGAGTATACAGCTCTTATTAGTCTTTACAGAAATGCTTCAACTGCTTTCCGCAATAAGCGCAGCGAGTTTAAATCAAGATTTGAAGTGGTGGAATTGGCATGCATTAATGCAAAGGAAAGAATAAATACTCATGAAGCACCTATTTATGCGCCAAAAGCCAATGGTGATTTTTGGGCGATTCCTGTGGGATTGCAAGATCTGTACATAGTTTATCCTAGAGCAACCTTGGATTATGAGGTAAATGTGCATACAACAGGTGGTATGAGTGAGGTGTTTAATTCTAACTTCAGGAAGGAAATCAAATATAATGGTTTTGATGTAATTGCTCCAGCCTGGTTTGCAAGTAAATCTCCATCATGGGAGTGCAAAAAAGAAGGTCAACTGGAACTAAGGTAGAGCCACTACTATTTTGACAGTAATTTAACAGTAAAGGGCAACAGAACTTAAGTTATATTTGTTCTGCTTGCCCTTTGCACATAGTTGGGAGATGAATAATTATGAAGGAAGAATACTTGGATGTTGCCCAGATATTGCGGGAGCTTCTTAGTAAAGACAAGACCTTGCTGACAAATTATGAACTGCTATTGTCAAAGCTACGTGAGAAGGGCGTAAAACGTTCTGATTGTCAGGCTATTGAAAATGCTATGAAGTACAAAAGTGCGGAGATAATGAATCAGATAGAGGTGAGCAATCCTGAATCCGTTAGTGATGGCTGCGCTCAGCTGGAGGAGTTATTGAGCAACAATCATATGCAGCCAAGTAGAATTGAATTTATTGTAGATATATTTAGCTATGCTTTGGGGTGGCAGGAGAAAGCAGCTCCTCAGCAAGATATTTTGGTTAATAACTCGGAAGCCAATTCACCCGGCATAGAGGACATGAAAGATATTCATTCAGCAGATGAAGTTCTTCCAGATGAAAAAACTTGGCAATGTCCTTTCTGCGGCGATGAAAATAAATTTTTCTATTGTGAAAATTGTGGCAGAAAAAAGCCAGATGAATTGCAATCTGATAGTTGGCTTTGTGTTAAATGTGGTAAAAGTAATATTAGCAATTTTTGTACAGCTTGTGGTACAGCAAGACCGACACAGCCGTCAGAGGTATGGATATGCCCAGACTGTGGCAAGGAAAATCATGGCAAATTCTGTACAGGTTGTGGCAAGAAAAGATAAGATAATTATATGGGGTACACAATGATAGACGACTATAAGGAAACGGCAGAAAAATTAAAAAAAATACTGGAGAACAACCTTCAGTTAATATTTGATATTGATTGTTTCGAGACGAACATGAAAAATGAGGCAATCAAGGGTAGTGACAGAATGGCACTGCTACGAGCCTTGCAGTTTAATATTGGGGATATTCTATGTAAAACTGATAAGGATTCAGTAGAGGATGTAAAAAAAGCCCGTCAGGAAATTGCTAATATATTGCAAGACAATAATATTCAATCAGGGCGGATAGAATTTATCATTAATGTTTTTTCCTATGCCCTGGACTGGACGGATGAGGAAAAGGAACGCCAAAAGGCTGAAGCCCAGCAAAGGAAAATAAAACAGCAGGCTTTAGAGGAAGAAGAACAGCGGCGGCGGGAAAAAGAAGCTGCTGAAAAAGCACAACGGGAAGCTGAAGCTGCTAGAGAAGCTAAAGCTGCAGAGGAGAAGGCTTGGCGGGAATCAGAAGCTGCCCATCAGGTTGAGATAGCCCAAAAGGCTGCTCAACAGGAACGGGAAGCTAGAGAAAAAGCCCAGCAGGAAATAGCAATGGCTCGTAGTGAAAAAGCTAAGCTGGAAAGACAGCTGGCGAATGAGGCAAAAAACCATAACAATAAAGCCATAGCTATAATGATGGTGCTGTGCTTGATGCTGGGAGCTGGGTATTTTTTTATAAGCAACCGCGAGGACGGTAGTTATAAAAACAATGCCAATCAACAAGTAAAAAAATCAACGGTTTTTGAGCATGATGATGATTACAAAAATTATATGCCAAATGAGTCTAGGACATCTTCACAAGAGAGTAAAAAAGCAGAGAATACAGAGCAGGTAAAGACTAGAAATAATGCAGAGGATTCAGCAGCCATATTGAAACGCTATCATAGTAATATAACTGATGGTAACTATCGTGGAGCCTATGCCTGCACTAGTGATGCTTGGCAGTCAAGGGTAGGATATGAAGGCTGGGCCAAGGGATTTGCCACAACTGTAAGCAGTGAGGTTAGCAATATTACGGTAGAGTCGTCCTCAGATAATCAGGTAATACTGGATTATACCTTGAAGGCTGTAGATAATCCAGGAGGAACTAAATATTTTAACGGCAGAGCTGTAATGATAAAAACAAGTTCTGGCTGGAAAATTGATGATATGAAGCACAAGGTAAAATAAAGTGACCAGAAAATGGAGCAAATAGCATGAAAAACAAGGGACGAAGAAGAGGCAGCAGTTATTGGGCAAAAATATTGGCGGTTGTTTTCCTACTGAGTACTATAGCTGGAGCTGGCTTTGCTGCTGGCTGCTTTGGCAGTAATGATGTATCTCCTACGACTGCTCAGGAGGTATCTAAAAATAATGAGCTAACTCTGGAGGAGAAAACAGAAAAAATATTGTCAGGTATGTCTCAGGCTGAAAAAGTGGGACAGTTAATCATGATTGGTGTTCATGGCACCACCATGAATGATGATATAGCTTACATGTTACAGGAATTTCATATAGGTGGTGTCATATTATTCGATCGCAATATGGAATCTCAGGAACAAGTGCAAGAATTAAATCGCCAGTTACAGGAACAAGTTGCCTCTGGATTGCCACTTTTTATTGCTGTAGACGAGGAAGGCGGTCTGGTAGCTCGCATGAAGGATAAGCTGCCACCACCTCCAGCACAGAGAGATGTAGCCATGTCAGGTAATCCGGAAGATGCCAAACTGCTGGCAGCTAGGACTGCCAGCAGTTTGAAAAATATAGGTTTTAATGTGAATTTTGCTCCAGTAGCAGATGTGGGTATGGATTCAGCGCATCGTATGTATAGTGATGATGCTGATGTAGTAACGAAATTTGTGGAATCGGCAGTGCAAGGCTATCAGGTAGAGAACATGTTGTGCAGTTTGAAGCATTTTCCAGGCATAGGCAAGGGGGATGCTGATTCGCATCATGGATTTGTTAATGTATCAGCAGCTAAAGATACGTTGGAAGCGGAAGATATAAAGCCATTTAAATACATAATTGATAATGTAGACAATGATAGTTATATGGTTATGGTAACACATGTCACTTATTCGGCTTTGGATGGAAATCAGCCTGCTAGTATGTCGCCGGTTATTATGAAGGAGTTATTGCGTAATCAACTGGGATATAAGGGCTTGATTATTACAGACGACATGGATATGGGAGCTATTGCTAATTATTATGATTATGCACAGGTAGGTGTTGATGCCATCAAGGCTGGTGCGGATATTGTTATGGTTTGTCATGAATATGATCATGAAATTGCCGTTTATAATGGAATCCTGCAGGCTGTACAGAATGGAAATATTAGTCAGGAGCAGTTGGATGATTCTGTTAGAAAAGTTATAAGAGCAAAGTTATTGCATCTTGCGTAGGGAGGAGTAGGAAATGAGCTGGGAATGCCCTAATTGTGGACACAAGGCAAATGAAAAAAACTTCTGTGGTATGTGTGGATGTGCCAGGCCAGAAGAAACGCCTTTGTCTGATGATGATATTGTAAATGATAATGTTGAATCAAATTTGGTGGAAATACCAAAGAATGAGTCTGCAGAGTTACAGACAGATAATGTTGTAGCAGATATTTCCCATGTAGAGTGTAATAACTATCAATCAACTCATGCAGCTGTAGATAGTGTTAAAGAGAATAGTGTTCAAGGGAATATGTCAGTATTAACAAAAGTTGGTAAGACAAAACTAATAGGTGCTATTGCTGCCATTCTTATAGTTATTTCTTTTATAATTTATGGTGTATCTGGTTCTGAGTATCAAGAAAACTGTGCTGATTTTGTTGCTATTACTGAAGAATTAGATAAAACAGCAGACAAAATAGCTGATTTGCCTGGGGATGCAACAGATACAGAGCGTAAGAATGTTACTGATGATTTGCAAAAACACATTGATCAGCTGGATAAACTTAGTAAGGAAATAAAAAAATCGGAAGATAAGCAAAGGAAAAATCAGGATAATAGCTCAGATGAAAATTTTTATGCCTTAAGACAGTTGGTAGATTATGAAATAACATATTTGCAAAGTATTAAAGCAGCTGTTAGCTATTCTCAGGAAGATACTGGCGATTTATCTAATTATGTATCTGATGAATATCGGCAGATTGTGGATGATTTTAACAATGTTTATCCTAAATACTATGGCCTCTCAGATATTGATATTGAATACAAGGACAAAAAGACTAATACAAAGTCTATTGCGTCAGGTAAGGAAATGCTACGCTGGTCTAAGTTGGAGGATGTGCTGAGCACTTATATTCATAAGAAAAATGAAAATGATGGACGGAAGTTAGCAGACTTAAAAACAAAGGCTAATGATAAACTTAGGGAAAATAATGAAGGTTTGAAAAAGAAAGAAGAGGTGGTATTCCTAGTCAACAACGTATATGCTGGAGCTAATGGAAATATCATGATTAGTGGCGAATTTTACAATGGCACCAAGGATAATGTGCCTAATGTTAAGGAAGCATTGGTTGATATATCATTAAAGGCTTATGATAATGAGGTGTTCTATACCAAAGATGAAAAAGTAATAATAACAGGTTCACCTAGCATGTCTCCTGGTAGTACCTCAAAGAATGTAGTCATTAGTGTTAATGTCAATGATAAGCTGAAAAATGGCAAGATACCATATTTTACCACCGCAGATGTTTCTATGCATAAAATTCGCTGGGTAGTGCGAAAATTGGTAAAGCGTTAATAATTTAATGAATGGGGGATATTTATGAAATATTTAAGAAAAATTGCTTGTGTAATGCTCTTATTCACTTTTCTGGGGGTGGCCTCAGAAGAAGGTATGCCTCAAGCCAGTGCAGGAAATTTTGAAACCTTGGCCGTTACGGATTTCTTGCAATTAGGTGATGATGAGAAATGGGAAAAGTCATACAATACTTCTCTGGGAAAATTCAAAATCAGATTTCGCAAATTGCTTTGGTCTTCAGATGCCAAAAGATATCATCTGATTATTTGGTGGAATGACAAGCGAATTACTGATGGCTATTGTCCTGAGAATGGTTATGGCTATGCCTTTAGAGTGTTCCATGATGAAGCTACCGATCGATTATTTGTGGTAATTAACTCAGTAGGTCATGCGGTAATGTTTGGCTATGACCCAATTAATAAGAAGATGGAAAAATTTGTGGATAGTAATAACTACTACAATAATGGTAAATATCCATATATAAAAGTGGATGGTGATAATGATTTGCTGTTGGGCTTCTTAAATAAAGATGGGAAGGAAACCACTAAATATAAACTGTTCTGGGATGCCAGTGCAAATTGGTTCGGTTATAAGGACGTGACTCCTAGATGGACTCCGCCAGCACCAACAGTAGAATATAGTGCTCCAAGTGTATCTTATAATTACGTTGAGCCAGAATCGGAAATTTATGTGGATGAGGATGTTGTAGGTTCTTAACCATAAGCTTTAGCTAAATAAATCACAATTGGTAATTGGAGGTAATGACATGGGGAATTTTTGTATGGAATGTGGTGCTAAATTAAGTCCAGAGGATAAGTTTTGTCCTTCCTGTGGACATAAGCTGATTGCGGAAGAGGCTCAGATAAAAAGTGAATTTCAGTCTAATACAGAAGCCAAGATAAATCAAGCAGTAGATAGTGTAGCCCCTGCTGTAAAGTCTGTAGGAAACAAAGTTAGCGAGGCTTGTACAGTTGCAGCTGACATGGTGGAAAGAAAATATGACGAGACTAGGCACAAGATTAATACTGTTGGCTCTATACCACCAGTTTATCGAGATTTTGGCAAGGGGTTATTATTGACTGTGATAACTTTGGGAATATATTCTCTATATTGGCATTATATGTTTGTAAAAGATCTGCAGAAGATTGCTGGTGAAGACAGTATACGAGATTATATTCCAGCTGTGTTGATAGGCATAGTTACTTTAGGTTTGTATTTGATTTATTATCAATACAAAATGGGTAAAGCCGTTAACGAGGCACAGGATCTGCGAAGGATGCCAGGTGTGCGTTATGATTTTGGCAAATTAATCATTATCATTTTGATAGCATCCGTAGCATCATGTATTGTGACACCACTAGTCACTATAGGGATAACAATTTATTACTACAAAAAATTAATTGAGGAGTATAACAAGGTTATCGACTTCGATAATAGGGGATTTTGATAGCATGATGTTACTAATTTCCTGTAGATAACATTTTTAGTATTTGTGGATGAAAATAATATCTTCATCCGCAAATACTATTGTTTATAATTGGAGGTATATGGTGAAAAAAAAGTGGAAATGTGATTGCGGAACTGAAAATGAAGATAATTTTTGTATGAATTGCGGGAAAAAAGTTACTGATAATATTAATTCGGCATCATATATGTCAGTTAATGATAAAATAAAAACAGCAAAACAATATTTATTTTGCGGACAAAATCATAAGAAAAAAATATTGTTACTTCTAGGCGTAGTATTGTTGGCATTGTTAGGATATATAGGCTATGGTGCATATGATAGAAACACTTATATTGTCCAGTATAGAGAAATATATATGGAACTTTCGGATATAAATAATGATTTATCAGGTGTTAGTGAACTAAATGCAGATACTTCTACGGATGATATATCAAAATTTACCGAAAAACTGCAAGAAGATGCAAATAGAATTGATGAGATATCTGATAGATTGAGAGATATGAGGTCTAGGAAGTATTATTCGGAAACAGCACAACAACTTATAGATATTATGAATAAAGAAAAAGAATTAATACTTGCTGTAAAAAGTATAGTGGTAGATCCTAGCAGTAATGGCATAAAAATTGGACTATCTGTGATAGAGGATAATTCAAAGCAGATTTCTGACTTAGGGAAAGATGTTGCGATTAATGATATAAAATTTGCAGATGTTTTTGTATTTGACAATTTATACAATAATGTAAGAAGCTATGCAATTAGTGTAAATACCGCAAGAAATAATGCGTACATTGAAAAGAAAAAGCAAGAATTAGCGGCTAAATATGTTTATGCAGGCAATTATGATGGCTACGAATATTATATAGATCCAGCCACGGTACCGCCTCGACCTATAAAATCCTATATACAGGATCTTATACAGGCTGAGGTATTGCAGGTAAAAGATGGTTATGTAAATACTAGATTTCTAGTAGAGTTTTTTCATGCTACAGATGCTAATGACATGGTGTATAATAGTAATACCGCAAAATTACTAGGAAAAAGGGGGCTTATTAGCAATTCAGTTTTGGCAAGACAACTTTATAAAACTATTATAGATAAAAATTTGTCGGAAAAGATCAGTTATTCAGATAAAAAGGAACAAGAGGCTTTTGTCGAGAGAACAGCTAGGCGTGTAAACGAGGCAAGAGATAGGAATAAGAATATATTGGATATTTAATTGTTAGGCATTACAAATGTGAAAGATTTATTTATATAACATCAAAAGCCCTTGGGGATATTATAGTCCCCAAGGGCTTTTCTAATGAATACTGCCCTCATGTGGAGAGCAGTATTAGTGTTTATTAGATTGGGTTAATGTCTGGTATTAAGCGAAGATTGGCTCTACGGCAGCAGCCAGCTCATCTTTCTGAGCCTGTGCCTCGGCCAAATCCTTGCCCAAAGTGGTGAAGTATGCCTTGATTTTTGGTTCGGTGCCAGATGGGCGAATAATAACTGTAGCGCCGTTTTCCAGCTCATAGAGAAGCACATTAGCTGGTGGCAGGCCGGTTTCTTCAGATTTCTTGAAGTCAACAGCCTTGGCAATCTTGTGAGCACCAATTGCAGCAAGCGGCTCCTGGCGAAGCTGAGTCATAATGCCAGCCATTTTGTCCATGCCGCTAAGACCTGGGAATTCAAAGCTGTCGGTTTTGTTGAAATAACGGCCATACTGGCTGTAGATTTCCTCCAGACGCTGTTTGATGCTGGAGCCATTAGCTCTGTAGTAGGCAGCCATTTCACAAATCAGCATGGAGGCTACAACAGCGTCCTTGTCCCGGACATAGGAGCCTGCCAGATAGCCATAGCTTTCCTCAAAGCCAAAGATAAACCGATCCTCCTGATGGTTTTTTTCCAGGTTGAGAATCTGGTCACCAATCCACTTGAAGCCTGTGAGAACACTGCGCAGCTCTACATTGTAATGCTTGGCAATGGCCTTGGCCAATGGGGTAGATACCAGAGACATAACAGCAACAGGATCCTTTGGCATAGTGCCCTTTTCAATACGGCCTGCGCAGATATAATCAAGAAGCAGGGCACCCATTTCGTTACCAGTTACCAGCTCATAGGTGCCGTCAGGACACTTCATAGCAATACCTACCCGGTCTGCATCAGGATCTGTAGCCAGCATCAAATCTGCATCACATTCCTTGGCCAGCTTCAAGCCAGACTCTAGGGCAGCATAGATTTCTGGATTTGGATAGCTGCAGGTGGTGAAATAACCATTTGGATATTCCTGCTCTGGTACAATGGTAATATCCGTAATACCAATATCTTTAAGTACCTGAGTAACAGGCACCAGACCGGAGCCGTTAAGTGGGCTGTATACCAGCTTCAGACCAGAGGTAGCAGCCAGGCCTGGGCGTACCTGACAGGCCTCAATAGCCTCATAGAAAGCCTTCTTGCAGTCATCCCCTACAAAGCGAATCAGGCCATCCTCAACGCCCTGGGCAAAGGAAATCTGTTGAGCACCATTGAGGACATCAATCTTCTGGATTTCGTTATATACCACATCGGCAGCCTGGTCAGGCATCTGGCAGCCATCTGGGCCGTAGGCCTTGTAGCCATTATATTTGGCTGGGTTGTGGGAGGCTGTTACCATAATACCTGCATTACAGTTGTAGTATCTGGTGGCAAAGGACAGAGCTGGTACAGGCATAGCAGCATCATAGATGCGTACCTTGATGCCATTGGCAGCCAATACACCAGCAGCGGTTTTGGAGAAAACATCGCTCTTAAGACGAGTGTCAAAGCTGATGGCCACAGTCTGAGTGCCGCCCTGAGTCTTAACCCAGTTGGCCAAGCCCTGAGTAGCCTGAGCTACTACATAGATATTCATGCGGTTCGTACCAGCGCCGAGAACGCCTCTTAGTCCGGCAGTACCAAATTGCAGGGAAACAGCAAATCTATCCTTGATTTCCTCATCATTGCCCTGAATTTTTCTTAATTCAGGAGACAGGTCAGCATCCTGCAAATCCGCAGCCAGCCAGCGCTGATATTCTTCATTATACATATATATTCCTCCTCAGTTGTCAAAAGACAGATAATCATAATTCACCATATACATATTAATTCGCACTAAATGTCAAAAATCCTGCCTGTAAATAAAAATACAGACAGGATTTTTAAAATTTTTATTGCATTTTGGAAAGATTGTCGAAACGGGTATATTCCTTTTTGAAATACAGCTTCACAGTATCTACTGGGCCATTGCGATGCTTGGCAATAATAACCTCGGTAATGTTTTGATTGGTTGTCTGGGGATCATAGTAATCCTCGCGATAAAGGAACATAACAATATCCGCATCCTGCTCCAGGGAGCCGGATTCTCTCAGGTCGCTAAGCATGGGTTTTTTGACCTGACGATTTTCTACGCTTCGGCTGAGCTGGGACAGGGCAATAATCGGCACGTTCAGCTCTCTGGCCAAGGCCTTTAGGGAGCGGGAAATCTCTGCAATCTCAGCCTGCCGATTATCACCGCTGTTTTTGGTGGTGCTGCCCTGCATCAGCTGCAGGTAGTCAATGATAATCAAATCCAGACCATGCTGGGACTTTAGACGTCTAGCCTTGGAACGAAGCTCGTTAATCTGGATACCGGCAGTATCATCAATATAGATGGGTGCCTTGCCAATGATTTCACCCATGCCAATCAGGCGATTCCATTCCTCGTTGGTCAGCTCGCCAACTCGGGCTTTCTGGGAGTCCAGACTGGCTTCAGAGCAAAGCATTCTTTGCATAAGCTGGTTTTTGGACATTTCCAAGGAAAAGAAGGCTACTGTCTTTTTGGCTCTGATAGCCACATTGGCGGCAATATTCAGGGTAAAGGCGGTTTTACCCATACTTGGGCGGGCAGCTACCAGAATCAAATCTGATGGCTGTAGGCCAGAGGTAAGATTGTCCAAATCCGTAAAATCTGTAGGAATACCGGTTAAGCCACCGTGAGCCTCAAATACAGTATTAATCTTATCAATGGTGGAAAGTACAATATCTCCAATAGGGGTAAAATCGCTGGTATTCTGATGGCTGGCTGCTTCCATAATCCGCTTTTCGGATTTATCCAAAATGGTAGGCACATCATCCTCACCATCATAAACCATAGCCGTAATATCGCTGGCGGCATTTAGAAGGTTGCGTAAATCAGCTTTTTCCCGCACGATTTTGGCATAGTAGGGCACACTGGAGGCAGAAGGAACTGCGTTGGCCAGACCTGCAATAAAAGCAGGGCCACCGGCCTTTTCCAGTAGATTATCCTTGGAAAGCTGTTCTGATAGAGTCACAATATCCACAGGAATATTATCCCTAAAAAGACCTTTCATAGTGTTAAAGATAATTCTATGGGCTTCCCGGTAGAAATCCTCAGCTTTTAGCATTTCTACCGCATCTGCCACCGCAGAGGCCTTGGACATCATGGAGCCCAAAACAGCCTGCTCGGCCTCAATATTATTAGGGGGAGCCAGCTTTATGAGATCATCCTGTGTGGGCATATTACTCCTCCTTTTCCATTAAAAGCTCTAAAGCCTCCTGGGCTGTATCAACAGGATAAATTGCCAGCCCTAGATGATGAGCTGGAATATCCTTGGCATTTTCCTGGGGGATAATCAGGCGGGATATGCCTGCCTGACGGGCACCATAGGCTTTTTCAAAAACGCCCCCTACAGGCCTTACCTTGCCCTGGAGAGAAATTTCTCCGGTTATGGCTGTATCCTGACGAATGGCCTTGTCTGTAATGGCGGAAATAATAGCCGTCAGAATGGCTGTGCCTGCACTAGGGCCATCAATATTGCCTCCGCCAATGACATTGATGTGCAAATCATAGTCATGTATGTCCTGACCAGTTAATTTTCGTACTACAGAGGCTGCATTGAAAACGGAATCCTTGGCCATGGAGCCGGCTGTTTCGTTAAAGCGGACGGTGCCCTTGCCCTTTTCGTGGGCAGGGAAGGCTATGGCCTCAATTTCCATGACAGAGCCAAGGTAGCCTGCTACCCCCAGGCCAAAGACGTGGCCTACCTGGCCTTTGTCAGAAGCTTTTTTGGTTACATAAGGGCTAAGACGGCTTACCTGTGCCACCTTGTAAATATCCTCCTTGGTAATTAGCACCGTGGGGAGATTTGTCTGCACTTCAGAAGAAGGAGTTTCGGATTCCTCATTATTAGAGGCTGTATTTTCACTAGCATCTGATTTTGCTGGCTTGTGATGGTCGGCTGAAGCGTCATCCTGCTCATAGCGCTCTAAGGCTAGACTGTAGGCATCAGCCAGAATATTAATAGCCTTGCGGCCCTCAATGGTATATTCACTGATAAGGGCTGCTGCTCCCTCGGCTAGCTGGGCATTGAGGCGCTGAACAGCATTATTGACAATGGTTTGAATATGCTCTGGTGTTAGAGGCTCAAAATAGATTTCAGCACAACGGGAGCGAAGGGCTGGATTGATGGCAGAAGCATCTCTGGTGGTGGCACCAATGAGTACGAAATCTGCCGGAGCCCCTTCCTCAAAGAGCTTTCGAATATAGGCTGGCACCTTTTCATCCGTAGGATCATAATAGGCGGATTCAAAGAAAGCCCGCTTGTCCTCCAATACCTTTAGTAGTTTGTTCTGCAAGGTAGTATCCATTTCCCCAATTTCATCTATAAAGAGGATACCGCCGTGGGCATCTGTAACCAGTCCTGGTTTTGGCTCTGGCACCCCAGTATCTGCCAAATCTCGCCGGGCGCCCTGATAAATTGGATCATGGACGGAGCCTAGGAGAGGATTGGTTAAATCCCTTGGATCCCAGCGCAGGGTAGTGCCATCGGTTTCCACAAAGGGAGCCTCTGGCCCAAAGGGGGAAAGTTTTCTCTCTTTGGCAGCCTCTAGCACCAATCTGGCGGCGGTAGTTTTGCCCACTCCCGGAGGGCCGTATAAAATCAAATGTTGAGGATAGGGGGAGCTAAGCTTGGCTAAAAGGGAAGCTACAGCTCTTTCCTGTCCCACAATATCCGTCAGAGTCTTGGGCCGCAGCAGCTCCATAACAGACTGAGTCAGGCTGATTTGGTCCATAGCCTCCAGCTTCTGACGCTTCTGCTGTTCCATAGGGGTTTCCCCGGCTTTTTCCTCCTGCAATACCTGCCGGCGAATATCCTGTACATAATCCTGATGGTTTTCCTCTAGACGGTCAGCTACTTTTTGCTCCAAATCTGCCTCCAGACTGCGGCGAGCCAAAATATCCGACATTTTTTCTGTCAGGGTATCCAGTATAGCAGGTATTTCCTTTTCGGCTGGTGGTTTTGTCAGGGTAGGGTTCTCAAAAATAATCTTCTGTAAAGCAAGAACCCGCTCTCCCTTTTCAGGAGAGCGGACCAGATGCAAGGCATCCATTTTGCCTGCTTTGATGACTAATTTGTCTGAACCATAATAATCCACCAGCAATGTGAAAATCATATCAATTTTTCTATCCAGCTCATCCTTGGGAGCTATTTCCGTCGGGTTATCCTGGGGAGGCTGGAGCTGTTGATTATCCTTTTTCCCTTTGGAATTGTCCAAGCGGAAAAATCTGGTAAAGAAATTGTTCATTAGTTTGCTGTAACCTCAACCTTAATGGTAGTAGTAATCTCTGGGTGTACCTTGATAACGGCTTCGTAAAGACCTGGGCCGGTAACTTCGCCCTTAATGGAGATTTTGCGCTTGTCCATCTCAATATTATGCTGCTTTTTCAGCATATCGGAAACATCCTTGCCTGTAACGGAACCGAAGAGACGGCCGTTGGCACCAACCTTTACCGGAATCTTTACGGTAATCTTGGTGAGCTGGGCAGCCATGAGCTTGGCCTCATCAGTGTCCTGAGCCTTTTTGCGGGCAGCAGAGCCAGCCTTGGCATTGGCCACATTCAGATTGGCAGCAGTAGCCTCCTGAGCGTATTTCTTTGGCAGCAGGAAGTTGCGGCCGTAGCCCTCGGAAACCTCTACAATATCACCTTTGTTACCAACTTTTTTAACGTCCTGTAGCAGTATTACTTTCATTTTTATCATTCTCCTCTATAAATAATTTAGTTGCTGTTATAACATCTTCTAATACGGTGTCAATATCACTATTGACTATCTGGGCACCAGCTACATTCTGATGACCGCCGCCGCCAAATTGCTCCATGATTACCTGCACATTAATGGTGCCTGTGGATCTGGCACTAATGCCAATAACATCCGGGGTAAGCTGGAATACCACCATACTCACCCGCACATCCTCTATTCGCAGCATGGAATCTGCTACCTGGGCGGCAATAACCTGAATATTCGGCAAAGGTTCTCGGCACATGGTAATAATCAAGCCGCCAGGCAGCAGGCGAGCCTGTGCTTTGGCCTGTGCCTTGGCCTGCTCCGTTTCAAAGTCTGAACGGAACATCTGTCGAACAGATACTGGATCTGCACCACAGCGGCGAAGATAGGCTGCTGCATCAAAGGTACGGACACCGGTCTGCACGGCAAAATTCTTGGTATCTACCAAAATGCCAGCATAAAGGGCTGTAGCCTCCATGCGAGGCAGGGTTAAATCATCACTAAAATAGATAAGCAGCTCTGTAACCAACTCACTGGTGGAGCTGGTGGCTGTCTCACTATAGGTAAGCCGGGTATTTTTTATAAAATTGGAGCTGCGGCGATGATGGTCAATAACCACTATATCCTTGATACGCTCCAAAAGCTCCGGGGAGGCCGTCAGATGGGGGATATGGGTATCAACCACAAAGAGCACTGGCCGTTCTGCTGTAATATTGATAAGCTTGTTGGCGGGGAGGAATAATTCGCTGTAACCCTCCTTGGCTTTGAGAGCCTCGGTAAATTTGCTGATGCCTGTGTTAAATTCACTAAGAATAATATGGACAGGTTTTTTCAGATATTTTGCCATGCGGGAAACACCAATAGCTGCTCCCAGGGAATCAAAGTCCTCATTCTGGTGTCCCATAATAAATACTTCATCAGATTCCTGAATCAGTTCATAGATGGAATTGGAAATGATTCTGGCTTTGACTCTGGTGTACTTTTCTACCGCATTGGTTTTGCCACCATAAAATTCAGTTTTGCCCCGTTTCAGCACGGCCACCTGGTCACCACCACGGTTGAGAGCCATTTCCAGCATGGAATAGGCCTTGCCACCAAGCTGATTCAGGTTTTGACGGTCAGCTACGGCTACACCGATACTGAGGGTTACGGAGAGATGCCGAACAGGGTTCTGTAGATTCCGCACCTTGTCCAGAATGTCAAACTTCTCCTCCATAGCTGTATCCAGATTGCGTTTTTCCATAACGGCTACATACAAATCCTCGGATACTTTCCGCAGGAAGCCCTCCAGATGATTCATCCAATCTGTAATGGCCTTGTTGGTTTCAAAAATCAGGCTGTTTTGCTCCGTATCATTCAAGCCCTGCAGTACATCATTAAAGTTATCAATCTGAATATACATCAGGGTAGTCCTGGAATCTGCATGAATGTTTTTGAGAATTTCCAGGGCAGAATTATCCTGAATGTACAGTGCCAGCATACCACAATGATTTTCCTTGGTGGAAACAGGCCTATGAATAACCTGATAGTGAATGTTTTCATGGACAAAAACAGTTTTGCCATTGCGGCCCCACAAAGGTTCCAAATCCAGCTCCGGCCAAAAATCTCCTATGAAAATATTGTAGGTAGGCTCTATGCTGATATGCTTTTCCAGTTCCTTGTTGAACCACTGGATACGGCCCTCCTTGTCCACCAGAATAATCACCTGGGGCAGTTTTTCCAAAGCGTAATTGGCGGCGGAGTTTACATTGCTAATAACCGTATGGCAGTAGTGTTCAAACTCCTCGCTGCGGCAAAGACAGCGCTCTCGGCCAAAAAATAGCAGACAGAGCCACACCAGCCCAGCTCCCAGGCCAATAAATAAATTGTAATAAGTTAGTATACCTGTAAGAATAAGTGCCGCAAACAGGATAAAGCAAATATCCAGCCAGGCATTTAGATTACGTGGCATAATATTACCTCTTGGTTTCTTCCTAAATAATTGTTAGCGGGAAAATCTTCGGCGATAGTCCAACAGAATGTCAAAAAGTCCAAAGATGGACACAAGCTGAGAAATAATACCGTTAACGAAAACAAAGACGATGATAATCCAGAATATCCAGCGGTTGAGACGGTTCCTGGTAAGCTTGCTGAGCACCGCAGTGCCTTGAATAAATCCAGCCAAGGTGCATAATACATAGGCGTTCAGGGAAGCCTGCTGGAGAAGCTCAATCTCCCGGGTGCTGCCCCAATAAAGTCCTACCAGTGCAAAACCAAAGATATAAAGCAGAGCCTTGGGCAGATGCCAATCATCCAAATCAGGCAGTGTGGTTACACTGTGTCCCAGACGGCGCAGTACCTTGCCACCCACAGCAAAATTCAACCAGGCTGTCAGCATACCGCTAAGGAGCAGAACCACTGGCAAAAGCAGGATAATGTAGTCCATAGACTTCATAAATTCATCCTTGGTGCGCTGCAGTTCATCAGGATCCATGCCTACAGACTCATAAAGCTGAAAAGCAGCACCGGCAGATTCCTTCATGGCACTAATTTGTTCGGACATAGCTAATGGATTGATACCAGTTAAGGCCAGAGTCAGGGCAGCGGTAAGAAAAACCCCTGCCAAAGAGGCCACCAAGCCATAGAGCAAAATACGGGATGCCGTCAAGCCCTGACGGAAGCCGTAGCCTAGAGCCAGACTGGTGGGGCCAAAGGCGGCTGCCATATGTACCGCACTTACAGGAGAGATACAGGCAGACATGATAACGCTGGCTGCGGCAATGCTCAAAAGGCCATATTTCATGCCATGACGGACAATCAGCACAATTATGGGCAGGGGCCACAGCATGGTGGCTGCAATGCCCATAATAGGCATATATACCGCAATTAATGCCATAATAACCGTAATTGCCACCAAAAGGCCACTTTCCGTGGTTGATTTGACGGTAAAGCTACGCATATAAAATTTACTCCTTTATATTGTTTAATAACACATTATATCACTTTTCAACAAATCTTACCAGTGTGCACTATTTTACCTAGGAGATGTGTTTTGTCTAGGCTTCCTCATGGACTGAGTGATTGTATACAGTACGAATAGGGAAAGGAATTTCAATGCCCTCTTGACGATAACGCTTGGTGAGAGCCTTGATAAATTCATGCTTTAGCTTGAACTGATCCGCAAATTTACTGCAATGGAGCACCACATTGAAATCAATACTGCTTTCATTAAAGGTGTGGAAAAATACCCCAGGTTTTTTGGTAACAGTGTTATCAATTTTTTGTGTAATATCCCAAGCTACTTCTAAGGTAACCTGCTCCACAAAATCCAAATCACTGTCATAGGCAACGCCGCAGGGAACTTTAATGGTCATATCCGGCTCTGGCATACAGTAATTGGTAATAATGGCGCTGGAGATTTTTTGATTTGGGACGACTACAGCATTGCCAGAGGTGGCAATAATGGTAGTAAAACGCCAGGTAATATCTGCCACCCGGCCCTCCTCTCCCGTGCTGAGACGTACATAGTCATCAATGCTTAGCTGTTTGGACATCAGCAGGTAGATACCGGCACAGATATTGGCCAAGGTTTCCTGCAAACCAAGGGCGATGGCCATACCACCAATACCCATAGCAGTTAGCAATGGGGCAATGGAAATTCCCATGGAGCTGAGAATCAGCAAAATGCCCATAGCGTAGATTACTACATTAATAATATTGGGCAACAGGCTGGTTTGAGGAATATTTTTGTTTCGCTGGGCAAAAAGCTCAATAAGGCCAGTGGCGGCTCTAGCCATAACCTGAAACAGGGTAAAGCTTAGCCAAGCGGAAAGTATGTAGGAAAACAAATTGGCGGCAGCCCAGTTAATATTGGTGGAATTAATCAGCCAGTAAAGAGTCATACCTACAATCCAGGCTCTAGGCAGTCCCCGGACAGATTTTAAAATAATATAGCGAACGGAAATCTCATCTTCATCAAAATGTTTTTCCAGCCAGCTGGCAATCAAGCTGTTAATAAATTGGCCGATACACAAAGCTGCTAGAAAGATACAGCCAGGAATAAAAAGCATATCCCAGATTTCTTCCGGGGTAATATTTTTCATGGTGCTGACAAATTCGTAGATATTAAAGGATTCTTTCATACATTTATCTCCTCCTATAGCAATAATTTTACATTGAATTACTCATACTATGTTTGCTATATTATAACCTTTATATTAGGGAAAGTAAATGTTAGCAGGTGCTAGCCTAGGTACATTCCTCTGCTGGACAGGATTTTTCCTCATTTTAGTATTGAATTTTGTTAAAAGTTGTGATATGCTAACGCGTGGCAGTTGATTTGACTGTCACGGCTTGGATTCCCATGAACCGAGACCGGAAACCGCATAAACTTTGTCTGTGTTGGTATTTGTGCCTAAAAGTTGCAGGCATGGCTAAGTGTATCTGCGTTTCCTGGTAGGCATTCAGGAAACGCTTTATTTTTCCTCAGACAGAGCTAGCTGTCTGCTTGTTGCAAGGAGAGGATAATTATGAAAATTTTGCGTACAGTTGCCCAGATTACAGAGTTTGCCAAGGCTGCCCAGCAGGCAGGCAAGGTTATTGGCCTGGTGCCTACTATGGGTGCCCTCCATGAAGGTCATCTTACTCTGATGCGTACCGCCAAGGCTAAATGTGATGTGGTGATTGCCTCTGTATTTGTAAACCCTGTACAGTTTGGCCCTAATGAGGACTATGATGCATACCCTCGCCGTTTTGAAGAGGATTGCCGCAAGCTGGAGTCTGTAGGTGTGGATGCTGTATTCCATCCAGAGCCTGCAGAAATGTATCCAGAGGGATATGGTACCTATGTTAATGTAGAATCTGCCTTTACTGGCAAGCTTTGCGGTGGTCAGCGTCCTGGTCATTTCCGTGGTGTAGCCACTGTAGTTACCAAGCTGATGAATTTGAGTCGGGCTCAGGAGGCATTTTTCGGTCAGAAGGATGCTCAGCAGGTACTGGTTATCAAACGCTTTGTGAAGGATTTGAACATTCAGGTGAATGTAAATATGGTACCTATTGTCCGTGAGGAATCCGGTTTGGCTAGAAGCTCCCGCAATGCTTATTTGTCCCCAGAGGAAAAGCAGGCAGCCCTGGTGTTGTCCAGAAGCTTGAAGAAAGCTGAGGAGGCCTACAAGACTGGGGAAACATCTGTAGAGGTATTGAAAAATATTGTTCGCAATGAAATTGCTACAGAGCCTATGGCTGTAATAGATTATGTAGAGCTATACAGCTTTGATGAATTAAAGGAAATTTCTCAGGTTAAGGGTGAAAGCCTGCTGGCCATTGCTGTTAAAATCGGCAAAACCCGCCTGATTGACAATATTATTATCGGTTGCTAAAGGCTGTCCATCTTTGTTCAGCTGTCCTGTATTCAGAAAGGAAAAAACAATGATACTGAATCTGCTAAAGTCCAAAATTCACTGCGCCACTGTTACGGAAGCCAATTTGAAGTATATGGGCAGCATTACTATTGATGAAGCCCTGATGGAAGCTGCCCACATCCTGCCTAATGAGCGGGTACAGGTAGTTAATAATAACAATGGTGCCCGTCTGGAAACCTATGTTATTCCAGGGCCTCGCAATTCTGGCGTTATCTGCCTCAACGGCTCTGCTGCCCGCATGGTACAGCCAGAGGATATAGTTATCATCATGGCCTATGCTTTCTTTGATGAAAAAGAAGCTGTTGCCTACAAGCCAACTGTAGTTATGGTGGATGAAAAAAATGCCGTGAAGGAAATCCGCTCCATTGAATATCATGGTCAGGTGGATTAAAAACAAATAAAAGAGAAGCTGTCTGCGAAATATATGCAGGCAGCTTTTTAATTAAATTCTAATAAAAGCTAGGAAAAATGTCTTGATTTTACTTTAAAATAATTGTATGATAATAATCGTTATTCATACGGAGAGAAAAGTAAGGAGGTTGGCTGTAAATGGCGTGGGATAATTTCATGATAAGAAATAAGTTTAAAATTGTAGCAGGTATATTTGTCCTAGCCATGGTTATTTATGGTCTGGTCATGCATGGCATTTGGCAGGAAATACAGTCGGAAAAACACAATCGGGCTGTTTTAAATGCTCAAAATAGAGCTGTTTACCTGGAAAAGGATATTGAAGAAATCTATGGCGTGGCTTCCGCTTTGGAGATAATGTTGGCTGATGGGGATAATTGGCAGGTTTTGAGTTTTGACAAAACTGCCAAAAGGCTGATGAAATATCATCCATATATTGCTGCTGTGCAACTGGCACCCCAGGGGAAGGTGACGAAGGTATATCCATTCGATGGCAATAAGGCTGTCTTTTTGGATTTGCTTCAGGATGAAAAACGAGGCCCTATATCAAGATATGCTAAAGAGACTGGTAAAACAATTATTCAGGGACCTTTTGATTTAGTCCAGGGAGGCAAGGGCATAGCACTGCGACATCCAGTGTATAAAACTGATGAGTCCGGCCAAAAGGTATTTTGGGGCTTTACCATAGCCATTATCAAGGTGCCCGAGGTTTTTCGTGCTACAATAGAAAACTTTAACAGCTTTGATTATGCCTATACATTAGATTTCTTTTGTCCCATATGTCAGGACTGGCAGCCGATGCTTGCTTCGGGGCAGGAGATGGTAGACCCAGAGGTAGTGGAATTCCAGGTTATGGATATCCGTTGTAAGCTGGCTATTATGCCTGCAGATGGTTGGTATAACTATAGAGAGATACTGCCTCACGGAGTTTTTGGCTTCTTTTTGGTGCTGTTATTTACAGCTATGAGCTATATGGTTCTGCGTTTGGCAGAAGCTAAGAGGATGTTTTCTCAAATGTCCCTTATGGACGGCTTGACAGGTCTGGGGAATAAGCGAAGCTTTGACCTTAGTTTGGAACATCTTATGCAGGAGGGCAGCAGCTTCGGTTTATGCTATATCGATGTAAATTATTTTAAGACTGTCAATGATAGATTTGGCCATAATGTAGGGGATGCTCTTCTAAAGACAGTTGCCAAAAGAATACAGGAAAATATCAGTTATCCAGCCTACAGACTCGGCGGGGATGAATTTGTGATTCTGGTGGATGAAGATATTGATGAAGCTAGGTATAAACAATTTAAGGAAAATATCGACCAGGCTTTTGCCCAGCGGGTACGGTGTTTGGATAAAAAACTGCATATTACTGTAAGTCTGGGCTTTGCCCGGTATCCTGAGGATGGTCAGGATGTGCAGCAGGTAATTGCCTTGGCAGACCAGCGTATGTATGCCGATAAGGAAATCAAGCACAAGCTGCATGGTTATGATAAGCATAGTCATGTTGACTAAATTTAAAGAGTATAATTTCGTGTAGCTATTTGAGCAAAACGATAGTATAATACAATAATAACAAGGATTGTATATATGTGTGTATGTGATAGGAGCGAGTAGATACATGGAATTAGTTTATACCAATGACAAATGTATTGGTTGCAATAAATGCATTAGAGCCTGCTATTGCGAAGGTGCCTGTATAGCTGTTGAGCAGGACGGAATCCAAAGTATACATGTAGACCCTGCAAAGTGTATTGGATGCGGTGCTTGTATTGATGCGTGCCAGCATAATGCCAGAGCATTTTATGATGATACAGAGAGATTTTTTGCCGATTTGCAAAGAGGAGAATCTATTTCACTGTTGGTTGCTCCTGCTTTTAGAGCAAATTATATGGACGAATATGAAAAAGTCCTAGGTGGGTTGAAGAGACTGGGTGTCAACAGGATAATAAATGTTTCCTTTGGTGCGGATATTACCACCTGGGGGTATTTGAACTATATTCAAAAGCACAACTTTCAGGGAGGAATTTCACAGCCCTGCCCGGTAGTAGTGGGTTATATCGAAAGATATGCTCCCGAACTTTTGCCGAAGCTGTTTCCGGTTCAGAGCCCCATGATGTGCGCCGCTATTTATGCCCGTAAAGAAATGGGGATACAGGATAAGCTGGCCTTTATTAGTCCATGTATTGCCAAGAAAGCAGAAATAGAGGACAGTAATAATCATGGTTATGTAAATTACAATGTAACCTTTGAGCATCTTATGGCATATGTGCGAAAACATAATATCAGCGGGCAGCTGGCCAGCGATGAGATTGAATATGGCTTGGGTTCGCTTTATCCTATGCCGGGAGGGCTGAAGGAGAATGTATATTGGTTCTTGGGTGAGGACATCTACATTCGTCAGATAGAGGGAGAAAAGCATGTTTTTGACTATCTGGAGAAGCATAAAAAGGATATAGCCAGAGGGGGGAACAAGGAATTATTTATTGATGCCCTAAACTGTGGCATGGGTTGTCTGTACGGTACTGCCATAGAGAAGTCCAAACTAGAAACGGATGATGCGCTGTATAATGTGCAGAAGATTCGGGAAGAATGTAAACAAAGCAATAAAAAAAGCCCTTGGTCAAAGAAGTTATCGCCGGCTGACCGCTTGAAGAAGCTAAATTCGCAGTTTGCACATTTACGTTTGGAGGATTATCTGCGTCAATATACAGATCGTTCAGCTTCCTGCCGTGTGCGGCAGCCAGATAAGGAAGAATTGGAAAATATTTTTAACAGTATGTTGAAGCATACAGAAGCATCTCGCAAGATAGATTGCGAATGTTGTGGCTATGAGTCCTGCGAAAAAATGGCTGTCGCCATATATAATGGGTTTAATAAAAAAGAAAATTGTATTCATTACCTTAAAGATACAGCTGAAGCGCAGAAACATAAGGCTGTCAAGCTTGCCGAAGAGGTGCGGGAAGAAAAAAATCACATAGAAGCAACTCAGCAATTGGTTGTCGAAACAATCCGCAAGGTGAATGAGCAATTCAATCAACTATATAGCTCTGTTGATGAAATGGTGAAAGGCAATAATGTCAATGCAGAGGAAAGCTCTAATATATCTTCCGAAATAGGAGAGGTGGACAGCTTCTGTGAGGAAGTGCATGTGGCACTGGGAGAAATAGAAAAACTGGTGCAGGCTCTTGATAAGAACAATGCAGAGGTTGTAAATATTGCTTCCCAAACGAATCTGCTTGCCTTGAATGCCAGCATTGAGGCAGCCAGGGCTGGCCAAGCAGGGCGTGGCTTTGCGGTTGTGGCTAATGAAATCAACAAATTGGCGGCCAGCTCCAAAGAAACTGCTGTTAGTAGTAATGAAAGTCAGAGAAGAGTCCTGAATCATGTTACGGATATGGTGGGCAAGCTGGCTAAATTGAAGGATGTTGTTAAAACTGTCAACCAGCAAACCTGCAATCTGGCAGCCACAACTGAGGAAATATCTGCTTCGTCTCAGTCTATATTGGGAATAGCAGATGCAGTAAAAAATGATCTCGAAAAATTAAAATAGGATGCAAAGGCATTTTATTTCAATAATATAGGGGGTATAAAAAAGGCTTCTCTAAAGCAATGTAGTGACCCCATAAAGTTAGACCTTATAATCCGGGTAGTTATATACTGCCCGGATATTTTTATGCCACGGAAT
>CAKPYV010000022.1 GCA_934203205.1 uncultured Anaerovibrio sp. | reverse complement strand
GCGTTAGAATAAATCATCAGATAGGGCCATTAAGTCGGACAGAGCAAAAGTCGTTATGACCGCAGGCTGTATTTCGATAACCTTTGACATCCCGAATTATATTTACAACTCTAGGGTGAGAGGTAACTCGATAAATCAAAATTTATAAACCTGAGCTTAAGGTTTCACGTGAAACAGGCAAAAATGAAATCCCCCCTCCGAATTTCGAAGGGGGGATTTCTGTGTATTGGACAAATATTTGTAGAAAACTTAGTTTTTATTATAGGTGCGATACATCTTGATTGGCTCAGGATTATCACTAATGCTCCACACACCGCATGGGCACACACCAGCACAGATACCGCAACCGATACATCTATCAGGATTGGACTCATAGCTCCAGGAACCATCCTCATGCTGTACACGAGTAATAGCCTCCTCTGGACAGGACTCCAAACACATTTTGCAGTCACGACAAGTACCACAGCTAATGCAACGAGCAAAGTCCTGAGCAGGCTCACCCAAATTGCAATGATGGCACTTGGTAAAATATGCCTTGGACAAACGCTCTGCTGGAATCTTGTGCTTCTCTGGGAATGGTGTCATAGCCTGTCCCATTACATATTCATCTGCATAATGAGCTGCCTTAATACCATCGCCAATAGCATCAGTCAAACGACCTGGCTTAATCACATCACCAGCAGCAAATACTCCTGGCAGAATTGATTTATCCTCCTTGGCAATGAGCCAGCTGCCCCGGAACTTCTTAATGGAATCATCCTCTGGCAGATAATCCAAGACAGGAGCCTCACCAATGGAAACAATTACCTCATCAGCAGGAATAAATCTGCCATCGTTGGCATATACCCCTTCCTTGGTAATCTTTTCGGTAAAGAAAGGCCATACCAGCTTGCCGCCACGGCCCTCAACATAAGCAATTTCATCAGCAAAGGCTGCTGGCTTCTGCACATCTACAGCCACTACAGACTCAGCACCCATATCATAGGCAGCACGACAGGTATCCATACCGGAATTACCACAGCCGATAACCACAACTCGCTTGCCAACCTTTGGCTTAAGACCTGCATTTACCTTCTTCAGGAAATCCAGCCCCATAGTCAAAAGCTCCTTGCCCTCCCAGTTGAAATAACGGGATTCATGGCCACCAGTAGCTACAACTACAGCATCATTTTCCTGCTGAATCTGAGCAAATTTCGCCTTATCCACACGGCAGGAAGTCACAAACTTCACGCCAATGTCCTCAATGCGCTTCAATTCGCTAACCAGTACATCATGCATCAGACGGCCTCTAGGAATAACCTGCTCCAGCTTACCGCCGATATGCTCTGCATCATCATATACAGTAACAGCATGTCCCTTGCGGCGCAGCTGCCAAGCAGCAGACAAACCTGCCATACCGCCACCAATAATGCCGATTTTCTTACCAGTTTCCTTCTCTGGAGGAGCTACCTGCTGGTAAGCAGACAACCAGCCCAGATTGCCAATCTGAATTGGCTCATCAATACCCCCACGGGTACAGCCATCCATACAAGGATTTGGGCAGACACTGCCACAGACAGAGCCTGGGAATGGTGTATATTCCAGCTCCAGCTCAATAGCCTCCTGCACCTTGCCCTGACGCAGCAGATTCATGCGACGCTGGGTTGGAATGCCAGTAGGACAGCTAAATTCACAAGGAGCATTAAATTTTGCATTATCCCAGCTTGGTACACGGAGACGGTACAAGCCGTGAGAAATAGTATTATGAACAGCAAAATCATCCATAGCAACATCACTGAAGATACCGCCCTTTACCCATTCCTGAGTACGGAACTCCTTCAGAGATTCTCTTTTCTTTGGCTGAGCCTGCTTTTCTTCAAAGGTAAGAGGACGCAGCTTCTTCCACTGAGACCAATCAGACAGCTCTGCCTTCAGCTCAGGCTTCTGAATTTTTGCCAGGAACTCATCCATGCCCCCAGCCAGGAAATCAATATCCTCTTGCTCCAAATCCAGATAACAAATATCTGCTGGATAAGAGCTAATAGGGCCGCGGACATAAACAACGCCGCCAACCATGCCTACACAGGCACGCTCCCCCAAAACAGAGGTAAATTCATCACAATCATAACCGCAGACAACAGCACGACCGCCACCCATAAACTCAAAGGAGAAGGAGCCGGTATTCTTCAAAATCCACAGCTCTGGCTCCTCATAAAGAGGATCGTGTTTCATCAAAGAACCACTACGAGTACCAGCCCGGCCACCAATGTAAATCTTACCGCCAGCAGAGCAATGACCTGCAGTATCACCAGCATCACCATGTACGGTAATAATACCGCCAGCATTCAGCCAACCCACATCAGCAGAGGTTGATTCCTCCACCACAATCTCGGTATTAGGCAGGCACATGGAGCCTACACGCTGACCAGCATTGCTTACATGGAAAAACAGCTTTTTGCCCTCAGCATTCCACAATGGACCGCCAATATCATGCTGACCAGAAGCATGAATCTTAAACTCAGTTTCACCGTTGCGGACAGCTTCCTCAATAGCCAACAGCAAATCCTGGGTGGACATACGATCATGTCCCTTAATAGTCTCTATCTCAAACATTTCCGTACTCCTCCCTTATCAGCACACATACTGGATGCCCAGCTTATCAGCAATAGCCTTATCAGTAGATACCAAAGCATCACTGCGGCCAACAGGTATAGAGCTGTTACCAATAGGAGCCATCAGCTTCTTCAGCTCAGCATCAAAGGCCAATACATAGTCCACAATCTTCTGAGCACCTTTATCAATATCCAGTCTCTTAACCAGACGAGGATCCTGAGTACAGATACCCATTGGACACTTACCAGTATTACAAGAGTTGCAACGGCCCTGCTCATTACCAACACAGCCCAACAGCTGAATCAATACCTTACCTACAAATACGCCATTAGCACCCAGACACATCATCTTGAAGGCATCTGCTGCAGCATTACCAGTCATACCGATACCGCCGCCGCCGTAGAGAGGAATCTGTCCCTGCAAGCCCTGCTTTACAGCAGCCAGATAGCAATCACGAATCTTGGATACGACAGGATGACCAGTATGATCCAAGGAAACCTCATTGGCTGCACCAGTACCGCCCTGAATACCATCTATAAAGAAACCACCGCAAATTTTGTATGGATCACGCAAAAGGTTATTATATACAGATACAGAGGTAGCAGATGCCGCACACTTGATAGCTACCGGTACACGGAAGCCAAAGGCTGCATTAAGGGACAAATGCATTTTCTGTACAGATTCTTCGATAGAATACAGGCCCTGATGATTTGGTGGTGAGGAAAGAGTTGCCTTTGGTACACCACGAATAGCCTGTACATGCTCAGCAACCTTAGCTGCTGGCAAAAGACCGCCATCACCTGGCTTAGCACCCTGACCAATTTTAATCAAAACACCAGCTGGATCAGTTACCATATGAGGAATAGCCTTAACAATACGGTTCCAGCCAAAGTGGCCAGATGCAATCTGGAGAATGAAATACTTCAGATAATCAGACTCCATCAGCTTTACAGGCATACCGCCCTCACCAGAGCTCATACGCACTGGCAAACCGCATTTCTCGTTCAGGTAGGCACAGGCCAAAGCCACTGCTTCCCAAGCACGAGTAGACAGCGCACCAATGGACATATCGGAGAAAATCAAAGGATAAATCCAATTTACTGGCGGAGTCTTGGTGGCCATAACCATTTTGCCATCCTTCATCTGGAAAGGCAGCTCCTTGGCAGACAGAACACGGCCAAATGGGGAACGAATATCAAAGGTATGACGAGCAGAATCCAGAGATGGGTCTGTCATCTGAGAAATACGACCAACAATAATGCTATCCAGAGTTCTCTGAGCATTCAGATTGGTACGGCCGCCACGCTTAATAGGGCCTGCATCCTTGGAAAGGAGAGTCTTTCTGCTATCTGGGTTCCGCACTGGATGAATAGCATTGTTAGGACAAACCTTTTCACACATACCACAGCCACGGCAGAAGTCAGTGAGGCTGGCTACCTGCTTAATAATCGGACGAGCAATATGTCTATGCTCTGGCTTTGGCTGACTATCTGTGGATACCACAATGGACTGAGCCTGAGTTTCTACTTTGATGGCCTTGAAGGAACAGCTAGCTACACAGCTGCCGCACATAGTACATCTATCTGCATGATATTCTATTTTCCAGGCAAGGTCATTTACAGAAATATCCTGTGTCTTTACTGCTTCCATCTCTGTACCTCCAGCTCATTGTCTATTACGATTACTTCACGCTCATTTGGATAAATATCCTTAGTCATATCTCTATCTGGCATAATTTCATTCAGGCCACAAACCTCCGAAGCAATAGCCACAGTGTTTTCATCCTGACCAATAACCACTGGACGCAGCTTCTTAGAGTCACAGCAGGTAATCATGCGGTGGTCAGGCAAAGTGGCAATAATGGTATTTGGGCCATTGATTTCCAAGTGTGCCAAAGACTGACGAATAGCCGTGAGAACATCCTTATCCTCACGCTTCTCAATCTCCTCGAAGGGCAGTGGAGTAATAACATGCTTGTAATAGTTAATAGGCCACTTTAACTCGTGAAGTACATAATGCAGAGTGTAAAGGAAGCACTGGGAGTCAGACTCGAAGCCAATATAGCCACGATGGAGGGACTTCTGGAACTCCTTATTCTTGGTGTAGAAAGTGTTCTCGCCGTTAGCACAGAGAGTGTAACCCTGCAGGAAGAATGGATGAGCTGCATAGCGAACAATATCATAATTAGTGTTCTGACGGCACTGTACCACAATATTCTTGGCAGACAGACAGCCATTGTCCTCCCAAAGATGGAAATAGGTAGCAATATCTCTTGGATCCCCAATTTCCTTCAGAGTCAGCACATCAGGCCAGAAGGAATATACATACCCCTCGCCAGCATCCTCCAACAACTTGCGAAGAGCCAGACGGGTATTCAGCAGTACATCCTCCTTCTCCTTCGGAGATAGCTCGTTGTAATGCTCAGGGAAATCATAATTACGGAATACATAATACGGCATAGCCTGAATATCCAGACCTGGCTCCTTATTAGGTACAGGAATCCACTCAGCCAGCTGCACAAAATTGTGGCTGTCCATGTATTCCTCTACCATCTGGTTGCCCTTCTGGGTGCAGGCCATAGAAAGCAAAGGCTTATCCTTGTAGGTGGAAAAAATTCCATATAAATCCTGCATAACCATTGCAAAGCCGGAGTTATCATGTCCCTCCTGCTGAGGCAGCATCAGATGCAGGGCCTTGGATGGATGCACAGGCACCTTGCTCTTGATAGAACCAATTCTACACATATTAACACTCCTCCAATACACACATATAGACAATAAGCTGATATCAGCTATTGGATAACTTCTATATGTTTATGTAATAGAATCCATTCAGTAACCGATATAGTTTATCACTCACCGGCGGACATTTATACCTAACTTTTAGTATATTTGTCTGCGGTAAGTATTATTATAGGTATATTATGGGTAACTGTCAATATAAATATTCAATACTTCACCACAGTAAAGCCCATAAAACCCTTGATTTTATTGGTTTTATTATTTTCTCAATGCATAAATATACAAAAATTATGCATATTTTATAATTATACAACTCAGCGATAAATAAAAAATATCCTCTCAATCCCGCCATAACAAGCCTCAAAGACCAAAGCCTCTTATCATAGCCTGTTTATGTTTTTCATTGTATTCTTGTATACCGTAATACTTTATTCTTTTACAGAAATATATAATAACAAATAAGTCATAGAAAAAGGTCGTTGTATATCCTAATGGTTATACAACGACCTTACATTATGTACTATTCTTTTTTACTGCAACTACCAATCATAAGCATTATTTTACAGATAACCTGCTGGATTTACAGCTCTGCCGTTAATCCGCACCTCATAATGTACATGAGGGCCGGTGCTATATCCGGTACTGCCCATGTAGGCAATAACCTGGCCTCTGCGGACATATTGCCCTGGAGATACTACCACAGCCTGTGCATGGGCATATCTGGTCAAATAGCCATTGCCATGATCTATATCCACCATATTGCCATAACCACCAGAGTTCCAGCCTGCATCGGTCACTACCCCATCAGCTGTAGCCACAATCGGAGTACCTGCATCATCGGCAATATCAATACCAGGATGGAAATCAGAACCACCCCAACGCAAGCCATAAGGGGAACTAACATCACCAGTGGTAGGCCAAATAGATGGTGTGGTAACAGCTGCCCCCTGCTCATTGCCTAGCAAGGTCTGCTGCTCCTTCATGGCTTCCTTTAGCTGCTGAATACTGGCCTTGCGAATAGCTATTCTCTGCTCCAAATCGCTCAATACTGTACTCACGTTTTCAATATTTAGGCTCTGATTAACAGGGCCACCCTGACCATTGTGAGTGCCATCACCATCATTGCCTTGAGGGGTATCATTGGCTCCAGCCTCCATGCCAGTAATCTGCCTCAGCTCCATCTCTACCTGTCCCAGCTCACTAAGCTGGCTTTGCAGATTATCTGCTTTCTTGGACAGCTGCAGCAGCTGTTCCTGCTGAATGCTATTTACCTGCTGAAGACGCTCTATCTGAGCAGCCTCATCCCGCAAGGAATAGCTGGTATAGGTAGAGTACCCAAAGGCCCCCACCAGCAGCAAGGCTCCTGCCACCGCAGAAGCAATACCGCATTTTACCCATTTGGCTGGCAAATGAATGCTGCGGACATCCTGTCCATCATTGGAGCTGATGCGGATGGTATATTCCTTTGCTATTTTTTTCTCTTCTTTGTTTTCTTGATTACTCAAGTAAACTCCTCCAAACTCAAAATGCACCTAATAGCTTTAAAAAATTTTCCAAAGTATTTTACCACATTTGGCCATACTTTGCAAAACTCACTACCATCTATTTTCCTCCAAAAATCTGAAAAATACCTGACAACGCCTTAATTACTGCCCCACAATCTTGTTAGCAATATTCAGAGCCTTAACACCATCAGAAGCATAAAAATCCGCTCCAGCCTCCTGAGCATATTCCTGAGTAAGGGCTGCCCCTCCTACCATAACCTTAGCCGGAATATTTTCTTCCTTCAGCTGACGAATAACCTCGTCAATCTCTGTCATGGTGGTAGTCATCAGCGCACACAGACCTACAATGGCAGCCTTGTTCTCCTTGGCAGCTGCCACAATATCCTCTGCTGGAACATCCTTGCCTAAATCTATTAGATTGAAACCACTATTTTCCAAAAGGGCACCTACAATATTCTTGCCCAAATCGTGCACATCGCCCTTAACAGTGGCCAGCACCACCGTGCCCTTGGTATTATCACCAGCAGAGGCAGGGAATTTCTCCTTCAATACCACAAAGGCGCTGCGCATAGCCTCTGCCGACAACAGAACCTGAGGCAGGAAAACCCGGCCAGCGCCAAAGTCTACACCCACCTCATTCATAGCTGCCGTCAAAGCCTTTTCCGTCAGCTCATTAGGCTCAATACCTGTGTTGAGAGCATTCTCCACTAGGGAGCGGATTTCATCAGCCTCACCCTCAATAACCGCAGCTTTGAGAGCCTCCAAAGGACTTAGCTCCACATGCTTGGCCACCGCAGCCTTTTTAGGCACTGCCAGATTTTTGTCGTTGCGACTAAAATCCCGACCATTAGCATCCTTGCCCAGCAAAGCCATAGAAGCCATCAAGGCATTCTGCATGGACTCATCATAAGGATTCATAATTGGCGCATCCAAGCCTGCGGCCAGACACATGGTAAAAAATGTGCTGTTAATCAGCGGACGATTTGGCATACCAAAGGAAATATTACTCAGGCCCATAGTAGCAGGATAACCATAACGCTGACGATAAAGCCGCAAAGTTTCAAGGGTATGGTTGCAAGCATCTGCATCTGCAGCAATGGTCATAACCAAACCATCCAGCAGAAAATCTCCATCCTGCAACCCAGCCTTTTTGGCAGTGCTAATAATGATATCCATAACCTTCAACCGCTCTTCCGCGGTTTTGGGAATGCCCTCGTCTGTCAAAGGCAAGCACAAAATGGCTGCACCATATTTACGAGCTAGAGGAATAAATTTTTCCAGTCTTTCCACCTCTGCGCTGACAGAGTTAATCAAGGCACGGCCAGGATAAGCCCGCAGGCCTGCCTCCAGGGCTACAGGATCGCTGGTATCAATGGCCAAAGGTGCATCTGTCAGCTGAGCAATTTCCGTAACTGCCCGCTTCATGGCAGCTGCCTGATCAATTCCGCCTACACCCATATTTACATCCAGAAGCCCTGCACCAGCCTTAACCTGATCCAGTGCTTCTCTCTTTACAGACACAAAGGAGCCATCCTTGATTTCGGCTGCCAGCTTTTTTCTACCTGTAGGATTAATGCGCTCACCTATCAAAACAGTAGGCAGTTCCTTATCCACCACCACGGTTTTACTGCGACTGGTCAACATTAACCTACGACGCAGAGGCGCAAATTTTGGCTCCTCCACGCCCTCCAAAGCAGATTTAATAGCTGCAATATGCTCTGGGGTAGTACCGCAACAGCCACCGATATAGGTAGCACCAGCCTGTACCAGCTTTGGTGCCCAGGTGCCAAAATCCTCTGGCCCCATAGGGAAGATGGTTTTGCCCTCCACCAACTGAGGCATACCGGCATTGGGCTGTACACTAATAGGCTTGGTAGTATTCTGGGAAATAATTTTTACAATAGGCACCAGCTGTTCAGGTCCCAAGGAGCAGTTAATACCAATAATATCTGCTCCCATAGCTTCCAAGGTTATAGCAGCAGTCTGGGGATCAGTACCTGTAACGGTACGGCCATCCTCGCTATAGGACAACTGACAAATCACTGGCAACTTAGTAGCATCCTTAGCCGCCAAAAGAGCTGCCCGCATTTCCTGAATATCAATAAAGGTTTCTATCAGAATATAATCTGCACCTGCTGATGCCAAAGCCTGAGCCTGCTGATAGTAATTATCATAGGCCTCCTCAAAATCCAAATCTCCCAAAGGCTTAATAAATCTACCGGAAGGCCCCATGCCACCAGCGATTTTTACACAGCCTCCCTCCGGCACCTTAACAGCCTTGGCTGCCTTTACCGCAGCCTGATTGATTTCCACCACTCTATCGCTAAGGCCATAATGCTCCAGCTTCAAAGCAGAAGCACCAAAGGTAAAGCTTTCAATAATGGTAGAACCTGCATCTACATAACGCTGATGCACTTTGGTAACCTGCTCAGGATGATCAACACAAAGCATTTCTGGACAAGCCCCTGGCTGTAAAAGTCCCAGCTGCTGGAACATGGTACCCATAGCACCATCAAAAATATGTATCATATAATTACCTCTATTCTAGTTCAAAACAAATTCTGCCTAAGGCAAAATCCTTCAATGTAATAAATTAGTCGTGTGGTTAGTGTACTATTTTTGCTGGAATTTCGCAAGCAATATATTAACTGCGGCGAGCTGGGCAATCCAGTTTACTGCACTGACTACAATCGTGCTTGCCTGTTGGTTTTTCACATTCCTTATCTGGATAATATAAACCTATAATAGCCGTAATGGATTTACGAGGTGTCAACATCAAGGCTTCCGTCAAGAATACCCCGATTTCCTCCCCATGAGCCAGGGACAGTACCTCTGGCTGCTGTTCAATAGGCCAATCCCCATATCCGGGACTGAATCTCCATGTCATAGCCAGCCCCTGCCTTTTAACTACATTAAATATATTCTTTTCCATACCATCAGCTACTTCCTCAATAGCTGTGGTAGCGGCAGCATCTAAAAGCATGGAAAAACTGTATTTTCCCTCCTCAAAGGAACGGGTTACCTGATCTTCAATATCCTCTCCAATAGTGGCAGACATAATTACCACCTGACAGGCTTTTTGCAAATGCTTACCTATGCTTTTGCCCTGCAGTTTTACTTCCACTGTATGGTCTTGATTATATACTGTCTGGCTTTCTGCATTGTAATCGTAAATCTGCCAGATGCCCTTGGGCTGAATCAAAAGCTGTGCCTCCTGACAAGCATTATCTATCAGCTCCTGCTTGAAGTCTTCTGCCTTTTGCAGGCCTGCATATCTTCTAGTTTCCACTGGATCCACCGCCAAAATCGGTGCATTGTATATTGGCATTTATTTCACTTCCATAATTATTTATTAAACAATAGTAGCTAAAGCTATTGTGATTGTAATGATTATATCTAAGGAAAAGATTATTTGCAAACCTATTTCAACACATCACATCCTTCAGATTTTGCAAATTCCGATTTGCCGAGTTATCTCTTTCTCCCTACAAGTATAAATTATTATGCCATAGTTTTTCGATATACAGCCTGCGGTCATAACGACTTTTGCTCTGTCCGACTTAATGGCCCTATCTGAGGGGACATCCTGACGCAGTAATACCGCTTGTCGCTGAGCCAATTCACAGAAGCCGTATTGGTAGAGAGTGCTACCGGGGCCACTTTTGCTACGCAAAAGCAGGAGTCTCCCGACGCAAAAGTGTCATGCCCCTCCGGCTGTTGCCGAATCATCAAGGCTTATCGGTATTGCCAATCTTAGATAATTCTGCTACCTTCGTAAAAAATCGGTCATTTCAAACAGTGCCAAGGCGGAAAATTGCGATGAATACACTAATGAGCGGTATGGGAGTACCCTGCACAGGTACTCTTCGCGCCTCGGTACTTAGCGATTCATGAGCTTTCGGGGCGTCAGCCACGAATTGCTTCATGAGAGCTTTAGTACCGCTAGGCGAGAAAAGTAGCGAGAGCGTGCCTGTAAGGGTATATGCCATGCCTACGAGAAGTGTATAGATAATTGATGTATTTGGCAAATCAAAATTTTACCATTTCCTCATCAAATGTTCCACGTGAAACAACATCCCTAATTTATCTATTTCGCCTATAACTTGACTGAATTAGCACTTAACTGTATGATAAACCAGTAGATTTTGAAAACAAGGTGATGCCATGATTGAATTGCCAACTATACAACAACTAAAATGCCTGCTATGCTACGGTAAAGAAAACAATTTTACCCGAGGCGCACAGCAGGCCAATATTACCCAATCTGCTTTTAGTGCCCAAATCAAAAAACTGGAGGAAACTGTAGGCCTGGAGCTTATTCAGCGCACCAACAAAGGAAGTCATCTAACTCCTTCTGGAAAAAAAATGCTGGCCATTGCAGAAAAACACATAACAGATTTGCAACAGGAAATATTAACACTTCGCCAAGAGCAACAGCAGGAGCCTACCCTCCTCAAAATCGGAGTTATGCGAACTCTAGGAGATGTGCTAATGAATCGTCATGTACAACATTTCCAGCAGGAAAAGAAGCCCATCGATTTAGTGGTTTATGATATGGAAAGCAGTGAAATCTTAACAGACCTGCGGGATGATAAAATTGATTTAGCTTCTGTATACATGATTCATACCAAACCCTTTGCTGAATATGAACAGGTACATTTAGCTTGGGACCAAATGGCTTACTACGCTCCCTGCCTGAACATATCAGATACGCAAATAAGCCGTAGTACTATTATTAATCATCCTATGGTATATTATCCCACTAATTATTTCATGGAACAAACCGTTGGCGAGTATTTTGCCTATGGAAAGCCTCCTCGTGCTGCTACTCTTTCTACTCCCTATGCCATGGTACACTTTTGCCAACAAAATCCGGCAGGAGCAATTCTGCCTCAACGCCTAATAGAGGCTTTGGGCATCAAGCAAGGAGTTTATACCCTACAGGACCCATTGTTGATGGATAATTGTATTGTATTTAAAAAGGACACGCCAAAAAGAGCAGATATAGAATTTTTTATCAATTATTTACGCCCTTACTTTGCAAACTGATTTTCTTCAATAGCTGTTATCGTTTTTTGCGATAACAGCTATCTTTTTATTGCGTTATACAAATATCTTCATATTCACTATAATCAAAAGCGTTTTCTTTTATTAATTAACTATAAATTAAGAAAGGCTGATGATTACTTTATGGAAAAGGAACGATTATGGACCCGTGGCTTTGTACTTGATACATTTATCAATCTAGGCATTTATATCATCTATTATATGCTTATGGTAGTTATTGCTGTGGAAGCATTACATATGGGTGCCACTGTAGCAGAGGCTGGCCTGGCTACTGGCATCTATATTATCGGTGTACTGCTGGCCAGATTAATTGGTGGCCGCTATATTGAATTAATGGGCCGTAAGAAAATGCTCTACGCCGGGGTGATTTTTTATCTCCTGACCACAGTTCTCTATTTCGCTTTTAATTCTATGACTACTCTATATGGGGTGCGACTGCTAAACGGCATTGGCTATGGCGTAGCTGCTACGGCCACCGGTACTATCATTGCCGGCGTTATTCCCCAGTCCCGCCGTGGTGAAGGCATCAACTATTTTGCACTCAGTCTAAGCCTGGCTGCTGGTGTTGGTCCTCTGCTGGGCATGCTGCTACAGGATTATTTCAGCTTTGCCCATATCGTTAATTTCTGCATTGCTATCTTAGGTGCCTGCCTTTTGGCTACATTCTTCCTGCCTGTAGAAGAAATTGAGCTTTCTCCCGAAAAGCTGGCAGAGCTAAAATCCCTCCGGCTGGATAATTTTATTGAGCCTAGAGTATTGGCCATTTCCACCGTTGCCTTTTTCATGGGTATCTGCTATTCCGGTGTGCTTTCCTTCTTGGGAGCCTATACCAAGGAATTGGGCCTTGATGGCGCCGGCCCTGTATTTTTCGTAGTCTACGCCATTGTTATTACCATCATCCGTCCCTTTGCCGGTGTAATGTTTGACCGCAAAGGTGAGGATTTTGTTATGTATCCTTGCTATCTGGCTCTGTTTATTGGCCTGATGCTTCTAGGACAGGCTCAGGGCATGGTGCTGATGATTGCGTCCAGCATCTTTATCGGCCTTGGCTATGGTACTTTCATGTCCAATGGGCAGGCTATCTGTGTTAAGCTTACCCCAGCCTATCGCTCTGGTATTGCTGTTTCCACCTATTTCATCATGCTGGATGTAGGCTTGGGTTTTGGCCCCTATTTCCTAGGTGCCTTCAAGGAAATTATTGGCTTTAATGGTATCTATGAAGCCACTGCTGTAGGAGCTTTAGCCTGCGCAGCAATTTATTATTGGGCCTATGCTAGAAAACGGGACAGAAATGCTCTGGATGAATTGGCTGAAGATGATTCTATGGAACAATCCATGGAAATGTAATAACAGTCCCTAATATATCCCCAAAGAAAAAATAACATATTTAATGCAAAGGAGATGTTTCACGTGAAACATCTCCTTTTTTGTTAGACAGTATGTAACCCCATGAGGGTTCTTTCCCTACAATCCCTCAAAATATTTTCCTTATGTTCCCAAGTTTTATATGTTATGCTTTCGCCCTCTGTTGATTAATCTTCAGAAGGCATTTTTCTGGAACTTTATAAATAATCAATATAATTCTCAACTATTGGTGTTATACCACCAATGGTTAATATAAGAAACACTATACTTATCATGAAGAAATACCATAAGTTTACATCTTACCTCCAAATACAGGAAAAATGCTATGTCTACCGTAGTCCTTAATCTTTTCCGCATGCTTAAGGATTTCCATGTCCTCATCTGAAATTGTAAAATCAACATCCGCATTAACTTTCATATGCTCTGGATTTGCAGTCTTTGGCAAAACAATCATTCCAAGCTGGATATCAAAACGAATGCACAGCTGAGGAATCGTGACGCCATACTTTTTTGCCATATCCGCTATTGCCTTGTTCTTAAGAGCCTCACCATGGGCAACCGGAGAATACGCTTCCATGACCATGCCCTTCTTCTGACAATAATCAATAAGCTCCAGAGGCGAATTAGAAATATGGCAAAGCACCTGATTAACCATAGGCTTGATTTCAGCAGTTTCCCACAGGTTTTCAATATCTTCCTGCAGAAAATTGGATACACCAATGGCACGTAATTTTCCGGCTTTGTAAGCATCCTCCAAAGCTTTCCATGCTGCGCGATTTCCTTCCACATAGCGGTCTTCACTCTGATTTACCTGATCCCAAGGCTGCGGACTGTGAATAATCATCATATCAATATAATCAAGTCCCATATTGGCAAGACTTCTGTCTATGCTTGCCGCAGCTTCCTCGTAAGTCTTGTATTCTGCTGCAACCTTTGATGTAACAAATATCTGCTCTCTTGGAACATCGCAACTGCGAATCCCCTTACCAACGCCCTGTTCATTTCCATAAGCCTGTGCTGTATCTATATGACGATAGCCCAGCTTAACAGCAGACTTTACAGCCTCTTCCACCTTATCATCATCTATAAACCATGTGCCAAGAGCCAGCACTGGGATTTCTACTCCATTACTTAATTTCTTCATTTCCTGATACATGTATTATTCCTCCATCCATATTTCTTTTGCCAGATTAAAAGCAGCCCATCCCTTCGGCCATCCTGCATAAAACGCTACATGTGTGATGATGGCTGCTATTTCTTTCTTTGTTACACCATGATTTTTTGCATTCTGAAGATGAAACTTCAAAGATGAATCTGTAATTCCCTGTGACATTAAAGCAACTACCGTAATGATACTTCTTGTTTTCAGATCTATATCTTCGTTATTCCAATTCTCGCCAAAAAGAATATCATCATTAAAATGAGCAAATTCCGGAGCAAATTCTCCAAGAGTATTTCTGCCTGCCGTCTGTACAATCTTCGCCATAATCCTCTTTCCTCCATATCATATTGCATTTTCCAGTACATCATATTCATTATCAGATACCGGCTCGCACCATTCGTTATTGCACTCCTCACCAGGCACCTCAACAGCAATATGTGAAAACCAGCTATGCTTTTTTGCTCCATGCCAGTGCTTGACATTAGCTGGAATCAATATAACGCTTCCTTCACACAGACTGATCGCATCCTTTCCTTCTTCCTGATACCACCCTTCTCCAGCTGTGCAAATAAGCAATTGCCCTCCGCCTCTTTTGGCATGATGGATGTGCCAATTATTACGACAGCCCGGTGCAAAAGTCACATTTGCGGCAAATAGTCCGCACTTTGGATCTGTGAGTGGATTTTCCTCCTTGTTTTCATTTCTTGAATCGCATCATTTCATATGCTATACTAACAATAATCCCTAAACCTTACTTTAGGTCAATATGTTTTTTTATAATTTTGGAGGCATACCATGTACACAATTGGACAAGTGGCAAAAATGTTTGATTTACCAATTTCCACGCTTCGATATTACGATAAACAAGGACTTTTCCCGCAACTCATACGAGAATCCGGTATTCGTAAATTCAGTGAAAACGAAATTGAGGCTTTGCGAGTAATAGAGTGCCTAAAAAAATCTGGTCTTGAAATCAAGGATATCAAACTCTTTATGGATTGGTGTGCAGAAGGTCCTGCCACTTATGCCGACCGCTTTCAGCTTATTCGAAACCAAAAAGAACGCGTGGAAGCAGAAATCAAACAGTTACACAAAACTTTGGATATGCTGAAGTTTAAATGCTGGTATTACTCTAAGGCCATGGAAGATGGCAATGAAGATACTGCAAAAGCATCCATCCCAGATAATCTCCCAGAAGATATTCGTGCAGCATATGACAATTCCCATACACAATCCTCTGATAATAAATAATCCCAAATATTGTAAATGAAAGTCGTTATGTCGGCAGGTTCTGAAATACAGCCTGCGGTCATAACGACTTTTGCTCTGTCCGACTTAATGGCCCTACCTGATAGTTTATCATGACGCACCAGTACCGCTTGTCGCTGAGCCAATTCACAGAGGCCGTAATGGTAGAGAGTGCTACCGGGGCCACTTTTGCTACGCAAAAGCAGGAGTCTCCCGACGCAAAAGTGTCATGCCCCTCCGGCTGTTGTCGAATCATCAAGGCTTATCGATACTGCCAATCCATAATAATTCTGTTATCTTCGTATAAAATAGGTAATTTCAAACAGTGCCAAAGCAGGAAGGTGCAATGAATACACAAAATAGAAGGCATGACATATACCCTCACAGGTATATCGATGTGCCTCGCTTCTTAACGAATTTAAGCCATGAAAAGATGAACATCGTGAAGCTTTTCATGTGATTAAATGAGTTTAGTAGCGTGAGGCACATCAATATAGCGCGAGCGTGCCTGGAGGGTATATGCCATGCCTACAAAAAGTGTATCAATAAATTGCCTCATGAGCGCCCGCCTGAAAGGGTACTCCCATATCGCCATATAGAGAATTGATGTATTCGACAAATCAGAATTTACACATACGAAAATAACCTTAGAGACTCCAATTCTTATCTATAAGGTTATTTCTATGAGGAAAATTATATCCTAAATACTCCAGTCATTAGCTCCCATAACGGTATCCAGCATGGTAGCTCTCAAAATTGCATTTGCAATACCATTGGCATCCTTTTTATCATTATCAGCTATATCCTGCCAAGACTTATATTCAGGAGATACTTCCTCCTCCGCTGGCAGTACCAGCAACACAATCACGCCAGCCAAATTCAAATGCCTTACCACCTGAGCATAATCCTCTCCTACCTCAGGGGCATAAAAATACGTATGCCGACCATTTCGTACCAGCTGCTGCTCAGCCTGACTAATGGCCTCAACAGAAATCCCATCCTTTTCCGACTGGAAAGCAATGGTCACAGCCTGCTGCCAATTCAAAGCACTGCGCATTCTAGCTGCCGCCCGCTGATTTCTCTCCTTATCCTCAGCCTCAATACTGCGAACCACGCCACAGGCTGCCGTCATATTGCTAATACGATCAATCAGAATAAACTCACCCTGAGTGCGATGCTGATTAAAGGTATCTATTACAATAGGCTCTACCACCGACAGCTGACAAAGGGCAATCTCATTTTTGTGCAAAGTATCTGTCTGAATATGCTGACCTGTATTAATATCTATGCCATATTCAATCTTAGATAAAATGCCTGGAATTTTCTTTGTCCCCAAAAAGACAATAAAATTCTTTCCCACCGTCAAAGGCACATCATCCATCCACAAAATTTCTGCTGTGAAATTATCCCCCTGACTAATGCCGCTATCCTTTTCCAGCACGCAGCCACGGGACACATCCACCTCACGGTTCAGCTGAATAGTTACCGGCTGGCCCTGCACTGCCTGCTGTTCCTCGTGATCAGCTACAATAATTTTCTTCACCTGAGCCTGCTCCCCGCTAGGCAGAGAAGTCACCGTATCTCCCACAGCTATAGAGCCGCTTTCCACCTGTCCCTGAAAGCCTCTGAATTCATGGTTAGGACGGCATACCCGCTGAACTGGCAGATAAAAGCCTTTTTCCTCTCCCGCCCTTTCTGTTACATCCACATTTTCCAGATAAGGCAACAGGGCAGGCCCCTTATACCAAGGCATATTAGGCGAATAATTGGTAATATTATCCCCCTCTGTAGCCGAAACAGGAATCAGCTGAATATTCTCCAAGCCAATCTCCTTTTGCAGTTCTACAATCTGCTTTTCAATAGCTTGGAAATTTCCCTCATCATAGCCTGTTAAATCCATTTTATTAATGGCAAAAACAAAATACCTAATGCCCATCAAGGCACAAATACGAGCATGACGACGAGTCTGTGTCAACACTCCTTGAGTGGCATCCACCAGAATAACTGCCAAATCTGCAAAGGAAGCACCGCAGGCCATGTTCCGGGTATATTCCTCGTGACCAGGGGTATCAGCGCAGATAAAACTGCGATTATCCGTGGTAAAATAACGATAAGCCACATCTATGGTAATTCCCTGCTCCCGCTCTGCCAGCAATCCGTCCAGCAATAGGGAATAATCAATAGCTCCCCCACGGCTGCCAACCTTGGAATCCAGCAGCAGAGCCTCCTCCTGATCTGCATAAATCAATTTGGCATCATACAAAAGATGTCCTATCAGCGTAGATTTTCCATCGTCCACACTGCCGCAGGTAATAAATTTCAACAAATCATTCATTAGAAATAGCCCTCCCTTTTGCGGCGCTCCATACTGCCTGCGCCCTCATGGTCAATTACCCGGCTGGTACGCTCTGACTCCACGGCCCCTAAGGTTTCCTCCACAATACCATCCAAGGTATCTGCCTCAGATTCCACCGCACCAGTAAGCGGATAACACCCCAGTGTCCGGAAGCGGATTTTGCGAGTTTTAATATCCTCTGGCTTCAAGTTAAGCTTATCCACAATCCGATTATCATCAATCATCAGAATATTGCCATCCCGCTCAATACAAGGTCTTTCCTTGGCAAAATACAAGGACACAATATCCAGATTTTCCCGGCGGATATACTGCCAGATATCCTTCTCCGTCCAATTGGAAATAGGGAAAATTCTAATACTTTCCCCCTTGTTAATCTGGGAATTATACAGCTTCCACATTTCCGGACGTTGATTCTTGGGATCCCAAGCCTGAGCTGCATTACGGAAAGAAAAAATTCGCTCCTTGGCTCTGGACTTTTCCTCATCTCGACGACCACCGCCAAAAGCAGCAGTAAAGCCATATTTAGTCAGAGCCTGCTTCAAGGCCTGGGTTTTCATAATATCCGTATAGGAAGCACCATTATCAAATGGATTAATACCTGCCTGCAGTCCCTCCTCATTTTTGTATTCCAGCATTTCCAAACCATATTTCTTAGCCTGAGCATCACGAAATTCAATCATTTCGTGGAATTTCCAAGTAGTATTTATATGTAAAAATGGAAAAGGAGGCTTTTCCGGATAAAAGGCCTTCAAGGCCAGATGCATCATTACAGAACTGTCCTTACCAATGGAATACAGCATAACCGGCTTTTCACATTCCGCCGCTACTTCCCGGATAATATATATGGCTTCCGCCTCCAAGGCATCCAGATGCGATAGTTTTCCCATAATTTTCTTCCTCTCTATTCAATAGGCATTTGCCTGATTTTTTTCTACAGTTATTTTCTGGGTGTGTTCCTCCAGCTGCAGCTCCCAAATCAGCTTGTCATGGCTATCATGAGCATAAAGTCTGCCCCCGGCCCCGCCCAGATTGGCACTAAGATAGTAAAAAATAGCATCCTTGTGGCAGGCCTTAACACAGGCTGTACACCCCCAGCAATCCCTTACATCCCGAATAGCCGCCTGACCATCCTTAATAACAAGCAGATTTCCTGGACAAGCCTCAGCACAAAGACCACAACCAATACATTTATTTTTTTCAATGCTGATGCTCATAATGTTCACCTCGGCCTACCAGCTGACGCTGAATAATTTTGATATTTCCCTGTTCCAAGCGGGAATTAATATACCCCTCAAAGGCAGCATCCTTAGCTGGATAATCCAGATTTTCAGCAAAGCTATGCCAACGAGTTTCCTTTCTAGCCTGCAAATGGGCTATAAGCACACGGCAGATTAAAAGTCTTTCCTGCAGCTCAAAGATTTTTAGCAACTGATAATTATCTTTGTCTCGAAGACCATGACTTAATTTAGTCAACCTGGTAATATGCTTGGAGGCTATATCCAGCTGACTTTCCGTATAGCGATACCCGGTGCTGATACCTCCGGCATATTCATCCATAACCTGCTGCATGGCTTCCTCCAAATCCTCAGTAGAAAACGGACTGGCCTCAGCATTATCCTTTATCAGCAGTTGCTCTACTTGAGCCACAATATCTTTTTCCGCCCAAGAATTATGCTCAAAATCTGCCAAGGAATCTACATAGGCTGCTGCTGACTGGGCTGCCAGCTTGCCTTCCACAAAAGCTCCTGTTACATATTTCTGAGGACAGCCTCCTGCCACATCCCCTGCGGCAAAAAGCCCCGGCAAAGTGGTGGCACGCTGGGCATCAATCCAATAACCGCTGGCTGTATGACCACCTACCACATAAGGCTCGCTGCCTTCAACCTCCACATTGGCTACAGCAGGCCCTAGGCCAGTTTCCCGCCATTTCATGGTCTGAGCCGGAGCCATATTCAAATAAGCCTTTTCCAAGGCCTCCTGCTCTGCCAGACTGATTCCCTTGGTAGTTAAATAACAAGGGCCTCGACCAGCCAAATTCTCACTAACCACCCCATAAAGTCTTTCGGCGGTGGTATTACCATAGGCTTCCTGATACAGTTCCCCCTTGGCATTAACCTGCTGAGCACCAATGCCCTGAGCCAGCGTACCGGTAGGAGCAATGGTGTCCTTACAACGCAGGGCGATAAACCGCATTTCAAAGGTGGTCATCTCTGCCCCTGCCCGCAGTCCCATAGCATAACCAGCTCCCGTATTAAAAGGACTGTACCACATTTTATGACGGCTGATGCCGGGATGATTGGGCCTATACATGCCAGCAGCTCCGCCGGTGGCACAAATAGTAGCCTTTGCCTGAATAATATAAATGGCTTCATCTCTTAGACCTATACCCCAGGCACCTGTGATTCTGCCACTTGCCTTATCCTGCAAATAATCCACCAGATTGACATGCTGAATTATTTTTACATTATCAGCCTTGCGGACAGCCTGTGCCAAAATAGGCTTAATATTTTCACCGTTAATTTTAATATTCCGCCAACCTCTTGCTACATATTGTCCTTGGCCATCCTTAAGAATCACCAAGCCCAGCTTTTCCAAATGATGGGTAGCCTGATTCAAACCCTCTGCCATGGTTTGCAAGAGGTCGTAGCGTACAATGCCCTCAGCATCGGCAGCTGCATAATCTGCATAATCCTCTGGCTTGTGTCCCGGAGTAATATAAGCATTCAGGGCATTTACCCCGGCAGCCAGACAGCCGCTGCGCTGAATATTGGCCTTGTCCACCAGCACCACAGACAGCTCCGGGTGTTCCTCCGCCAAGGTAATGGCACTATAGCAGCCAGCAGCCCCGCCGCCAGCAATGAGAATATCTGCCTCTATTCTTTTTACTTCCATACCATTGCCTCCCTAGATAATTACTGAATTTTGCTGTTTGGCCTGATTTTCCACAATCTGAGTTTGTCCATGCGCAAAACTGTATATGCGATGTATCAGCACTCTGGCCTCATCTCCCTCACGGAGTGGCTTTTTCTCCAAACTGCGCCAGCCTCTTAGCAGCTGCCCTTTGACCTCCACATCAATCTGCATATTATTGCCTCGGAAATAGGTTTCCCGCACGATTCCCTTTTCCGCTGCCAGGGGCAGATACATTTCTCCATCATCAGCTCCGATTTCCAAAAATTCTGGCCTGATAATACCGGGATGACTGCCCTCTCCATTGCTGAAGCCCTTGAAGATGGTATAATCCTCCACTGGCACCGATTCCCCAATAAACTGTGCCACAAATGGGGTAGCCGGGTGCTGATAAATTTCTGCCGGCGTCCCTATCTGCTCCACATGACCTTTATTGGTAATGATAATATCATCTGCCACCTCTACCGCCTCATCCTGATCGTGGGTGACAAAAATACTGGTAATGCCTAGCTGGTGAATCATACTGCGAAGCCATTGCCGCAAGTCTTTTCGCACCTTGGCATCAATAGCGGCAAAAGGCTCATCCAACAGCAAAAGCTGAGGCTCTGGCGCCAAGGCTCTGGCAAAGGCCACCCGCTGTCTTTGACCACCTGATAGCTGCATGGGATAGCGATGTATAAAATTAGCCAGGCCCACCAGCTCTGCCAGCATTTCTGTCCGCTGCTGGATTTTCTTTTTATCTGCCTTTTGCACCTGCAGACCAAAGGCAATATTTTCTGCCACTGTCATATGATTAAACAGAGCATAATTCTGAAAAACAAAGCCAATGCCTCTTTTGCCTGCTGGCAAATCATTAACCCGCTGACCGGCAATAAAAATATCGCCATTATCCGGCTGTTCCAAGCCGGCAATCATGCGCAGAATGGTGGTTTTACCGCTGCCGGAGGGGCCCAAAAGACCAATTAGCCTGCCCTTTTCCACCGCCAGATTTACATTATCTGAGGCCTTGAAGTCGCCATAGTTTTTTTCAATATTTTTTAATTCTACTTCCTTAGACATCCTTCATCCTCCGTTTTCCTCGCCATTCCACCAGATTCCGCAGAATCAGCACAATAACTGCTAATATAACCAAAATAGCCGCTACGGCAAAGACAGCCGTAAAATTATATTCATTGTAAAGTATCTCAATATGCAAAGGCAGGGTATTGGTTTTGCCTCTAATATGGCCGGAAACTACCGATACCGCTCCAAATTCTCCCATGGCTCTGGCGCTGCACAGAATAACGCCATAGAGCAAGGCCCATTTGATTCTAGGCAGGGTAATGTGGCGAAAAATGGTCCAGCCCCCCGCTCCCATAGTGGCCGCTGCCTCCTCCTGACTATTGCCCTGACTTTCCAGCACTGGCACCAGCTCTCTGGTAATAAAAGGAAAGGTTACAAAAACCGTAGCCAGAATAATTCCCGGTACCGCAAAGACAATGGCGATATGCTCTGCCCGCAGCAGTGGATACAGGGGACTCATGCGACCAAAAAGCATGATGAAAAACAAACCTGCTACCACTGGTGAAATAGCAAAGGGTAAATCTATTAAGGAGCCTAGCCATGCCTTGCCGGGAAAATCATATTTGGTCAAAAGCCAGGCCGAGGCCAGTCCGAAAATGGTATTCAGGAATACTGCCGCTACTGTGGCCTCCAAGGTAAGATACAATGCCTTCAAGGCAAAAGGCTCTGTAACCGCTTGCCAGAAGCTTTGCCAACCCTGAGCCAAAGCCTCCCGGGCCACCAGCACCAGGGGCAATACCAGCATCAGCAGAAGAAACAAGGCGGCCAGCCCTATTAACAACCACTGAGAAAATTTTCTTGGTTTCATTTCTTAACACCCCTGTCTCTTGGCCAAATACCGCTGATAGCCGTTGATGCTTAATAAAATCAAAAAGGACATGGCCATCATCACCAAGGCCACTGCCGCCGCTGCCTGATAGTCAAACTGCTCCAGCTTGGCCATAATCAGGAGGGGCGCAATTTCAGTTTCATAGGGCAGATTACCGGCAATAAATACCACGCTGCCATATTCCCCAATGCCTCTGGCAAAGGCCAAGGCAAAACCTGTTAAAAGCGGAGCCCTTAGCTCTGGCAAAATTACCCGCCTAAAGGTGGTCCAGGCATCAGCCCCCAATATCTCAGCTGCTTCTTCCAACTGTCCATCCAATTCTCCCAGCACCGGCTGTACACTGCGGGCAGTAAAGGGCAATCCCACAAATATCAAGGCGATGGTAATGCCCAAAACAGAAAATACGGAAGGAATGCCTAGGGCAAAGAAGAACTGCCCCAGCCAGCCATTTTCCGCATACAAAGTAGTTAGGGCAATGCCTGCTACTGCCGTAGGCAGGGCAAAGGGTAAATCAATTAGGCCGTCCATCAGGCGCCGACCGGGAAAATCATAACGTACCAACACCCAAGCTAATAGCAAGCCAAATAGGGCGTTTACCAGGGCTGCCACTAGGGAAGTAGCCAGACTGATATAGTAAGCATGAAGTACCCTATAGTCAGTTACTGTCTGCCAAAATTTATCCCAGCCCATGCCCAGGTTATACAATAAAAAGGCTCCTAGAGGTATTATCAATATCAGGGATAAATAAAATATGGTAATTCCCCATGTGAGATGATACCCTGGTATCACCCTGCCAGCTTTGCTCATGACCTTTCCTCCCTAAAAAAATTTTGGATAATTATTTTTTCTCAAAAATCTGATCAAAGGTGCCTCCATCGGCAAAATGCTCTTTCTGAGCCTTGGTCCAACCTCCAAAGGCACTATCAATAGTAACCAGCTTTAGCTCAGGAAACTGCTGCTTGTATTTGTCCGCAATTTCCTTGTCCCGTGGACGATAAAAATTCTTAGCCGCAATTTCCTGTCCAACCTTGGAATACAGGTATTTGATGTAGGCCTCAGCCACATCCCTTGTGCCCTTTCTATCTACAACTTCATCTACCACGGCTACAGATGGCTCAGCCAAAATACTAACGGATGGCACTACCACCTCATAGGCATCTGGAGCATCCTTAACAGAAAGCAGGGCTTCATTTTCCCAAGCAATCAGCACATCTCCCTGCCCCCGCTGTACAAAGGAGGTAGTAGCACCTCTAGCACCGGAATCCAAGGCCACTACATTGTGGAAAAGCTTCTGCATAAATTCCTTGATGGCAGCTTCATTGCCATTGTTTTTCTCCTTGGCATATTCCCAGGCTGCCAGATAATTCCAGCGAGCACCGCCAGATGTTTTCGGATTTGGAGTGACTATCTGAACATCATCTCTGGTTAAATCATTCCAATCATGGATGTTCTTAGGATTGCCTTTCCTTACCAAAAATACAATGGTGGAAGTATAGGGAGCAGAATTATCAGGGAACTTCTGCTGCCAGTTCTTGTCTATAAGGCCTGCCTGAGCAATTTCATCGACATCATAGGCCAGAGCCAAAGTCACAACATCTGCCTCCAGTCCCTCCCGCACAGAACGGGCCTGCTTGCCAGAGCCTCCATGAGATTGAGCAAAAATAATATCCTGATTGCTTTCTTTTTGCCATTCAGTTTTGAATTTCTCATTAAACTCTGTATAAAGCTCTCGGGTAGGATCGTAGGACACATTCAAAAATTCCTTGCTGTCTGTATTCTCAGCCGTATCACTGCCACAGCCTGCCATCACCCCAACTGCCAATAGTACGCTGACTGCTAATCCAAATAATTTCTTTGCCTGCATAATTCTTCACTCCCATTCTGTTCTTAATTAATATGTACAAAAAAAGCCTACAGCGGTATAGAGTATTCCTGGGGAAATATATTCCTATCCAATACTCTATACGGCGCCGTAGGCTTTCGTTTGTCGAATGACCTAAGGTTATACCATTCAATCATATATTATTTGTATGTTTTGTAAGTGATGTTGTTAGTTTACTATGAAATTATGAGCTTGTCAACATTTTTTCTAAATTCCCTCTCCGTCTAAACCGGTGAAGCGTTGCTTTTCCGTCCGCTCCATTTGTATCACATTACCATTCTTAATAACTATAACCAGCTTGCCATAGGCCAAATGACTAAATTCCTGTTGCAAATGCTTAGTAATATGCTTCTGCTGCTTATCAGTCCATAATTGCTGCTCCAAATGCTGGCCCCAATTAGCCAAGCGCAGCTTCTCCTGGCTTTCTATCTGCACCAGCACTCCATCCTGAGCCACCAGTACCACCTCTCCAAAGGATATTTTCTGCATTTGCTCTATTAAATAATCCATAACCTCTAGAGGAATCTCCCCAGGGAAAAGCTTTAATTTCTCCATTTATGACACCTCAGTGATATTATCATACTATCTCTATATGTTTTATATATAATTATTATTTGTATGATATACCAAAATTTCATCAGCGTCAAGTTGAAAATTCTGATTTGCCGAATACATCAATTATCTATACACTTCTCGTAGGCATGGCATATACCCTTACAGGCACGCTCGCGCTATATTGATGTGCCTCACGCTGCTAAACTCATTTAATCACATGAAAAGCTTCACGATGTTCACCTTTTCATGGCTTAAATTCGTTAAGAAGCGAGGCACATCGATATACCTGTTAAGGGTATATGTCATGCCTTCTATTTTGTGTATTCATTGCACCTTCCTGCTTTGGCACAATTTGGAACGACCTATTTTCTACGAGGATAGCAGAATTATGGGGATTGACAATATCGATAAGCCTTGATGATTCGGCAACAGCCGGAGGGGCATGACACTTTTGCGTCGGGAGACTCCTGCTTTTGCGCAGCAAAAGTGGCCCCGGTGGCACTCTCTATCATTACGGTCTCTGTGAAATGGCTCAGCGACAAGCGGTATCTGTGCGTTAGAATAAATCACCAGATAGGGCCATTAAGTCGGACAGAGCAAAAGTCGTTATGACCGCAGGCTGTATTTCGAGAACCCTTTGCATATCGAATTATATCTACAACTCTAAGGAGAGAAACGACTCGGCAAATCAAATCATTATAAAGACAGAGACGCAAGATAACGTCTCTGTCATCATAATCTAAATTTGAACTAGGGTATCTCCTATATCTCCATCAATCAGAATACTTTGTTTTTGAATTTCTTCTGGAGCAAATACTTCTCCATAGTTTAGACAAGCATAAATCGACAAAGGATTTTCTTTTACTCTTTTCCAGAAATGATACTTCACTATAACAGGTGTGTTTGCTCCTACTCCAAGTTCCAGATAAAGTACATGACCATTTTCGTGAAGATGCAGGAAATCGGAGTATCTATGTGCTGCCATATTCCATCCTTCATCCTGCACAAAGCTGTCATCGCAACGCAAATTCATTGTCAGTGGTTTCCCACACTCTGGACAATATGGAATAAGCCCGGAAGGAATAGAAGTCTTTGCTACCCCACCTTTCGGCAATACAAGTTCTCCATCAGATGGAATCTCAAAACCTTGTGCTTCAACCATTTTACGAACCTGTTCTGCATTGTCATAGGTCTTTTTGCCACAACCGTCCATACATTGCCATAGACCATAATCTCCCTGTGTATAGAATAGGCGATGTTTATCAAAAACAGCTTTTTGAAATTGGTGGTCTACATTGGTTGTCAACACAAAATAATCTTTATCCTTTACCATATTAAAAAGAATATTGTAAACAGGTTTAGGAGCTTCCACATAGCGGTTAATGAAAATATATCTGCTCCAATATGCCCAATATTCCTCTAAGCTATCATAGGGATAAAACCCTCCGGAGTACATATCTGCAAAGTGGTATTTGGAAGCAAAATCGCTGAAATATTTTTGGAATCTTTCTCCGGAATAAGTAAAACCAGCAGAAGTTGATAAACCTGCTCCTGCACCAATTACAACAGCCTCAGCACTTGCTAATTCACTCTTCAATTTATTTATCTGCTCCAAGTAACTGCCTGTAGATTTGATAATCTGACGACTCAAAAACATTGAATACCACCTTTCTGATTTTGTTGTTCTCTTTGAAATATTTTTTTACAGTATTAAATGCTATCTCTGCTGCTTCTTTCTGGGGAAACCCAAATACACCGGTAGAAATACAACAAAACGCTATGCTTTCCACTCCATTGTTTTCTGCCAGCTCCAAGCAGGAACGATAGCAGCTTTCCAATAAGTCCTTATGTTGCTGTGTCAGTTTTCCACTCACAATCGGTCCCACAGTATGAATCACATAGTCAGAGGGCAGGTTGAAAGCAGGTGTGATTTTGGCAAGTCCGGTTTCTTCTTCGTGTCCTTGTTTCTCCATCAGCTGTCCACAGGCAAGGCGAAGCTGTACTCCCGCATAAGTATGGATACAGTTATCAATACAAGTGTGGTTGGGTTGATAGCAACCTGTCATTCCGCTATTGGCAGCATTCACAATAGCACCGACTTCTAACCTAGTAATATCGCCCTGCCAAAGCACAAGTCTTTCATCTGCCTCCGTCACCGGCAATTCATTGGCTTTCATAATTCCCTTTTCTTTGGCTTCCTGCAATAGATACTCATCCTGTATTTGCAAAAATTCATTGCTTGCCGTCATAGGTGGACGAACATTAAACAAAGCTCGAAGCAGTCTTTTCTGTTCCTTTTCAGTTTGCGGTATTTCAATGTCATGATATTGTGATTGTTCTTTTAAGAGTTCTCTAATCAGCCAGATACGGCGTTCTTCCTGCTTCATTTTCTCACATCCTATCCTTTCTTGATAACTGCTCTTGCGGGACATATCTCATAGCAATTACCACAACGTAAACAATGACTCTGGTCAATCACCACTGGTTTAGCAGAAATATCTATACATTTCTGCGGGCACCTGGAATAACATAGCTTACAACCGATACACTTATCCGTAACAAAATATCCATCTTCAAGCAGAGAAGCTGTTCCTATTGTAAACTCTGTTCTCTCTGGAGGCAATTTTGATAAATCAAACATTTCTCCGGTTCCTTCATATAGCTTAAATACAGTCAGAGCAGAGCGTGATTCCTCTGAAGGGTAGATGTCTTTCATATAAGGATTCTTCTCAAATAAATCTCGTAATCTATCTGCTCCCAATTTCTCGATTTTTCCTTTTATTGAAACTGCAACGGTACTCATGGTATCAGCCCCCTTCGTACCAGTAAGAGCAATATTAGGATTGGCACACAAGCGTCTGTAAAAGCTTTTTCCTTTTGCTGTTAGAAAGTACAACCCGCTTTCATCAAAGTCCATCATATCAATGGCACAGGTCACAGGAGTATTCTTTTCATCTACCGTAGCGACCACAGTTGTATGAATTTGTTTTACAAGTATTTCCAAGATTTCGATTGTTTTCATTACTTTATTTCTCCTTAGCCTTTGCCCTTCAAACAGGAGCGAGTTTTTCTTTATACAATAAAGCCCCACAGATTTTTCTGCAGGGCGTTTCTTATCATATCTTCTTTCATCCGGACTATACCGGCGGTAACGGAATTGCACCGTTTCAACCGCATTGCGGGTCGCAGGCTTTACTGCCGGTAGGAAATTGCACCTTGCCCCGAAGATTGGTTTGTTTCTTTCTTAGAATTCGTAAGGAGGGTTGCCAGAGAAGTCAGCAATCACACCATGAGGATTTTCCAGATAGAAAACCTCGAAGATTGGATTGTCAGCGGTCTGGTACTGTCCTTTTACGATAGGGTTGTTCATGCATGCTTCCTTAACAGCCATGTTGTTCTCGAATACAGCCTTGCCGTGAAGGCGAATCCAAGCATATGTTGGAGAGGATACGGAGATTTCAACCTCTGGATTTGCCATCATATCTTTATATACATCCTTAGTATTGTTAGTACAGAACCAAAGCTTCCCATCCTGCTGAAAACAAAACATAAATGGACGGCATTTAGCCTTGCCATCTCTACCAACGGTTGCTAAATACTGCACTGGGTTTTTCTGCAAAAATTCTACTACCTTTTCCATTACAAAAGACCTCCTTAAATGTTGTAATATTCATTATTACATCTTGCAATCATAATAATATAACAGCTTAGTTGTAATGTCAATAGTTACATCATTTTTTGCAATTACAAAATCAATTTTATTTTCCCAAGAACCTCCTAGCTCTAATATATCTCCCCTGTTACAGCTTCCAAAATTTTGATTTGTAGAGTTACCATTCTCCTTAGAGTTGTAAATATAATTCGGGATGTCAAAAATTCTCGAAATACAGCCTGCGGTCATAACAACTTTTGCTCTGTCCGACTTAATGGCCCTATCTGTTGGTTTATCCTTACGCATTAATACCGCTTGTCGCTGAGCCAATTCACAGAGGCTGTAATGATAGAGAGAGCCACCGGGGCCACTTTTGCTGCGCAAAAGCAGGAGTCTCCCGACGCAAAAGTGTCATGCCCCTCCGGCTGTTGCCGAATCATCGTGATTTACCGATTCTATCTAAATATCCACAGTCGAGATAGTCTGAACTAAATATCGCTCATCGCGTAATAAAGTGACACAGCGGTCACTTTATCCCGGGCAATATGTCGCTGGCATATTGCCCACTCCTAGCTAAGCCTAGCGGATGCTAAATTTCTTCTGCGCCTTACGGCTTGAACTCATTAAGCACCGAGGCTCAGCAAGGGTTTTCTTAGGTTACTATCATCTGCTGTTCCATTCCAGTAAACACGTTAAAATTACAAACAGTGCCAAAGCAGGAGGGTGCAATGAATACACAAAGTAGAAGGCATGACATATACCCTTCACAGGTATATCGATGTGCCTCGCTTCTTAACGAATTTAAGCCATGAAAAGATGAACATCGTGAAGCTTTTCATGTGATTAAATGAGTTTAGCAGCGTGAGGCACATTAATATAGCGCAAGCGTGCCTGTAAGGGTATATGCCATGCCTACGAGAAATGTATAGATAATTGATGTATTCGGCAAATCAGAATTTATACACAAAAAAGGACCGCCTAACGCAGACAGTCCCTATTGCCAAATTTTGCTCAGCCAATCATCTACACATAAAAAGCTTACAACAGCTCCTTATGTTCAAGAATAGCCTTACCTGCTGTACAAGCCTCGCAGAAGCAGGTGTCTCCCCCATTGGCCTTAACCTCTTTTGCTTTCTGGAGAAGCTGTTCAGCTACCTCTGCTCCAAAGATTTTCTTGGCATCCTCAGAACCAAAGAAAGGCAATACCTCATCAATGCTCTGCACATCTGCCTTTAGTTCATTCACCAGTGCTGCCGCAGTTTCCGGATTCTGAGCTGCCAGATATGCCTCTGCCTTTTCCTTCAATCCCGCATAACAGCTAGGAGCAGCAATCAAATTTTTTACTTGCTGCATAATATCTGCCTTAGTCATAATAATATTTCCCCCTCTGCAAAATCTTACTACAATTTGTTGTAACTATCTCTATTACAATTAAAATTGTAGCACCCCTTAATTGCAATGTCAACAGTTACAACTAGAAAAAATATTTAACTAGCAAAAATTATTTCCCCTGTATATTAATACACTTAGTAATCTCTCCCTGCACATCGGCCATGGAAATAGAAGCCAGCTCCCTTTCCATAGCTCGTTGAATCTGGTCTAACTTATCATCCAATACATTGTGTATATTACGGCCAATAGGACATTTTTCGTTAGGATTTTCGTGGAAATGAAATAGCTCCCCTCTCTCTACACATTCTACCGCTTGATAAATATCCAAAAAGCTAATCTCCTGAGCAGGTTTGGCTAAGGAGGCTCCCCCTGTTCCTCTAACTACCTCTACCAAACCAGCATTTTTCAGCTGGCCAAGGATTTTACGCACAATCACTGGATTGGTATTGGTACTGCCAGCTAATAAATTACTTGTTATCTTCATATCTTTAATAACTGCAATACAGGCTAATATATGTACTGCCAAAGTAAATCTACTGGATATTTGCATGTTTTTCACCTTTCTCTTCCCACAATAATTCTTTTATCCTGTATTATATCATATACAGGTAAAAAATATATTAGCTATTTTTTCTTGTTCCACGTGAAACATTTTTCTCCACAAAATCACAATTTCGCCAATAAAATATCGAAAAATTCCCCCATTAATGATACAATAGAAAAGAAACTCCGCAAAAACCCTATTCATAAAAGAAAGTGGTGAATATATTGGGAAAAATAATTGCTGTAGCCAACCAAAAAGGTGGTGTAGGCAAAACTACAACAGCCGTAAATCTCAGTGCTGGCTTGGCTCTGTTAGGTCGACGAGTTCTCCTTATAGACTGTGACCCTCAGGGCAATGCCACCAGCGGTTTAGGCATTGATAAAAATTCTTTAGAACAAAGTGTCTATGATGTTTTAGTAGGCCAGGCCAATCTGGGAGATATTATCATTCATACTGATTTTGATTTGGATCTGGTTCCCTCTGTTATGGACTTAGCAGGTGCAGAGGTGGAACTGGTGGAAGCAGAGGACAAGCTTTATCGCCTGCAAAAAGCCATTACTCCTATTCGAGGCATCTATGACTATATCATTATTGACTGCCCACCATCCTTGGGCCATATTACCCTAAATGCCCTAACAGCGGCAAACTCGGTACTACTGCCTCTCCAGTGTGAATTTTATGCTTTGGAGGGACTTAGCCAGCTTATGTCTACCATTGAAATGGTTCAGGAACAGTACAATTCTCAGCTCTATATTGAAGGTCTTGTTATGACCATGTTCGATTCCCGTACCAATCTATCCCAGCAGGTAGAAGCTGAGGTTCGCAAGCATTTTCCAAATCAGGTATACGAAACAAAAATCCCTCGTACAGTGCGGCTAAGTGAGGCCCCATCCTATGGCCAACCAATCTTTGCCTATGCTGCCACCTCCAAGGGGGCTTTGGCCTATGAAGCTCTCGCCAAGGAGGTTGCAGGCCATGAGTAAAAAAATAGGTGGTCTAGGCAAGGGCTTAGGTGCCTTTGGTCTAGGTGCTACTAACAAACCCAAGACTGCTATTACCAAGGCAAAGCCCCAGCAGGACATCAAACTTGAAGGTCTGCCCGTACAGGAACTAGATATCAGCAAGATTACTGCCAATCCTAGTCAGCCTCGACAAAAATTTGATCCAGAGGCACTCAAAACCCTTCAGGAATCCATTACCCAATATGGAGTTCTTCAGCCTATTTTGGTGCGCAAAACTGTCAAAGGGTATGAACTCATTGCTGGCGAGCGCCGCTTCCGAGCTGCTACTCAGGCAGGTCTGAAAACCATTCCTGCCCTTGTGAGAGAATACAATGATGCCCAGATGAGCGAGGTAGCCTTGATTGAGAATATCCAGCGAGAGAATCTCAATGCCATTGAAGAGGCCAAGGCCTATCAGCATCTTTTAGCTGACTATGGCTTGACACAGGAGCTGCTGTCCCACAAAATTGGCCGCAGCCGCTCCCATATTGCTAATTTTCTGCGCCTCCTAAAGCTGTCTGACCATGTACAGGAGCTACTGACTCAAGGAAGTATTTCCATGGGACAGGCTCGTCCTCTGCTAGGACTGGAATATGAAGAACTGCAAAATCAAGCTGCTGATTATATCATAGCCAATGAGCTTTCTGCCCGTCGTGTAGAAGCCCTGGTCAAGCAGCTGCAAAAGAACCCTGCTTATCTAGCAGAGGAAAAACAGGAAAAGCCAGCCCCTCAGCGGGATGTATTTTTGCAAGAAGCTGAGGATAAGCTGAAAATGTTATTAGGCACTCCAGTACGCATCAAAAGCAAAGGAAAAAAACAGCTGCTGGAAATTGATTTTTCCTCTCAGGATGAACTGCAGCATCTCTTACAGCTTTTAGAGCAAAGCCAAAATATGGACAAACCTGCAGAACTGACATCAGAGGAAAAATTGGCCAAGCTGCACCAATTTTCTACCACCGGCAAACTAACTGTATAAAACATATGCACTATTTACACTAAGGAGCGATTTTTTTTCATGGCAAATACGGATATTATGAATTTTATTATCAATAACCTCAGCTACATGGTAGGTATCCTAGGCATTTTGGTTATTGTAATGTACTTATTGTTAATTCATCTTTTCTATAATCTTAATTATATGAAAAAAAGATACAAGAAAATGATGACTGGCGTGGATGGAGCTAATCTTGAACGCATGATGATTGGCTGCATTGATAGCACCAAGGCTGTGGCTGATGAAAATGCCAAGCTTTGGGAGGAAAATAAGGCTATTAAGGAGTTGCTATCCAATGCCCTCACCAAGGTAGCTATCGTCAGATTCCGGGCCTTTGAGGATATGGGCAGTGATTTGAGCTACGCTGTAGCCATGCTGGATTCCCACAACAATGGTGTTGTTTTGTCCAGTATTTTTGCTCGGGAGGATTCCCGCAGCTATGCCAAACCTATTGTCAATGGAACCTCCACCTATCCTATGACCTCCGAAGAGGAAGATGCCCTCCGACAAGCCATGGCTAAATAAAAAATATATTTGGAGGTGTCCCTTATGGCAAAAGCACAGGCTGCTGCTATTAGTGAAAAAAATGGTATTTTAGCTTCGTTAACCAGCTGCTTTATCTGGGGTATTTTGCCATTATATTGGAATCTTTTATCCCCAGTAGGAGCAGATGAAATTCTCACCAACCGCATTTGCTGGTCATTGTTTTTTATGCTGCTTATCTTGGCAGTTATGAAGCGCTGGGGAAGTTTTTTACAGGATTGTCGAGATTTATGGCAGGAAAAAAAACGCAGTCTGCTCTTATTAGCCGCTGCTTCAATTATCAGCATTAACTGGTTAACCTATATCTGGGCGGTCAACCACAATCATGTCTTGGACACCAGTTTAGGCTATTATATCAATCCTTTAATGAGTGTTCTTTTAGGAGTTGTGATTTTTAATGAAAAGCTATCTAAGTTGAAATGCATTAGCATTGCCCTGGCCTTTACAGGCATATTGCTGATGACCTGGCAGCTAGGTACCCTACCTTGGGTAGCTGTGGTACTGGCTACTACCTTTTCCGCCTATGGCGCTTTGAAAAAACAGCTTAACCTAAATCCTCTATCCAGTATTACCCTGGAAACCCTGCTCATGATACCTATAGCCCTGCCCTATCTTGGCTATTTAACTGCCACCTCTACCAGCCATCTTACACCACAGCTAATCCTGTATTTGGCTGGCACAGGGATTATTACAGCCTTCCCGCTAATATTATTCACCTATGGCGCCAATTCCCTGCCCCTAAACGTGCTGGGCTTTATACAGTATATCAGCCCAACCATTGCACTATTTCTAGGCATCTTTTTCTTCCATGAACGCTTTGGTCTGGTTCAGCTTATAACTTTCAGCTTTATCTGGGCCGCCATTGCCCTTTTCACCTACGCCGAAAGCCGACATATTTAAATAACTAAAAAAATGACTGCCATCTTGATGATATTTCTTTTAATCATCAAGATGGCAGTTTTTTATGCGATATACTCCTTTATCACGCATTCATGCTTTTTAGTTTCTTTATCGTAGTTAATTCCCACGAGCAGGATTTTTTCTGCATAATCCTTCAGTACACCGGCATAACGTTTTTCCGTAATCTGCCTAATAGCCGTATCCGCTGACTTATCCCATTTTAGCTCAATCACCATTGCAGGCCTATCGCCGGAATCCTTGCGAGGAATCAGCACCATATCAGCAAAGCCTTTACCTGCCGGTATTTCTCTAACTATATTGTAGTATGCTGGCGCAGTAAAATACGCCATGGTTAAGACACAGCTCAGGGAATTTTCATCATTGTATTTAAATACCGAAGCATAGCTCTCATGAGCAATTTCTATAAATTCTGCCACTTTAGCAGCTTCTTTGTCTATTGTTGCCCACAAAAGGTCTTCTGCCAAACCTATAGACCGAGCTACTTCTTGCCATGAACCTGTTTCCAGAGCAGATTCATACGCAGTTGCAACCTCATAATTAGGCAGATACGCCTGACTTCGTTCTGCATCAAAACCTAGATAACCAAGATGTATCAAAGCTGTTATAGCATTATCCTTAGAGGTTATATCGTGCAAGTCATTAGAAAATGATGTTGTCTTTACCCGTACTTTGCCACCTGCCAATATATCCAAAATATCATCTTTCAAGCCCGCATAATTCAGTTGTATCAATCTATTAATTGTCTTGAAAGAGGATGTATTTTTCCAATATGATGCAATTTGGCGTCTAAGCATAGCCGAGACTACCGAATTAGGATTATACATATGCAATTCGTTTATGAAATAACCATTATACCATGCCTTTATTGAATCAAATTCCATATTATATTTCTGACACAATTTTTTTACTTCTTCCTCAGTAAAGCCGTAATACTGACTCAAATTACCCGAATTCAACATGGTATATTCGTCAAAGTTATTAAGAGCCGATTCATTCTCTATTTTCTTAATTGGCAAAATCCCAGTAATATATGCTAGTGCCAAAAAACTCTTTGATTCCTCACTCTTGAACAAATCATGCAAAAATTGCAGATACTCATGTACAACATCAGTTTTATCTGTGTAATTTCGTACTACACAGTCCCATTCATCAATGATAATCACCAACTGATTGCCTGTTTTTTGATAAACATCCGCCAATATGGAAGCAATCGCATTTTCTACACCTAGTAAATCAGTAATCTCTAGTTTCAATTCGCGATAAATAGTTTCTTTCATACCAGCTACAATCTCATCTTTATAGGTTCCTTCAAATGACGAAACATCAAGATGAATAACATTATATTTATTCAGGTGTAATTCAAACTCAGGGTCTTTAGCTATCTCAAATGGTGCAAAAAGCTCCCTTGAATCGCTGCCGAGGCTATAGTAAGCATCCAACATGCCTGCAGCCTGAGACTTGCCAAACCTTCTGGCATGACTAAGAGCTACACACTTATTTTCTGTCCCCAGCAATTTATTCATATGCTTGATAAGCCCAGTCTTGTCTATATAAATCTGACTCCGTACAGCCTGTCTAAAACTACCGTTATTAGGATTAAAATAAATACCCATGTGTGACACCCCCTCTTATTGAATTATACTATAGGAAAAATACTAATGCTATATTTATATTATAAAAAGGACTGCGCCTTCCGTACTACAAAAATTGTACCGACCCCAAAAAGTTAGACCTAAAATCTAATTTTTGGAGGTCGGTTTTTTTGGCAAAATATAGTTATGAA
>CAKPYV010000021.1 GCA_934203205.1 uncultured Anaerovibrio sp. | reverse complement strand
CTTTTTTGAGTCTTTAGCATATTGCTACATATTTTTACACACTTGAGTATTTTCCCAGTTACTTAACATCTCCTCCTTTTCTTGTAAAGGACAGCCCTTAGAATATGACCGTCCGCCTCAGATAGCAAAATCTGCCTACACACTATTATAGCAATGTATGCTATAATAGTATACAATTCTACAAAAAGGGAAAAAGTCCTGCAAAGAATTTGTATAAATTTTGGGCGGTGAAGAAATGATATATCTATTGAAATTCGGAGCCAGCTTCCTGCTGCCTCCGGGAGTTTTTTTTGTCTGCCTCTGGGCTTTGGCTATCTATTTGTGGCGACAGGATAAGAGGGCAGTTCAGAGGAGAGTGGCAGCGGCAGTTTTTTTGGTAACAACTCTGTTTTACCTTTTGTCCACCTCCTATATTTCCCATATGCTTATGAGCCAGCTGGAGAACATCTATGACCAGCCCGCCCGCCCTCAGGGGGATGTGATTATTATGCTGGGGGGAGGAGCCACCAAGGACACTCCCAATCTAGGGGAGCAGGGCAATCTCTGTGCTGTGCCGGCAGCTAGGCTCCTTACGGCAGCAGAGCTATACAACCAGCTTCATGTACCGGTGCTGGTATCTGGTGGCCAAGTATATGCAGACAGTGGCCCGGAGGCTGTTATCGCCCATAGGGAGCTAGTACGTCTAGGGGTGCCGGAGGATATGATATTGACAGAGCCAAATAGCCTCAATACCCGGCAGAATGCCATGTACAGCTGTGGTATCCTGCGGGAGAAGGGCTTGGAGCATCCAATATTGGTAACCTCTGCCTTTCACATGGAGCGTTCTGTGCTGAACTTTGCCAAGGAGGGGTTTCAGGTGGTGCCCTGTCCGATAGACTACCGCACCAGTCGAAAGCAGGTTTTTCATTACAACAAGCTGATGCCTCAAAGCGGTTCGCTGGATGAAAGCGTTACCGTTCTACGGGAAAAGCTTCGTTTGACAGTTACAAGGTATTTGGAATAGAGCCAAGGCAAATAGGCCACAGGCTCACTCTCCCCCTAGGGGAAAAATATAGAGAGGAAGGATGATAGAATGGCCAACACCAAGGATATGACCAGCGGAAGCCCCGCCAAGCTCATATTGTTTTTCACCCTGCCCCTGATAGCGGGCAATATTTTTCAACAGCTATATGGATTTATAGATACCCTGCTGGTAGGACGGTTCCTAGGGGTAGAGGCTCTGGCAGCGGTAGGCTGTACCGGTCCCATTATGTTCCTGCTGGTAGGCTGTATCATGGGCTTGACCGCAGGCCTTACCATTATTACTGGCCAGAGATTCGGAGCCAAGGATATGGAGGGGGTACGGCGCAGTGCCGCCGCCTGTGTGCTGATAGCTATGGGTGCCAGTATTTTTACCGCCTTTATCGGTGGGTATTTTGCCAGAGAAATCCTTTTGTGTATGGACACCCCTCTGGATATTATTGATGGAGCAGAGGATTTTATTGCTATTGTGGTAGGAGGTTCTCCTTTTTTTAGCACCTTTATTGTGGGAGCCAATCTGCTAAGAGCCTTGGGGGACAGCCGTCACCCTACTATTTTTCTAGCTACATCACTGTGTATCAACATTGTGCTGGAACCAATCTTCCTGCTGGTTTTTGAATGGGGTATTCCAGGGGCAGCCTGGGCCATGATTGTTTCCCAGTTCCTGGGAGGTCTCATTGCCTGGGTATATATCTGGCGCAAGGTGCCAGCTCTCAGGATTCAGAGACAGGATTGGCAGGTGGATTGGCCCTTCCTGTGGCAGCATATCCGGGTAGGTATGCCTATGGCCTTTCAGACATCTATAATTGCCATTGGTGCGGTTATTCTTCAGGTGGCCCTGAATGGACTGGGGCCAATCTCTGTAGCAGCCTTTTCCGCTGCCCAGAAGGTGGAAACCATTGCCCTGATGCCCATGATGTCCTTTGGCATTGCTATGGCGGCCTATACAGCCCAGAACTACGGTGCAGGCAAGTTCAACCGTATCCGTCAGGGAGTGAATCAGTGTATTCTTATGTCTGGCAGTTTTAGTATTGCGGTGGGATTTTTTAATATTATCTGCGGTTCCTGGCTGATGCATCTCTTTATTGGGGATGCAGCACCGGAGGTGGTGGAGCTGGGACAGGTATATCTTACCACCACAGGCTGTTGCTACTGGATACTGGCTCTTTTGTTTATCTACCGGAACACCCTGCAGGGCTTGGGCAAAAGCTTTGTGCCTACCTTTGCCGGGATTATGGAGCTGGTAATGCGTGCAGGGGTAGCTCTGGGACTGGTAAGCTCTCTGGGCTTCTGGGGGGCAACTCTGGCCAGCCCGGCAGCTTGGATAGGCTCCTGTGTGCCTTTGAGCATAGCTTTTTACTATACGGTGCGGAAGATGAAAAAACAGGGAAAGCTGGCCGAAAACTAAGCTGGTGTTTGTGTAACAAAAATGAAATGTAGTTACTTTTTTGCATAAACAGGAAAAATACTACCAAATTTGAATTAAAGCTAGTATAATATATTCGTATGACGAGGTGTCCGATGTCCCCCACCTCTATAGGTGACGGGATGTTGTACTAATGACAGAGTAGAGCTAATATCTCTACTCTCGTCGAAACCCCATTGAAAGAAAATGCAAAAGCATTTTCTTTGAATAATGTAGGGGTTATAAACCTGTATAGATTCCTAGGAGGTATGTTTTTATGAGTTTAACATTGAAGTCCGGTTTTTCCTTTGACTACGACAACCTGGTAGGCGAAGGCAAGGTAACTAAGGCTGATGTGGCTGAGCTGTCTGACAAGATTCAGGCTGCTGTAGAGGCTATCAAGGTAATGCGCAAGGATGGTATTATCCGTGGTCATCTGTCCAAGGATGGTACCCCTGAGAAGGTTCTGTTCTCCCAGCTGCCTTATGTAGAGGATGGCCATCTGAACAGCCCTGCATCTATGGCTCATCTGCAGGAGCTGACGGATTCCGTTCGCAACCGTGTAGATGCTGTAGTATCTCTGGGTATTGGCGGTTCTTATCTGGGGGATAAGGTTATCTTTGATGTGCAGTGCGGTGAGTTCTGGAACTCCATGAGCACTGAGGAGCGTGATGGCCTGCCTCAGATTTATTTTAGCGGTCAGAATATTGATCCTCGCAGAACTGGAGATATTCTCCGCCAGCTGGCTCGCAGTGCCAAGGTTTGCCTGAGCCACAAGAAGCGCAAGTTTGTGGTTAGCCTGATGGTTATTTCCAAGTCCGGCGGTACTCTGGATACCATGTCCAACTTTATGGTTATCTATGATGCGCTCCTGAAGAACCCAGATATTGAGGTTGAGGTTGTGGCTGTTACTGATCCTAACGAGGAGAAGCCTACCCTGCTGAAGAAGCTGGCTATGGAGAATAACTGGCCTCAGTACAGTGTACCTGATGGAGTAGGCGGTCGTTTCTCCATCTTCTGTGATGTAGGACTGGTGCTGGCTGCTGTGTGCGGGTTTGATATCAAGGCGTTCCTGGAGGGTGCCAAGGATATGGATCAGGCTTGTCTTGGTGGCGATGTATGGGAGAACCCAGCTCTGCTGAATGCTGTTCTGAAGTACATTGCAGCTGAGAAGTATGGCCGTGATATGGAAGTTATGATGCCATATGGCGACTATCTCAAGTCCGTATCTGAGTGGTATATCCAGCTGTTGGCTGAGTCCCTGGGCAAGTCTGTTGACCGTGAGGGCAACGAGAAGCTCTATGGCAGAACTCCTATCGTGGCTGTTGGTACTACTGATATGCACGCACAGACTCAGCAGCATCAGGAAGGCAAGCTGAACAAGGTAGTTCAGTTCATCCGTATCGAGAACTGGTGCGAGGACTACACTATTCCTAACGTATTCCCAGAGGCTCAGAAGCTGGCAGACATCTCCGGCGTAACCATGAGCCAGGCTCTGGAGGTAGCAAGAGAGTCCAACGCCAAGGCTCTGGCTTCCAACCATCGCTTCAACGCACTGTTCTCCCTGCCAAAGCTGGATGCCTACAACCTGGGCCAGCTGCTGTACATGCTGGCACTGTCCATCGCCTACGAGGGCGAGCTGGCTGATGTAGATGCATTCAACCAGCCAGGTGTAGAGGCCTACAAGCGCATTATGGGCCCAAGCCTGCAGGAAGTAAAAGCAAAAGGCTGATAACAAGCAAATAGCTGAATAAAATAAGAACCGGTAATCCAAGAAATGGGGTTATCGGTTCTTTTTTTGTGAGAAAATCTATATTGAATTAAATATAAATATTTATATTTAATAGTCAGAAAATTCGGAAAATATACTTGAAAGAATACAACAAAACACTTATAATGATGGCATAGATACGTTGAGTAAAAATTTTGGGAAGTCTATGTGGAATGTCAAAACAATGTGTGGGAAGGATGGTTTTAGTGGAAGCAGAGAATCTAAACAAAAAAATCAGAGAAAAGCTTAATTCTTTGGTAGAATCAGGTAAATGTATTAATTTCGCACCTGAGAAATGGCTGAGATTGGGCAAGGAAAAACTAGAGAATGAGCCATTGTATCGTGGAGTTCTGGTTTGTACAGTGGCAATGGCAGGCATAGGAATAATTTATTGTATGGATGATGATTATTCAGAAAATACCGCTGGCGGAACTAGAATTGTGTCGGAGAATCATAATAGCGAAGTGAGAAATAAAAGAAACAGATTGGATATTAAGGGGATGGAGGAAGCCTCTGCTTCAACCCAATTGCGAAATCCTTTTGGACCGAACCGTATGATTGATTCGCCTGCAAAAGAAAAAAAGCTACCCAAAGCTGATAATGCTGTTAGCCAAGGGAATATCAAGTTGGTATCAACAACTGCATCGTCTGAGGCTAAACCAACAGTCAAAACAATACAAGCTAAACAGTCTAATATATGCTTGCAGGGGATTGTGGAAATGGATGGCAGTTTGGGGGCTTTGTTGACTTTAGGAGGGGAAAATAAATTTTTGTTAGTTGGGGAAAGCTGGGAAGGATATACTGTGGAAAATATAGACAAAAACAGTATTCAGATAGGAAAATATAAGCTTAATATCGGGGATACTATAGCGTTTTAATATTATGGTACGGGGAAGGGGAATAGATAAATGTTAAAGAAAATGGTGTTGGCTCTTTTCGTGTGGTGTTTGCTAATATGTCAGCCGTTGCAGGTTTCAGCTATGTCTTTGAATGTACAGGATGGAGAGGTTGGGGAGTTACTTCGTTCTGTGGCGAGAATGGCAGGTTTGAATCTGATTTTGGATGAATCTGCCAAGGGAAAGGTGTCCTTAAAGATTGAGGATGAAAATCCAGCCAATATTGTGGAGCAGGTAGCCAAAGCTAGAGGATTGGCTATTACCAAGCAGGGGAATACCTGGATTGTGGCAGCTCCAGATAATTTGACCAAGGGATTTGCTACAGTTCATATTATTCCGGTACATTATGCTCCTTTGGAAGATATGCGTCAGGCGGCAATTCTGTATTTTGCCTCTCAGGAAAAGGCAAAGCCTCAGAGTGTTAAGGCCAAGGACAATAAAGAGAAGAAGTCTAGTGAAGCCACAGGGAATGCTACCCAGAAAATCAAAGCCGAGAATAGGGTTTTGACAGATGTGAGTACCGGTTCCTTGCTGGTATACGGCACTGCCGAGGAAGCAGAGGCTGTGGCGAGCATGGTACAAAAGCTGGATGTGCCTGCTCAGCAGATTTCTATTGAAACCAAGGTGGTGTCCATGTCTAGAGAGGATGCCAGCAAGCTGGGCATTCAGTGGCAATGGTCTAGTCTGCCTCAGTATAACTATAGTAGTGATGGTGTTAGTCGGCCTGCTTTGGGGGCTACTGGTACGGCTGGCGGTATTGTTAGCTTTGGCAAGGGGCCGGCAGGTCATGCCTACGAATGGCAATATGGTGCTACCATTGATGCCATGATTGCTAATGGCAAGGCAGAGGTCCTTTCTCGTCCCAATGTTGTTACCCTGCAGGGACAGGAGGCAGTGATTAATATAGGTGGGGATGTTCCGGTGCCTACAGTGTCTACTACCAATTCTACCGTGACCACTTCTATAGAGTATCGGCCAGCAGGTATTATTCTGCGGTGCTGTCCCATGGTGAATGAGGCGGGGCAGATAACCAGCAGGATTCATACAGAGGTGTCCTCTCCTCAGTATGTGGAGGAGATGAAGGCCTATAGCTTCCAGCGGCGGTCTGTGGATACCACAGTGCGCCTGCAGGATGGCGAGACCTTGATTATCGGTGGGCTGATTTCCTCGGAGGAGATTCGCTCCATGTCCAAGCTTCCCTTTCTGGGAGATTTGCCTATCTTGGGCCAGTTGTTTCGCAGTGTTCATACCAACAAGACCACATCTGAGGTGTTTATTATGCTGAGGGCGGAGATATTGAACAAATAAAAATTCAAAATATAAGAAATAACAGTGATTTTTTTGAGGCTTTGTGTTATAATGTTGGGCAGTTAGGCCTAAAAGTGGCTTTCAATTTTAATGTTTTTGTGAAGATTTGCGAATTGGGTGGAGGATTGTAATGTCTATCAAAGTCTTAATTGCTGATGATCATGCACTGCTGAGACAAGGTATCAAGGGTGTTTTGGATTTTGAGGATGATATAGAGGTTGTGGGAGAGACTGAGGACGGTCAGGATACCTTGGCCAAGACTCTAGTGCTGCAGCCGGATATATTGTTGTTGGATCTGAATATGCCTGGCCTAAGCGGTCTGGAGGTTTGCAGGCAGTTAATGAATGCTCGCAGCAAGGCCAAGATTATTGCCTTGACTATTCATGATAATGATAACTATGTGGTGGAGCTGTTGAAGAATGGTGCCAAGGGCTATCTCCTCAAGGGAGTGGAGCCTGGGGTGCTGTTGGAGGCGGTGCACCGGGTAGCTGAGGGCGGCTTCTATATTACACCGGAGCTGCAGAGGCGGATCTTTGGGGAGCTGAATCCTGGGGACAATGTACGGGAAAAGGCTATGAACCTGTGGCGTGAGGGCCGCAATGAACGGCTGACCAATAGAGAGATGGATGTTATTGCCTGCATTGCCAAAGGATTTAGCAATCAGGATATTGCCAAGGCTCTTTTTGTTAGCGAAAAGACCGTGAAGAACCATCTTACCAACATTTTCCGCAAGCTAGGGGTTAACGACCGTACTCAGGCTTTGATCTATGTTTTGAAGCACAATATCATGGAGTTGGACTGAGGTAGATTTTTAGTCACTATGGAGAAAAGTTTTTTTCATAGTGGCTTTTTTTTTGTCTTGGTTTGTACTATAATTTTAAGTTGAATGAAGTTCATTTTCGGATTGAAAAGGATGAAATTTTCTCCTTGAGATAGCTGGAGACGGAGGCTGATATGTATCCTATAAATATATGTATGAAAGGCTGTCAAGCGGCTATCTTTGGGGGAGGAGCTGTGGCTCTCCGGAAGCTTGGTAGGCTGTTGGAGGAGGGGGCCAAGGTGGTTCTGGTGGCTCCCGAGCTGGTGCCGGAGCTGCAGGCCTTGGTGGAGAGCCTGCCAGAGGAGAGACTGGTGTGGTATCAGATGACTCACAGGGAGTTTGACTGGGGAGCCAGCAGCTTCCGTCTGGTATTTGCGGCTACAGATAGCCGAGAGGCAAATCATGAGATTGGTCAGATGGCTCATGGTCATGGGGCTTTGGTAAATGATGTTACGGCTCCGGAGGAATGTGATTTTCAGGTGCCGGCTCGCATATGTCGGGGGCAGCTGGAGCTGACCGCCTCTACAGGTGGTGCTAGTCCGGCTTTTGCCAGACTGCTAAGGCAGGATTTGGAGAGTCGCTACCATGATGGCTTTGGTCAGTTTCTGGATTGGCTGGGGGAGATGCGGCGGGAGCTGTGGCGCAGGGAACCGGATACGATAAAGCGGCAGAGGCTGTGGCGTCAGGCTATGACACCGGAGATTTTTAACTATATTCTTGATGAGAGATTGGAACGGGCAAAGGATGAAATCAGAAGAAAGATTGGTTGTGCTGGGGCTGAATCATCGGACAGCTCCTGTGGAGATTCGCGAAAAATTTAGTATAGACAAAGATATACTGCAGATGGTATTGGCCAATACGGATCAGATTGCGGGCCTGAAGGAGGCAGTGGTGCTGTCTACCTGTAACCGCAGCGAGATATATGCTGTGGTGGAGCTGGAGGAAGATATTGCTCCTGTGGTGGCTCTGTGGCAGGAGCTGGTAGATATTCCTATGGATAGGGAGTTCCGTCAGCAGTATACCTATGAGTTCTGGGGGGAGCAGTGTATTGAGCATCTTCTGCTGGTGGCTGCCAGTCTGGACTCCCTGGTTATTGGGGAGGGGCAGATATTGAGCCAGGTGAAGCATGCCTACGCAGCTGCCCTGGAGAATGGTGCTACTGATACCATGCTGAACCTTTTGTTCCATCGGGCTATTGCTACGGGCAAAAGGGTGCGGACAGAAACCAGAATCGCCTATAGTGCTGTATCTGTCAGCTATGCGGCAGTGGAGCTGGCCAAGAATATTCTGGGGGGCTTGGATGGCTGTCGGGTGCTGTTATTTGGTGCTGGCAAAATGGCGGAGCTGACGGCTACCCATTTGCTCAGTCAGGGTGCCCCAAAGCTTTTTGTGGCCAACCATCATATTGAGCGGGCTTTGTCTCTGGCAGAGAGATTTCAGGGACAGGCGGTGCCTTGGACAGAGGTGTACGAGATGATGGGTGATATGGATATTATTATTACCTCCACTGGTGCCCCTCATTATGTTATTCGGCCTAGGGAAATGGCCAAGGCTATGGCTGGCCGTAGACAGCAGAATGATATTAATGGAGTCAAGGCAAGGCCTTTGATTCTGATAGATATAGCGGTGCCTCGGGATGTGGATCCAGAGGTGGGACAGCTGGCAGGGGTTGACCTGTTCAATATTGATGATCTGGAATCCGTGGTGGATGAGAATCTGCAGCAGCGGCAGCAGGAGGCTGTGGCGGCTCGTGAGATTGTGGAGGAGGAGGTTCACAACCTGCTGGATAGATACCAGTATCTAGGGATGCAGCCGGTTATGAGCAGGCTTAGGGACAAGGCGGAGCTGATTCGCCGGACAGAGCTGAAGCGGGCTATGCGGAAGCTTCATGATCTGCCTGAGGAAGATGTACGGATTGTGGAGAATATGACCAGGATGCTGGTGCGGAAGCTACTGCGGGAGCCTATGAGCAGTCTCCACGATGCTATTGGCACACAGCAGGAGCAGGAGTTAAAGGGTGCTATGGAGAACCTGTTTCAGCTGGAAAGTATGGGAAATGAGGTGGATGCAGATGCATAAGCAAAAGCTGGTGGTTGGGACAAGAAGCAGTCAGCTGGCTTTGTGGCAGGCGGATTTTGTGATTGGGGAGCTGGCGAAAAAATACCCTGAGCTGGTGGTGGAAAAGAGATTGATGACCACTAAGGGGGACAAGATTCTCAATGCGCCTTTGGCCAAGATTGGCGGCAAGGGGCTTTTTACCAAGGAGCTGGAAACCGCTATGCTGGAGGGAGAGATTGATATTGCGGTGCACAGCCTGAAGGATATGCCGGTGGTGGTGCCGGAGGGACTGGTGATTACGGCTATTACCCAGAGGGCAGATCCGGGGGATGCCTTTGTCAGCCCTAAGTATGAAAGCTTTCAGCAGCTGCCGGCAGGGGCCAAGGTGGGCACCTCCAGCCTGCGGCGGAAGGCACAGCTTCTCCATGCCAGACCGGATTTGCAGATTGAGGATTTGCGTGGCAATGTAAATACCCGCCTGCGAAAAATGGAGGAGGAAAATTTTGATGGCATTATTTTGGCCTGTGCTGGACTGAAAAGACTGGGCTTTGGGGATAGAATCCGTCAGGTACTGCCTCAGACCATGTGTCTTCCAGCTGTGGGCCAGGGGGCTTTGGCTATTGAATGTCGTCAGGATGATAAGGAAACCAGGGAGCTGTTAGAGTTCCTGAATGATAGATGTACCAGATTGTGTACAGAGGCTGAGCGGGGATTCCTGGCTACCGTTGAGGGTGGCTGTCAGGTGCCTGTAGGGGTTCATGCTGTATCGGCAGAGGCTGGTATCCGGGTGGAGGCTGTCATAGCTTCTCTGGATGGCAGTACCCTGTTGCGGGATGCCCTGGAGGCCGAGGTAAAGGATGCTCAGGAGGCTAAAGCTGTTGGCGTTAGTCTGGCAGAAAAGCTGTTGGCTAGAGGCGGCAGGGAGATTCTGCAGGCTATTGGCATAGAAGTATAGATTATAGGAGATGGATTTGACTATGAATGGTAAAGTGTATTTGATAGGGGCTGGCCCAGGGGACTACAAGCTGTTGACCTTGAAGGCCTGTGGGTGTCTTGGTAATGCTGATGTGGTGGTGTATGACCGTCTGGCGGATGACAGAATATTGGGCTATGCACCAGAGGGGGCGGAACTTATCTATGTAGGCAAGGCTTCCAGCCAGCATACTATGCCTCAGGAAAAAATCAACCAGCTTTTGGTGGATTTGGCCAAGGAGGGCAAGACTGTGGTGCGCCTCAAAGGTGGGGATCCTTTTGTTTTTGGCCGTGGCGGGGAGGAAGCTTTACTGTTAAAGGAAAATAATATTTCCTTTGAGATAGTGCCGGGCATCACCTCTGCTATTGCTGTGCCTGCCTATGCCGGGATTCCTGTTACCCATAGAGGGGTGGCGGCTTCCTTTGCGGTGGTAACTGGCCATGAAGATCCCACTAAGGCGGATTCAGATATTAATTGGCCTCAGCTGGCAACAGCTACGGATACTCTGGTGTTCCTGATGGGGGTGGCTAATCTGCCCAAGATTACCGCCAAGCTGATGGAAAACGGCCGCAGCGGAGATACTCCGGTGGCTATTATCCGTTGGGGTACCAAGGCTCAGCAGCAGGTGTGGACCTCTACTGTGGCTGAGGCTGCAGAGATGGCTAAAAAGGAGAATATTAAGCCACCATGTATCTTCCTGGTGGGCAATGTGGTGAACCTCCGTGAACAGCTGGCTTGGTTTGATGGGGCTGAGAAGCCTTTGCAGGGAAAGCGGATTCTGGTAACTCGTGCCAGAGCACAGGCTTCTCAGCTGACTACTGGCTTGGAGAATCTGGGGGCGGAATGTTTTGAGGCTCCTGCTATCAAGATTGTCCCTCCTGATGACAAGGGCAAGGCTCTGGATGAGGCTATTGGTCATTTGGCTGATTTTGACTGGACTATCTTTACCTCTGTTAATGGGGTGGAATATTTCTTCCGCAGATTACAGCAGGCTGGGCTGGATACCCGCAGTCTGGGGGGGATTTCTATCTGTGCTATTGGCAGCAGTACGGCAGAGGCGCTGCAGAGCTATGGCGTTGTGGCTGATGTGGTGCCAGCGGATTACACCGCTGAGGGGGTTCTAGCCTCTCTCTATGGCAAGTTGAAGGCTGGAGACAAGGTGCTTCTGCCAAGGGCGGCTGAGGCTCGCAATGTACTGCCAGAGGAGCTGTCCCAGCAGGGGATAGATGTAACAGTGGTGCCTGCTTACAAGACTGAGGCCGGGGATGCTGACAAGTATCTGGTAACCAAGCTGCTGTCTGATGGTGAGCTGGATATGGTGACCTTTACCAGCTCCTCTACGGTAAAGAATATTGTGAAGCTGCTGGGAGACCAGGCTGTTGATTTGCTAAAGAATGCTAAGATTGCTGCCATTGGGCCTATTACTGCGGAAACCTGCCGTCAGCAGGGCTTGCAGGTGGATGTTCAGGCAGAGGAATATACTATTGCTGGTTTGATAAAAGCTATAAAGGAGGCTTTTTAATCATGGAAAATTCATTTGAGCAGAAACTGCGTCCTCGTCGCATGAGAATCAATGAAAATGTGCGGGCTATGGTGCGGGAAACCAATATTTCTGTCAAGGATTTTGTTTATCCTATCTTTGTGGTGCCGGGGGAGAATATCAAGGAAGAAATTCCTAGTATGCCGGGCTGTTATCATTTGTCTGTGGACAAGGCGGTGGAGCTGGCGAGAGAGATTTCTGCTCTGGGGATTCCCAGCGTAGAGGTTTTTGGCCTGCCTGAGTACAAGGATGCTATTGGTTCCAGTGCCTGGGATATGACCTCTCCTGTGCAGCGGGCTATGCAGGCTATCAAGGCCAAGGTGCCTGAGCTGGTAATTGTGGGAGATGTGTGCCTGTGCCAGTATACAGACCACGGTCATTGTGGTGAGCTGTGTGGTCATTATGTGGACAATGATGCTACCTTGAAGCATCTGCAGAAGGTGGCTGTCAGCCAGGCTGAGGCCGGGGCAGATATGATTGCTCCTTCTGATATGATGGATGGACGGGTGGCTGCCATTCGTCAGGCCTTGGATGACAAGGGCTTTATTAACACCTCTATTATGTCCTATGCGGTAAAATACGCTTCTGGCTACTATGGGCCTTTCCGGGATGCAGCAGATTCTGCCCCACAGTTTGGGGATCGTCGGGCTTATCAGATGGATCCTGCCAATAGCCGGGAGGCTATGAAGGAAGTTGAGCTGGATCTGGCTGAGGGTGCAGATATTATTATGGTAAAGCCAGCTTTGGCTTATCTGGATGTGGTGCGCCAGGTGCGGGATTCTATTAACCGTCCTGTGGCTGTATATAATGTTAGCGGTGAATATGCTATGGTAAAGGCTGCTGCGGCTAATGGCTGGATTGATGAAAAGCGGATTGTGCTGGAGACCTTGACCAGCATGAAGAGGGCTGGGGCAGATATTATTATTACCTATCATGCTATGGATGCTGCCAAGTGGCTCAAGGGCTGATTCGCTGGGGCGGTTTTAGATATTGCAGGGAATTTGGGGAGAATCCGAGGAGGAAAATTTGCATGTTGAATCTTGAAAAATCCGGGGCGGCTTTTGCTGAGGCCAAAAAGCTGATGCCAGGTGGCGTGAATAGTCCGGTTCGTTCCTATAGAAGTGTGGACTGCAACCCGCCTTTTATTGCTAGAGCAGAGGGTAGTCATATCTATGATATTGATGGCAATGATTATATTGATTATGTAGGCTCCTGGGGACCTATGGTGGTGGGCCATGCTCATCCCCAGGTGGTAAAGGCTCTGCAGGAGGCTGCTACCAGAGGTACCAGCTATGGTGCCCCTACCTTGATTGAGTCCCAGCTGGCCAAGAAGGTTATGGAGGTTTATCCATCTATTGAGGTTATCCGCATGGTAAACTCTGGCACAGAGGCTACCATGAGTGCTTTGAGATTGGCGAGAGGTTATACCCATCGCAACAAGATTGTGAAGTTTATTGGGTGCTATCATGGGCATAGCGATAGCCTGCTGGTAAAGGCTGGCAGCGGTATGGCTACCTTTGGTGTGCCTGATAGCCCCGGGGTTACCCCAGGTACTGCTCAGGATACTATTACCATTCCTTATAATGATTTTGAGGCTGTAAAGGAAGTTTTTGCGGAGCAGGGACAGGAGATTGCAGCTATAATTGTGGAGCCGGTGGCTGGTAATATGGGCTTGGTACTGCCAAAGCCTGGCTATCTGGATTTGCTGCGGAAGGTTACAGCGGAAAGTGGTGCGCTGTTGATTTTTGATGAGGTTATGTGTGGCTTCCGGGCTTCCCTGGGGGGCGCTCAGGCGGCTTATGCCATTAAGCCGGATTTGACCTGTTTAGGCAAGATTATTGGCGGTGGTCTGCCTGTGGCTGCCTACGGCGGTCGTCGGGAGATTATGGAGCAGGTTTCTCCTGCTGGCCCTGTATATCAGGCAGGCACACTCTCTGGCAATCCTTTGGCTATGACTGCTGGCTTGGAGACCTTGAAGATTATTACTGCCCCACCAGAGCCAGGGGAGCCTGACTATAGCCGGGTGCTGACCATCAAGACCAAGAAGCTGGTGCTGGGTGTGGCTCAGAAGGCCAAGGAGGCTGGGGTTACCTTGCAGGTACAGCAGGCTGGTTCCATGTTTGGTTTCTTCTTCAGCCCTGTGGAGGTTGTGGATTATGAAACCTCTGCGGCAGCGGATCAGGAGGCTTTCAAGGTATGGTTCAAGGCTATGCTGGAGCAGGGCATCTATATTGCTCCTAGTCAGTTTGAGACTTTGTTTATGTCTGGTGCTCATACTGATGAGGAAATTGATAGAACAATTGAGGCTGCGGGCAAGGCATTACAGCAGGTGGCTGAGTATCTGAAAAATCACTAATAAAAAATTGCGGTAGGCAGGGGATTTTTTCTCAGCTGGTCTGTATGGGAAAATCGCTAAATAGAAAAGGGACTGAGGCTGATTCGGCATTCAGTCCCTAATTTTTTGCAAAAAAATGACCGAAGATTGCATCCCTTCGGTCCAGCACACGAAAATAACAAAAAATATAAGTGCTTTTGAGTTGAACTTAACGTCCACTGACAGTATATACAAATTTTGAAATAATGTCCAGTAAATTTTTTAATAATATTCGTTAAAGGAAGTGTTAGAATTAAGGGAGATAGATTAGAATTGGATTACAAAAGTATTTGGGTTTTGCATTTGCTGAGGATTATCAGTATAATGTTATTATGTAGAATAGTGGCAGATTGAAACGAGGTGGCAGGTGGCTGCGCCGGTTATTTATCAACAATCTGCTGAAGAAGATGTATAGAGAGTTGAGAAATGGATTAAGGAGGATTGGTTTTATGGTAAGAAAGTTGACGAGCCTGCTGATGTGTGCAGTTTTGATGTTTACCATGACGGGAACAGCTTTTGCGGATGTAGCTAATACAGCAGATGACAAACTGGCTGCCGTGGAGGTTACTTTATATGGTACAGCTCAGACAGGGCCTTTGGCAGATAGAATTGCTAAGCTGGAAAAGGATTTTGAGGGAGTGCATACTGAGGGCAGTATGATGGATCGCATTAATGCCCTGTATGATGCCACCTACGACAATTCCATCAGTCCTTCCCTGATTACCCAGATGAATGCCTTGGAGTGGACTATTTCCCACAAGGTAAGCATGGACTGTATGCAGCAGCGGGTAACAGATATGGAGATTAATGTTTATGGCAAAACCACTACTGGCACCTTTAAGTCCAGGGTAGAGCTTTTGTCGGAATTTGCCTTTGGCTCCAAGACTATTCCTTTGGTGCAGACTACGATTCCAGCCAATACCTTGGCCAAGGTGGCACTGGTGGACAGACTTAATGCCAAGAATCTGAAAAAGGGTGATGTAGTTCGCTTTAAGGCGGCTGAGGATGTTATTGAGGATGGCATGCTGTTGTTTACTGAGGGCGCAGCTGGCGAGGGTGTTGTAACCAAGGTTAGCCAGGCCAAGAATTTTGGCCGTAATGCAGAGATTGAGGTGGATTTCAAGTATCTGACGGCAGTGGATGGCCGTCAGCTGGATATGGTGCTGGGGGAGGAATCCAAGAAGAGCATGGAACAGCTGGGGATGGCTGCCGGGGCCAGCATTGCCGGTATGCTGGTGCTGGGGCCAATTGGCATTATTGGCGGCGCCTTTGTCAACGGCAAGAATATTGACTTGCCAGAGGGCACCGAGCTGTATATCCAGACTCGCAACGATGAGGTAATCTACGCAATCCCAACCACCGCGGAATAAGCTTATCAAAGAACGCCGTAAAATGAGACTTATTCAGTGGGAGCTTTAGACTCCCACTGAATTTAGTCGAATAAATCCAGAGCTTTATGGGTGCTAAGGCTCCTTTAGGAATCATTGGTATGGATGGTTTCTGAAGGAGCTTTTTGTTTTGGGAAATATATTACATGATTGCTATGAGGGGGATGGATGCTGGTACAAAATAATATATATTCATGTCATGTATTATAAATATATATTGGATATATGCTAATATTATTAATATATATTAACGTAAAAATTAAAATATTTCGGAACATTACTTTACTGCAAGTAGGGTTTATGATAAAATTTATTTGAAGGGTGGTGGTGTTCGTGGGGAATAGGGCAAGGATTCGGCGGGATGCCATGATTCTAAATCCTATAGATGATGCATTGTTTCAGAAGATGGCGGAGGATAGGGGATTCTGTCAGGAAATATTGCAGGTTATTTTGGATGATAAGGCTTTGCAGGTTATGGATAATGTGCCGCAATTTATGCTAAAAAATTTGCAGGGGCGTTCCTGTATTTTGGATGTTAAATGCACCTTGGGGGATGGGCGAATTATCAATGCCGAAGTGCAAAAATCCGACAATGATGATCATCAACGGAGAGTGCGGTATAACGCAGCCTTGTTGACAGCTAACATTGCAGAGCCGGGGAATAGATTCAAGGCGATTCCCAATGTAGTAGTGGTATTCATATCTAAATTTGATATGTACAAGTCTGGCAAGGCGTTGTATCATGTAGATAGGATTATTCGAGAAAATGGTACAGCGGTGGATAATGGTTTTTCAGAATTGTATGTGAATGCCGAGGTGCAGGATGATTCAGATGTTGCTAAGTTAATGGATATATTTACTAGGCATGATGCATATGATGATGAAATGTTTCCTATTACATCAAGGCGTAAACGGCTGTTTAAAACTACAGAGGAAGGAGTGAAGGAAATGTGCGAGGTTATTGAGAAATATATAGCTGAAGGACGGCGTGAAGGCATACGTAAAGGTAGGAGTGAAGGTATACGCAAAGGTAGAAGCGAAGGACGACGTGAGGGGAAGGCAGAGGCTATAAGGAATTTGATGGAGTCCATGAGTATGACAGCAGAGCAGGCCATGAAGGCTTTAAAAATACCAGCTGGAGAGTTCGGAAAATATATGACTTTGCTGTGATTGATTTGGAGGCTATTAGAAAATGCAATGACATTTTCTTGGAACAATGTAGGGGTTATAAACAAAAAAGATTAGCACTTGCCTTTGACGGTGGATTGCTAATCTTTTTTACACCACAAAATGTCTTGCTAGGGGGGGCGGATGTATTATAATAATGGACAATAAAGTTAAATAGATCAAAAATATGAAAGGATGTTTTTATTGTCTTCTATAATCCATGTTTGTTATGCCCTCTATGATGCTACAGGCAAATTCAGCCGTATCACAGCGGCTTCAATCTGCTCTGTCTTTGAGAATACCCAGGAATGGGTGACCATTCATCTGCTCCATGATAATACGCTGACTGGGGAAAATCGTGAGAAATTCATTTGCCTTGCTCGTAAGTATGGCAATAATATTTGTTTCTACAATATGGAAGAAATCTGTGCTGATGTCTTTGAGGTCTTGCGGGAGAAGGGACTGACCAGCCGCTTCAGTCCGGCTGCTCTCTATCGCCTGTTAGCCATGAAGGCTTTGCCTTCATCTGTTAAAAAGCTCATCTATCTTGACAGTGACATCATTGTCAATCTGGATATCCGTGAACTTTTCCGGGAACCTGTGGGCAAGAATGGTCTGGCTGCTGTTCCTGAACAGGCTCTGACATATGATCACATGGTCAATAAAGCTATTATTAGCGAGGGTGTGGTACCGAAAGACCGATATTTCAATTCTGGTGTTTTGCTCCTGGATATGGATGCCTATGGCCAATACCCCCAGCTTCTGGAAGATGGTCTTAGCTTTTTAGCCAAGCATCCTGCCTACGATTGTTTTGACCAGGATGTTCTGAACTATTATTTTGCCAAGGAATATCGCCAGCTGGATGTCCATTATGACCTCTTTATTGTTGCCGAACGTTTGTTAGAACGAAAAGAAATTGTTCCTGCCATCTATCATTACGCTGGGGAAGCCTTGGATTTCTTCAATGCTGACGATGTTTTCAACCAGCTTTTTGCCAGGTACTTTATTAAGACACCCTGGTTTGATGGTTTGCTTTATTTGACAAGCTGTCAGCAAGCCGGGGCATTAGCTGGCCATATTATAGGTAACTTCTGGAAAGCCTGTCGCGGTCGCAGGCTGGTTTTCTGCGGTGATGCCAAGATACTGTCACAGGCGAAAAAATATTTCTCGCCAATAACCGGTGATGTGTTTCTCGATATCATGGTTGATGATACAACTATCAGCCTAAATGGCATCCTGAAAGAAATGACGGAGCAGAAAAAAGAAAACCCCCTTTTTGTGTTTCTTATTGATGTGCCTATGGTGCAAGCAATCATGCCCCATCTTGAGAAAGCCGGTCTCAAAGAAGGCGAGGATTTCTGTAACGGCCTGCCTCTGCTTCAGGCATATCAGACGCAAGTCATGCCAAGGGGAAATTTGCTCCCTAAATATATCTAATTGCCACCAAAGCCCTAGGACTAGGGATTTCTTCTTAAAGTACATGATTGATGTGATGGGGCGAATGATGGTAAAAAATAATATATTCATGTTATGTATTATAAATATATATTAGCTATATACTAATATTATTAATATACAGCAATGCAAAAATTAAAATATTTCAGGATATTGCTTTACTGCAATTGGCGATTATGATAGAATTTATTTGAGGGGTGGTGGTGTTAATGGGGAATAGGGCAAGGATTCGGCGGGATGCCATGAGTCTAAATCCTATAGATGATGCATTGTTTCAGAAGATGGCGGAGGATAGAGGATTCTGTCAGGAAATATTGCAGGTTATTTTGAATGATAAGGCTTTGCAGGTTATGGATAATGTGCCGCAATTTATGCTAAAAAATTTGCAGGGGCGTTCCTGTATTTTGGATGTTAAATGCACCTTGGGGGATGGGCGAATTATCAATGCCGAAGTGCAAAAATCCGACAATGATGATCATCAACGGAGAGTGCGGTATAACGCAGCCTTGTTGACAGCTAACATTGCAGAGCCGGGGAATAGATTCAAGGCGATTCCCAATGTAGTAGTGGTATTCATATCTAAATTTGATATGTACAAGTCTGGCAAGGCGTTGTATCATGTAGATAGGATTATTCGAGAAAATGGTAAAATAGTGGATAATGGTTTTTCAGAGTTATATGTGAATGCTGAAGTGCAGGATGATTCAGATGTTGCTAAGTTAATGGATATATTTACCAGGCATGATGCATACGATGATGAAATGTTTCCGATTACATCGAAACGTAAACGGCTGTTTAAAACTACAGAGGAAGGGGTGAATGAAATGTGCGAGGTTATTGAGAAATATATAGCTGAAGGACGACGTGAGGGAAAGTTAGAGGCTATAAAGAATTTGATGGAGTCCATGAGTATGACAGCAGAGCAGGCCATGAAGGCTTTAAAAATACCAGCAGGAGAGTTTGGGAAATATATGACCTTGCTGTGATTGATTTGGAGGCTATTAGACATTGATATAGTTGTACTAAAAAACTCGTTCTTCAGGGGTTGAGGAACGAGTTTTTTAGTACAGTATATGGGGTTGTGGGTATATTTTAGTCTAAATGGAATAGGGGCTTGATGCGTTTTACTATAAAGGCGGCTATAATGCACAGGCAGATGTCACCTGGTACTGCCAAAATAAAGCAGTAGAGAAACAGAGGCCACAGGGCAATAGGGGTATCAATAACATAATTGCAAATAATATAATAATATATCATGCCCATGCCATATACTACCAGCAGGCCGGCGAAGTTGGCTGCCAGATAATGAGATATTTTCTGGCTGGTATTTTTCTCTGCCAGATAGGCAGTAAGCCAGGTGCCCATAGCGAAGCCGATGAGATAGCCAAAGCTAGGTTTAAGAACATACCAGAGGCCGCCACCTTCCGCAAAGATTGGCAAACCAATAAGCCCCAGCAGTACATAGGTCAGCACCGCCATAGTACCCCAGCGGCGGCCTAGCAGAAGGCCTGCCAGCATGGTGAATAAATATTGCAGGGTAAAGGGCACTACCGGTACGGGAATCTTAATGAAAGCGCCAATGGCAATGAGGGCTACAAAAAGTCCGCAGTAGGTAAGGGCCCGGGTTTTGTTGCGATTATGTGAAACAGCTGTAGACAAATAAATCACTCCTTTGATTGTGTTTGAAAATGAGTACGATCTTATTTTAGCTGTTTGCGGGAATATTGTCAACCGAATATAAATTAATGGTTAACGAGGAAATGACGAGGTGTCCGATGTTTCACGCTGCAGGATTAAGTGGCAATTGCCAAGAGGCAATGTGAGAGTTTGTTTTTGGGATAAAAATACAACAAAAAAGCCCGAAGCCTTGCTTCGAGCTATCATATGCGTGGTGACGCGTAAGGGATTCGAACCCTTGAAGCCGCCGTGAGAGGGCGGAGTCTTAACCACTTGACCAACGCGCCGTGAACAAGAAATACTATACCATATTGAAAAATATAATGCAAGCTTTTTTTGAAAAAATAACGAGGCGACGGATGGTTTTAGGAGAATGAATTTGTGTACTATGGAATAGGTTTTGTGATAGAATTAGAGTGCAGGAATGTAATGGGAAAAAATTAGAATGTCTAAGCATGGGCCATAGGTGGTGATATAATTGATAGACATAAAAAAGTTACAGCTTTATTATGATGAAGATATGGTTTTTGTTACAGCTCATGCAGCTGAGAGATTTAGACAGCGCGGAATAAAAAACAAAGATATTAGATATGCTGTTCAAAATGGAGAAATTATTGAGCAATATCCTGAGGATTATCCGTATCCAAGTTGTTTGTTATTGGGATTTACCGTCAAATCTCGGCCATTACATGTGGTTATGAGTGATGAGGGAACTGCTAGTAGAATAATTACAGCTTACTTTCCAGATAAGGATAAATGGAAAGCAGATTTTAAAACCAGAAAGGTGTGATATTTTATGAATTGCTTAGTTTGTAAATCAGGCATTATGCGGCCATCAACGGATAGTTATTTTGCAAGGATTAATGGGGCGTATGTAATTATAGAAAATGTTCCTTGCTATAAATGTGAACAGTGTGGAGAAATTGTATTTTCTGCCTCTGTTATGGAGAAAATTGATGATATGCTGGAACATCTTGAAAAAATTGCAAGTAAAATCTTTATTGTTGATTACGCAAGAGCAGCTTGATGAGGTTATCAAAAAAACGCCATAAAACCCCTGTCTTTAGGCATGGGGAGTGTCAAAATAGCATAAAAAGCATAAAAAACGGTTGCTTATGCAACCGTTTAATGCTCTATGGAGCGGGCGAGGGGAATCGAACCCCCCTCTTTAGCTTGGGAAGCTGACGTTCTACCAATGAACTACGCCCGCAGGTTGTGAAAACCAACAACATTTATATAATAACACGATTTGTATATAATTTCAAGAATCGAATTTTATTTTTCTTTTGACTTGTCATATAGCCAGACCTGATATATAATGAAGATAAGAAAAGACCACCAGCAGGCGGCTTGTCCTCCTCGCTAGTCGGTTAGTGCTTTAAAAAATAACCGCTTGGTTTGGAAGCTTGAGCGGTTATTTTTGCTTAAGAACAATCAAAATCAACAAAATTAAAAGTAACTCTGTATCATTCATTGCCTCACCCCCTCAGAGTTGAATTTCTCCTTTCTGCGAGGGTGCAAACAAACCGCCTGTCGCTTAGGGTGGTCAGCAGTATAACTGCAGAAATAAGTATATCATATTGTTGTTATTATGTATATAGCAATGTGGTATACTTATTTTTGTTGTGAATTTGTAAAGTTCGTATTGAAATACTATATTATATTGGAGTATAATAGAACGAAATATCCGTTGCTTTCAACCTTTGTTGGTGGTGGGCGCGCTTTGGAAAGGGGAGGAATTTTCTTGTTAATGAATGGAGCACAGGCTGTATTGGAAAGCCTGAGACGGGAAAATGTAGAAGTAATATTTGGTTATCCGGGAGGAGCGGTTCTGGATCTTTATGATGCCCTGTACAAGGCAAAGTATCCTCATATCCTTACTCGCCATGAGCAGGGGGCTGTGCACGGGGCAGATGGCTATGCCAGAGCTACCGGCAAGGTGGGAGTCTGCTTTGCTACCTCTGGTCCTGGTGCTACCAATTTGATTACAGGTATTGCTACAGCCAATATGGATTCTATTCCAATGGTATGCTTTACTGGTCAGGTAGGCAATCCTTACATTGGCAAGGATTCCTTTCAGGAGGCAGATATTGTAGGCATTACCACCCCTATTACCAAGCATAATTACTTAGTAAAAAATGTGCAGGAGCTGCCAAGGGTTATCAAGGAAGCTTTCTTTATTGCCAGCACTGGCCGTCCTGGCCCTGTGGTTATTGATATTGCCAAGGATGTATTCACGGCGGAGCTGGATTATGAATATCCAGAAAAGGTATATCTGCCAGGCTATAGCGGGGATTTCACCGGGGATGAGGCTCAGGTGTCTGCTGTGGTGGAGGCTCTGGGCAAGGCCAAGCGTCCTTTGTTCTTTATTGGCGGTGGTGTGAATCTGTCCAATCAGACAGAGCTGTTTCGTCAGATTGTAGACCATACCCATATTCCTGTAGTCAGCTCTTTGATGGGCTTGGGCTGTGTGCCTTCTACTCAGGATGGATTTTTGGGCATGGTGGGTATGCATGGTTCCTATGCAGCTAATATGGCCGTTCAGGAATGCGACCTGCTGATTGGTGTAGGTGTCCGCTTTGATGACCGGGTTATTGGCAAGGTAGCTGCCTTTGCGCCTAAGGCCAAGGTGGTGCATTTTGATGTGGATAGAGCGGAAATCAACAAAAATGTGGTGGCAGATTATCCAGTAGTGGGAGATTTGCGCTGGTCCATGCCTGTTTTTGCCCATTTGCTGCAAAGCACTGGGGAGAATTATACAGCTCGTTTCAATATCTGGCGTAATTATGTTATTGAAATGAATGATCAGTATCCATTTGCTTATCAGAAGCATAGCGAATACATTATGCCACAGGAGCTGATTGAGACAGTTAGCCAGCTGGTGGATGATAATACCATTGTGGTTACAGATGTTGGTCAGCATCAGATGTGGGCGGCACAGTTCTTTAACAGCCGCAAGCCTCGTCAGTTCCTGACCTCTGGCGGCCTGGGCACTATGGGCTACGGCCTGCCAGCAGCTCTAGGAGCAAAGCTGGGCCAGCCTGACAAAAAGGTGGTTCTCTTTACTGGTGATGGCAGTATTATGATGAACTGTCAGGAAATGTCCACTGCTGCTGACAATGATATTGATGTCAAGATTGTTTTGCTGCATAATAGAGTGCTGGGCATGGTTACCCAGTGGCAGAGAATGTTCTATGGTAAGCGCTATTCCCAGACCTTGCTGGGAGGTAAGACGGATTTTGTTAAGCTGGCGGAGGCCATGGGCATGAAGGCCTGCCGTATCAGCAAGCCAGAGGAGCTGCTGCCAGGTCTGAGAGCAGCCTTGGCTGCCGAGGGGCCTATGCTGATTGATGTAATGCTGCCTGCCAATGAGGATGTACTGCCAATGGTGGCACCAGGTGCCTGCATCAGTGATATGGTACTGGGAGGAGAAAAGGAATGAAAAAATATATTTTAGCAGTCCTTGTAGACAACAAGCCAGGTGTTTTAACCCATGTATCCGGACTTATCAGCCGTCGTGCCTTTAATATTGAGAGTATTTCCGCTGGCTATACAGAGGAGCGGGATGTTACCAGAATTAATATTGAGGTTTCTGTAGAGGATAATCGGGAGCTGGAGCAGGTGGTAAGCCAGCTGGGCAAGCTGATAGATGTGATTAAGATTGTGAATCTGGGCGAGGTGGATTCCATTGTGCGTGAGCTGGTACTGCTGAAGGTTAAGGCTCAGAAGGAAACCCTGTCAGATATTCGCAATATTGTAGATATTTTCCGGGGCAAGATTGTAGATGTCAGCCCTGAGAATGTGGTTATTGAGCTTACAGGCTCCCGCAGCAAGATAGATGCTATCTGCGAAATGCTGGCTGAGTTCCAGATTATTGAGATTGCCAGAACCGGTGCTATTGCTTTGTCCAGAGGCCCTATACCAGTAAAGAGTATGTAAAATAGGCCAAAATCTAAAATTCCCTATTGACTTTTTGCCATTAAATGATACACTGTTAGTAACGGATAATTATTATCCATTGTGTGTTTAGGACGAGGAGGTAATATCATGGAATTGAAGGATTCAAAGACACTGGAAAATCTGAAGGCTGCTTTTGCTGGTGAGTCTCAGGCTCATACTAAGTATCAGTATTTTGCGTCTCAGGCTAAGAAGGACGGCTATGTGCAGATTCAGAATCTCTTTTTGGAGACTTCCAAGAACGAGAAGGAACATGCCAAAATCTGGTACAAGCTGATTAACGATGGGGTAGGCTCCACTGAGGAGAATCTGAAGGATGCTGCCAACGGCGAGAACGAGGAGTGGACCTCCATGTATCCTGGGTTTGCCAAGACTGCCCGTGAGGAAGGTTTTGACAAGATTGCTCAGCTCTTTGAGGCTGTGGCTGCTATTGAGAAGGAGCATGAGGAGCGTTACAAGATTCTGCTGGCCAATGTAGAGGCTGAGAAGGTTTTCAAGGCTGATGACACTGTTATCTGGCAGTGCTCCAACTGTGGCTATGTATGCACTGGCAAGGAGGCTCCAGAGGAGTGCCCTGTATGTGCTCATCCTCAGTCCTATTTCGTGGTTTTGGACGAAACCTATAAGAGATAATATTTCGGCAACGAAAAGACCAATTGCCTTATACATGATGACAGTAACAGATGCTGTCATCATGTTTTATTTTGCAAAAAAATAGCTATGCCAGTAATCTGACATAGCTGCCTTAGCTTGCTTATTTCTTTTTGCCTTCCTCTTTGGCCTTGGCCTTTTCCTCAGCGTTTTTCTTCTTGGCTGCGGCCTTTTCGGAAGCTCGCTTTTCCTGCTCCCGCTTGGCGTAGTCCACACTGAAGCTGGCCATTTTGTGCTTGAGGCTCATCATAGGGTGCCTCAGCAGCATACCCTTGCTGGAGCTGGACATAATGTTCATAAATTCCTTGTTCTGCTTAGGGCCGAAGCACATAATCTCGCAACGGTCGCAGATGGGCTTGGTAATACCATATGGGCAGCGGTTAATCTTGGTCATAACGGTGGCCAGCAGGGCAGTACACTTTGGGCAAAGTTTGTCGCCGCTGGTGTTGTGATGCTTGTGGCAATATACGCCGAAGGTCTTTTTAATATTGGTCTTTTCCTGGGGAATGGTATTTTTTACCTCAGGCTGTTTCTTTTTGGGTAAAAATCTGTCAAAAATGCTCATCTAACTTCTCCTTTTATGCGTCAGCATTATGCTGGGTTTATCTATCTATAAATTGTACTTTGAAATCTCTATAAATGCAAATTTTTTATTGCAATTGTAGTTGGATAAGTCTATAATGCAAGTCATAGATGTGCTAAAAAAATACAAAGATGCAAAGACAGTGTACAATGAGGAAGGATAGCACATGATATTTTGTGCACTGCATAAGGAAGCCGCAAGGGACCTTATGAGAAGAATAGGAGTTGTTATGAAAAGCTTTCGTTTAACTGAAGAAGAAATGGAATATCTGGCAGACAGATATCCAACCCCGTTTATGGTGGTGTCTCTGGATAGGGTGGAAAAAAATTACCGCTATCTCTGTGAGAAGTTACCTCGTGTCAAGGTATTTTATGCTATTAAGGCCAATTCGGAGCCGGCGATTTTGCAGCGCATGGCTGCCCTTGGGTCGAATTTTGATGCGGCATCTATTGGGGAAATAAGATTGCTGGCCTCTTTGGGAGTGCCGGGCAGTAGAATGATTTATGCCAACCCTGTGAAACCAGCCTGGGATATTGCTGAGGCGGCTAAGCTGGGGGTGGATAGATTTACCTTCGATGATGAAAGCGAAATAGAAAAAATGGCGGCAGGCGCTCCTGGTGCCCGGGTATTGGTACGGGTGCAGGTGGAGAATGATGCTGCGGTGGTTAATCTGAATGAAAAATTCGGGGTGGTGCCGGGCAAGGCATTGTCTCTTTTGCATAAGGCCAAGGAGGCTGGGCTGGTACCAGCAGGTATTTGCTTCCATGTGGGCAGTCAGTCCTTGAAGTCTGAAGCCTATGGCAGGGCTTTGACCTTGTGTCGGAGGCTCTTTGATGAGGCTCAGCAGCAGGGCATGAGGCTGACGGTGCTGGATATTGGCGGTGGCCTGCCTATTCCGGAGGCTGGACAGGTTGAGCCGGATCTGGATGCCATGACGGAGGATATTCGCCGTAATCTGGACAGGCTGTTTCCAGAGGTGGAAATCTGGTCTGAGCCAGGCCGTTATATGTGTGGTACAGCGGTGAATCTGGTGACAAGGGTAATCGGCACCAAAGTTAGGAATGGCCAGCCCTGGTATGTGCTGGATGATGGTATGTATGGTAGCTACAATGGACTGGTTTTTGACCATTGGACCTACAAGCTGGAATTTTTCCAGCAGGGCGTCAAGGTGCCTTCGGTTTTTGTAGGGCCTAGCTGTGATTCCATTGATGTGGTGGCTAGGGATTATCCTGCTCCTGCCTTGCAGGTAGGTTCTCTGGTGCTTAGTCCGGAAATGGGCTCCTACAGCTCCTCGGCAGCCACTGGCTTTAATGGCTTCCAGCCAGCCAAAACCATTGTTTATGAGGAGAATATAGGGGTGGCAGAAAATATTTCTGCTATGGCCCGCTGAATAATCTACAGGCTCTCTTACAGGGGGGCCTGTTTTTTTGTGGAAAAAAATATTTTGCTTAATTTCTTTTGATAATGTACAATAAAATGGATTGGGTGAATTTTTTGTAATGCGGGAGAATAGGGTATGGCACTTTCAAATGATATAGATATGGAAAAGCAGGGAGAGAAGCTGCTTAGAGAAGCCTTTCAAAATACTGTGGAGGCTATGGAAAACAGCAAGGGACAGATTTACGAAATATACGAAAATACCAAAAGTGATGTGGAAGCTTCCACTGTAATGCTGAAGGAGCTGAAGGAGGAAACTCGCAAGCTGCAGGATGAGGTGGATATGCTGGTGCACTGTGAGCAGCAGGAGAAACAGCGGCTGGTAAAGGTTAGCAGTAATTTTGCCAATTATTCCGAGGATAAGATTCGGGAGAGCTATGAGGCTGTGAAGGATGTACAGGTAAGGCTGGCTTTGGCCAAGGAGAAGGAGTTCCAGTCCCGCCGTCAGCGGGATCGTCTGGAGATGAGACTGCGAGGCATGGAGCAGACCTTGATGATGGCAGAGCGACTGGCCACCAAGCTGGGCACAGTAGTGGGGTATCTTACCTCTCAGATTAGCAATGTGGTAGCTCAGATGGATGTGGCTTCCAAGAACAAATTCCTGGGGGTACAGATTATCAAGGCTCAGGAGGATGAGCGTCTCCGGGTGTCCAGAGAGATACATGATGGCCCGGCTCAGGAAATGGCTACCTTGGTATATCAGGCTTCGATTTGTGAGCGGTTGGTGGATACCCGTCCAGAGGAGGCCAAGAAGGGCTTGCAGGAGCTGAGACAGCAGATTCGCAGCTGTCTGGCAAATGTACGGCAGATTATTTTTGATATGCGGCCTATGTCTCTGGATGATTTGGGCCTGGTGGCAGCCCTGCGGCAGCTGTCTGGCAAGCTGGCAGAGCGTAAGGGCCTGCAGGTGGATTTCAGTGTCAAGGGTAAGGAATGTGACTTGGAGAAGCACGTGGAGGTTACTCTCTTTAGAATCATTCAGGAGGCCCTGGGGAATGTACAGCGCCACGCAGAGGTGAAAGAGTGCAGTCTAAGGCTTTTGTTTACCAGAGGATGTTTGTCTATCCTGGTAGAGGATGCAGGCAAGGGCTTTGATGTGGAGCAAATGGAAGATGCCCGGAGCCGGGGGGAAGGAAATGGTCACTTTGGCCTTTTGGGCATGGAGGAAAGAGCCAAGCTTATAGGGGCGTCTTTGAGTGTTATTTCCAAGCCGGGAAAAGGCACCAAGGTACATATAAAGCTGCCTTGTCAGGTAGCTGGCCAATGAAAATGAATAATAGACAGTTTACGGCACCGATTTCTAAGGCAATGGAAGCATATGCAGGGGACGGTGCCCTTGCTTTTCATACCCCCGGTCACAAGCAGGGACTGGGGGCACATCCTCTGTTAAAGAGATTGATTACAGAGGCAGGTCTGCGGCAGGAGGTTTCTCTTATGGAGGAGCTGGATGACTTACATGAGCCAGCAGGCTGTATCAAGGAGGCTCAGGCGCTGGCAGCAGAGCTGTGGGGGGCTAGGGAAAGCCTTTTTGTCATAAATGGTACCACTGGAGCTATTCAGGCTATGCTGGTAGGTACTCTGTCGCCGGGAGACAAGGTGCTGGTGCCTAGGAATGCCCATCGTTCCATTATGGGGGGCATTATTTTGGCTGGGGCAGTGCCTATATACCTTCAGCCAGAGATAGATACCCGCTTGGGGATTGCTATGGGGCTAAGTGTGGCCACGGTGCAGCAGGCTATCAGGGAACATCCAGAGGCCAAGGCTCTTGTGGCGGTATATCCTACCTATTATGGTTTTTGCTGTGATTTACAGCGGATAGGCGAGTTGCTCCACCAAGCTGATATGCTTTTGCTGGTGGATGAGGCTCATGGTGCTCATTTGCGTTTTGGTAAGGATTTGCCTAAGCAGGCTATTGAGCTGGGAGCTGATGTGGCGGCTCAGAGTACCCACAAGCTGTTAGGCTCCATGACTCAGACCTCTATGCTGCATATTGGCAGTAACAGGGTGGAGGTAGAGCGGATACGGCAGGCAGCCAGTCTTTTGCAATCCACCAGTCCTAACCAGCTGTTGTTGGCTTCTCTGGATATTGCCCGCTTGCAAATGGCTCAGGAGGGGGCACAGCGGGTAAATAGAGCCGTGGCGCTGGCCCAATGGTTGAGAAAAAAAATCAATGAAATTCCGGGTCTGTACTGTCCCGGCAAGGAAATCTGGGCAGGTCAGGAAGCTGGTCCGCTGGTGGCTGGCGGTGAGGACTTACCATATGATAAACTTGGGGCGGTGGCTTTAGACTGGGCCAAGGTAACGGTTAATCTGGCAGGGCTGGATATTTCTGGTCAGGAGGCAGAGCTGTTGCTGCGGCATCAGTGGAAGGTGCAGTGCGAGCTGTCAGATCCTGAGAATCTGCTTTTTATTATTTCTATGGCAGATACCCAGAGAGAAGCAGATAGATTGCTGCAGGTATTGCAGGAGCTGGCGGTTAAGCATTTGGCAACAAAGACCGCCAATAAAGATGATTCTGGGATTGCGGAAGTGCAGGGGTGCAAGAAGGCAGATAATCTCTGCCATATGGCTGAAATGCCTGTGGCGGTTCAGCGTATGAATCCTAGGGAAGCTTTTTTTGCCCCTATTAGGACAGTGGCGCTGGAAAAGGCCATTGGCTGTATCTGTGGGGAAACCATTGCCTTCTATCCGCCCGGTATTCCGGTTTTGTGTCCCGGAGAGGAGATTACAGAGGCTTTGGTGGAATACATCAGATTTTATCAGGCCAAGGGTATGCGCCTATCTGGGGCTGTGGATAGTGAATTGAAGACTATCAGGGTGTGTCAGGAGGCTGGCATACAGAATTGATTGGATTGTAAAAAAGGATATGCCAAGGAGTGAATATATATGAGCAAGGGAAAGCTGATTACCATAGAGGCAGGAGATGGCTCTGGCAAGGCTACCCAGACCAAGGCTTTGTATGACAGGCTGTTGGCGGAGGGCTATCAGGTTCTAAAGGTGGAATATCCTGATTATCAATCTGATTCCTCCGCCTTGGTGCGAATGTATCTAGGTGGGGAATTTGGCCAGCAGGCGGAAAATGTCAGTGCCTATGGGGCTTCGGCTTTTTTTGCAGTGGATCGCTATGCTTCTTATCTTTTGAAGTGGCGTCAGGCCTATGAATCTGGCTGGATTATTTTGGCGGATAGATATACTACCTCCAATATGGTACATCAGGCGGTGAAGTTGAAAAATCCTGTGGAGCGGGAGGAATTTTTGACTTGGCTGTGGGATTTTGAATTTGGCAGATTGCAGCTGCCGGTGCCGGATAGGGTTATTTATCTGGATATGCCGCCGGAGATTAGCGATAGGCTGATTAATAGCCGGGCGGCCAAGGACAGCAGTCGAAAAAAGGATATTCATGAGAAGGATACCAGCTATCTCCATCATTGCCATAGGGCTTATAATGAGGTGGCTGAAAAATATGGCTGGGTTAAGATTAGCTGTGCCCAGCAGGGAAATTTGCGAACTGTGCAGGATATTCACGAGGATGTATATCAGGCGGTTAAGGAAATATTGAGGGACGAAAATGATTAAGGAAGTTTTAGTTGTTGAAGGAAAAATGGATGTTGTGGCCATAGACAAGGCTGTGGAGGCAGATTGCATTATTACCGAGGGGTTTAATCTCAAACCTCAGGCACTGGATTCCATTGCCAAGGCCTACCAGAAGCGGGGCATTATCATTATGACAGATCCAGATTCAGCAGGAGAGCGGATCCGTCGTTTTCTCACCAAGAGATTTCCCGAGGCCAAGCACGCCTTTATTCCCAAGGAGGATGCTACGGCCAATAATGATATAGGAATTGAGCAGGCTTCCCCCGAGGCCATTCGTACAGCCCTGGCCAAGGTAAGAACTATGGATTGGGAGCCAACCAACAATTTTACGGGAGCGGATTTGCTTAAGGCAGGGATTAGCGGTTCCCCAGCGGCCAGTGAAAAACGGGCCAAGCTGGGAGCTGTGCTGGGAATTGGCTATGCCAATGCCAAGACCTTTTTGCAGCGGTTAAATCACTATGGGATTACTCGTCAGGAGTTTCAGCAGGCTGTGGCAGAGCTGGAGAAATAAAGGAGCAGAGAAGATATATGACAGATACGATAAAAACCACCCATCCGGTAATTGCCAATCCCCAGGTTACCAGGCATATTATGAAAGCCTTTAACCTGAGAGCGGCCAAGAAGCTGGGGCAGAATTTCTTGGTGGATGCTGGTATTGTGCAGGGCATTGTGGATGCCGCAGGAGCAGGGCCGGAGGATAATATCTTGGAGATTGGGCCGGGTATTGGCACGCTGACTCAGGGACTGGCGGAATCTGGCGCCAAGGTAACGGCGGTGGAGCTGGACAAGAAGCTGCCAGCAGTATTGGCTCATACTCTGGAGGGCTATGATAATGTTACCATTGTGCCGGGAGATATTCTCAAGGTGAATATTCCTGAGCTGATGGGGAACAAGCCCTTTAAGGTAGCAGCCAATCTGCCTTACTATATTACCACCCCTATTTTGATGGCTTTGCTGGAACAGCATTTGCCGATTTCCATTCTGGTTACTATGGTGCAAAAGGAAGTAGCCTTGAGAATGATTGCCCAGCCAGGCAGCAAGATTTATGGTGCCCTGTCTGTGGCAGTACAGTATTATACCAGACCTCATATTGCCTTTGATGTGCCGCCTCGGTCCTTTATACCGGCCCCAGAGGTGGATTCCGTGGTTATTGTCTGCGATGTGCGGGAAAAGCCAGCGGTGGAGGTAAAGAGTGAGAAAATGTTCTTCCGGGTAGTTAAGGCGGCCTTTGGCCAGCGGCGGAAAACCATGGCCAATGCCTTGAAGGGAGCAGGCTTCCTGCAGGAGGATATTAAGGCGGCCTTTGAGCAATGCGGTTTGGATAGCGGTCGTCGGGGAGAAACCTTTTCCTTGGAGGAATTTGGAATTTTGGCAGATGCCTTTGTACAGGAATAAGGTATTGGCCTGTGTAGATAAATTTGGTAGGTAATTCGCTAAAAGGAGAGGATGAGCATGGCAAAGGTGGAGTATGCACCTCAGGGTGTGTGTGCCCGTTTGATGAAATTTGAGGTGGAGGATGGCAAGCTGCACAATCTTAGAGTGCTAGGCGGCTGTAATGGCAATTTGCAGGGTATCGGCAAGCTGACTGAGGGCATGGAGCTGCAGGAGATTGTGAGCCGGCTGGAGGGTATCCGCTGTGGTGCCAAGGCTACCTCCTGTCCAGATCAGCTGGCCAAGGCTTTGAAGCAGTATTTGGAGGAGGCTGGGGAGCAATGATATTCGACAATCATTCCCATACAGAGTTTTCCTCTGATTCCCAGATGACCTTGCAGGAGGCTGTAGAAGCCAGAGAGAAGCTGGGGATAGGTTTGACTCTGACCGAGCATTTTGATTATGATTATGTTAATACCAGAAACTATAAGGATATGGATTTCCGGTTTGGGCCTAGTGAATATTGGCAGCAGTACGGCAGTCAGCGGGGAGATAATCTGCAGCTGGGGGTAGAGGTAGGTATTACGGATACCTGCTTGAAGGCCAATCAGGAATTTGTGGCTCAGGCTCCTTTTGATATAGTCATAGGCTCCATTCATATCATTGATTTGATGGATTTGTATTATGAGGATTTTTATCAGGGCAAATCCAAGGAGGAGGCCTATGGCATCTATTTGCGGGTAATGGCTCGTGAGCTGGCAAGACATTCCTATGTTGATGTGCTGGGGCACATTGATTATATATGCCGTTATGCCCCTTATGAGGATAAGAATATCGTCTATGGTCAATTCCATGAGGAAGTGGATGCTGTGCTGAGAACAGCCTTGGAAACTGATACGATTATGGAATTGAATACCCGTCGTCTGGGGGATAAGGAGGCAGCGGAGAAGCTGCTGCCTATCTATCAGCGTTATTATGCGCTGGGGGGACGGTATGTATCTCTTGGCTCTGATGCCCATACAGCTCAGAATATCGGCATGAATTTCCAGGTAGCCTTGGAGCTGGCAGAGGCCGCTAAACTGCAGTCTGTTACCTTTACCCAGCGCAAAATGCAGCTTTGCAAATATTAATTATCTATAGTGGTAAAAACATTCTCTTGCATACTAGCGTAAAAATGTTATAATGAAAGTAGATAGAAAAAGTGCTGCCGATAGACGGACAGCCCTATAGGTTTAGTCAGATAATGACCGCACTATTTGGACTATGGGCGGTCATTTCTGCTTTTTATGAATATCCTTGCCCAGCTGATAGCCGAAGCTAATGCAAGCAATCGTAACACCTATACAGGCTACGACAAATCCTGCGACAGCTATGGACATAGTATCACTACCCTTCGGATTTTAGTCCTCAAAAGAGGCCTGAACCTAAAGGGACAGAATCCCAGACAACTAGCAAAAGCACTTATCTTGGACTGACCGCCTACCGTTATGGCAGCACCAATCAAATTATATCATGTTATATTTGTTCGTACAATAGACAATGGTAATAAAAAAACAGCGGGGATTGCCTCGCTGTTTTTTATGTAGATTATTTTATTCCTCCTCCAGCAATAGTACAGCTGGATTGAATTTCATATGAAAGCACAGGGTGGTTAGCTCAGAGCCGTCCAGGACAGATTCAATAAAACCAGGTTCCTGCTGGCTGACCTCCATAGTAACGGGGGTATTTAGCAGGCGGCGATTGCTGTCGGCAAAAAGAATTACCTTGGGATACTTAGTCATACCAATGGTGGTGGACTTGACAATGGCATAGCCCAAAGCTGTTTTTAGTACCGTACCTATTGGGAACAGAGCCACATGGTTAAAGAACAGATCCAGAAGCAGTGGATCAAATTGCTTGCCGGAGCATTTGGTCATAATCTTGTAGGCAATATGAGAGGAATAGGCCTTTTTGTATGGCCTCTGGGTGGTAAGGGCATCATATACATCGGTAATGGCTACAATGCGGGCAAATTCAGAAATCTGATCCTCTGCCAAATGATTTGGATAGCCATGTCCATCAAGATGCTCATGATGCTGGTAGGCAATATCTGCAATAGCCTTCATATTCAGATTGCTGTCCTGAATATGAAGCAGCCGCTGATAGCCCCATTCAGGATGATGGCGAATCAGGGTAAATTCCTCATCGGATAAAGCCGTGGTTTTGTTGAGAATCTTGGGGGGTACATCCAGCTTGCCAATATCATGGAGCAGGGCACCAGCCGTGAGAGTCATTAAATCCTTTTTGGAGTAATGGCACAGCAGGCCCAGCATGGCAGAAAGAGCTGCCACATTAACGGAATGGGCAAAGGTATAATCGTCATAAAGGCGGATATCCGTAATCTGCACCAGATTCTCTGGCTTTTTAATCAAATCGTCAATAATAGATTCGGAGGTAGAAAGCAAGGGGGGGATATCCAGATGGTCATCCTGCTGTAGACGGCAGTAGGCGTTAAATACCTGATGGATAGCCGTTACCCTGGTTTCTTCCTTGATAATATCCTCTGGCGGGAGCAAGGACAAATTGGGATCAAGGGAGGTAATGGTTACTTTGGAAATACCGATTTTCCGTAGGCTGTTTATATACTGTCTGCTTAATTTGGTCCCCCTGGTGAGGTAGCTGGCTCCTTTTTGGTTGTAGATACTCTGGGCTGTAACCATGCCCGGTTTTAATTTATTTATGGGTAATCTAATCATGGTATAATATCCCTTTCATAAACTACAAATCATACATTAATATAATACCATATTTGTTAGTATAAAAAAACAGAAATTGTAAAAAACTACATCCAATGGCATAAAAAATATTAATATTTGACAAAGTAAAAGGCATAATTCCTGCTGGGATATAAAGCGGGAAATTTATGCCTTTTTTGTCATATAAGGGGGGAAGTTACCACTATTGGAGGTGGAAGTTTAGGTACGGAATACCTTTAGCTGCTCCTGCAGGCGCTTGGCCATATCAGCCAGCTTGGTATTCTCGTTGGCCAGCTCGTGCATGGTAGCAGACTGTTCCTCAGAAGCAGCGGAAACCTGCTGGGTTTCGCCGGCAATCTTGTTGCTGTCGTTAGTAACCTGAGAGGTGGCCTCCACAACATTGTTGGACTGAGCAGAAACTTGTTTGATATGCTCAGCAACCTGGGACATCTGATCCACCATGCTGTCTACCATGCCAGTTACCTGGCCAAATTCTTCCATAGCTTCCTTGACAACTTCGGAGCCTTTACGGACGCCTTCATTGCCATGATGCATGGCCTCTACAGCCTTCTTGGTTTCTTCCTGAATAGTGCCAATAAGCTCGGCAATATGCTGGGCTGCCTCCTGAGAGTTCTCTGCCAGCTTGCGGATTTCCTCAGCTACAACGGCAAAGCCACGGCCGTGCTCACCAGCTCTAGCCGCCTCAATGGCAGCGTTGAGAGCCAAGAGATTGGTCTGCCCGGAAATATTAACGATGGTTTCCACAATCTGGCCGATTTCCTCGGAGCGACGGCCCAGAGTATCCACCTGATTGGCAGAGGTGCTAACCATGGTTTCAATACGATCCATATGCTGGTTAATCACATGGATGCCTTCAATGCCCTGAGTAACAGTAGTGCCAACCTCATTGGCTTTGTCAGCTGTCTGCTTGGCCAAATCTGCTACATTGTTTACGCTGTTAACAATATTGTCCAAAGAGGAGGAAGCAGTATCTACATTTTTGTTCTGAGCCAGGGAAAGCTCCGCTATATCATTAATGGATACGGCAATGGAATTAATCACCTGAGCGGATTCATTAACGCCGGTGGACATGGTGTCGGCAGAATGAGTCAGTTCATTGGCAATCTTCTGGATTTCGGAGGTGATGCCTCTTATCTTGCCCAGGGTATCATTGTAGGAGTTGGCAATTTTGCCAAACTCGTCCTGGGTATCATAATCCAGATTAACGGTCATGTCGCCGTGATATACCCGCTGGGATACATCCAGGAACTGGGACAGGAAGCCACCAATGAGACGATAGAAGTAGTAGCCGATGCCTACCGTGAGCAGGGCAATAATCAAAATCACTACAATGGTGGTAGTTCTGGCACTTTCGTAAGTAGCATGAGAAGCAGCTACCTTATCCTGGGCATGCTTCAGCTCCAGTTCTCCCAGCTCTGAAGTGTTTGTATCAAGATTGTGAAAGTCCTGATACATTTCGTTCATCATATAATCATAGGCAGCCGCAGTGCCCTGGGTCCGGAGAATATTGGTAGCTTTGTCACCGTGATTCTTGGTTTTGGCCCAATTAGCCTGGGTTTCCTGCATTTTTTCTGTGAAGTAAATACCGTCAGCCAGTTCAGGCATAATCTTGTCAATGGTAGCTGTGGCCTTCTGAAGCTCTGCTGCAGCTATATTTTTTTTGTTTTCATCATCTGCATCCAGCATTTTGTACATGGCGGCCTTGTATTCCGAGACAGCCACATTCAGGTCGTCAGCCTGCTTCATATATCTCAGGGCGCTGATTTCAATAGTGCTGGTTGCTTCCTGCATATTGGCCATGGATACCAGGGCATAAATACCTAAAAATACAATCATGAGAACCATAGCCAAGTAGCTAAGGCCTAATTTCATACGAACTCCCATAGAAAATACACACTCCTTACATTGCTCACAAAATCGATTCGATAACACTTCACTTGCATATAGTTAGAATTTCTGCCTTCATGTTTTTTACTCATTGAACATGGAGGGTAGCTATCCTTTGAAGCCATATTTGTCTTGAACGAAATATTAGGAAGAATAGACTACTAATTTAGTCGGAATAATTATAATATAAGTTGTGAGGGAAATCAATATAAATAGTACTATTTTTTTAAAAATTTCATTTAATTATCAAAATGTATGGATAGAAAAGTTTGGGCAACAAAATAAATACCTGGTTCACGCCACAATTGCTGGGAAAATGAACCAGGTCTTTATAAAACTATAGGAAAATCAACCCGTGTAATGGAAATTTTTGTAAAAAATGCATGATTTTTTTGTATAATGTAAAATTTAAAATTTTGTTTGTCAGAAAAATTGGAAATTCCTTGTCGGACAAAAAAGGAAACAATTCTTTCTTATATAATATATGAATGGATTGTCTCCTTAACTATTTATTTTGTTTATGATAATGTTTGTCCTAACCTTTTTCGGTATTTATGGTTGAACTGTGGCTGTATAGTATCCTTTCCGCAGTTCAACAATCAGGTCGTCTAGTCTGGTGGAGAATCGCTCTAGGGTGGTCTGGAGCGATTCTCCACCAGATAGCAGGACACAGGAATGGGGATGTGTCCATTATGATGATAATTTTATATATATTTTCTATATCCATTTTTAGCAAGGCATTGTAGAGAGGTATTTGGGTAGGTGACGGTGTGAAATTTTTTCTGCCTATAGAGCTGTGGAACCTCAGACATCTAGTTATAACATAGTAAGATAACGGCTAAATTCCGAAGGAGCAATGCCCAGAGCAGTCATAGCCTTCTCAGGGGATAGGTTTAGATTACGCATTAATTCCTTTATCGACTCGATTTTACCTTCCAATCTGCCGCGTTCTTCGCCAATCTCGAGTAGTGCTTCCCGTTCTTCTTTTTCATTCCACTCAAATCCGAACATATCTATAACCTCCTTTTGGTTGTTTTTTAAATAGTCAACCATAACATTATTCTCCAGACAATATTTAATGGCTGCATCAACAGCATGGTCAATTTCCATTTTCTGTTGACGGAAATGCTTATAAGCGTTGGAGAATATGCTGTATTCTTCTATAGGCAGGCATTTTCTTTTCAACTCATCATTCATGCCATCCGCCAGATTATATACATGGACAGTAAGTTCTAATTTGTCTGACTGAGTTTCAAAGGCATCGCTTAGCTTCAATGTTTGCTGCTCAAAGGATGTATCGTTTCCATCGTAGAATACATAAAACTCCGGTGCAGGAATCTTGAGTAAATCATCGCCATAAATCTTTTTATGGGAGGTGCTGGTATAACGCTTGTACAGTTCATCAACATAACTGAGAAAACGCAAGGGCATATTGGGATTAATGGTGGTTTGATGTTCAATAAGCACAACCATTAGATTATTCAAAAGAAAAGAAATGTCGTTCTTAATGTTGCTGAAAAAACTGCCCTCTAAAGTGTTTATCGTAATATCTGATGATTCGTCATAACCTGTGTCATTTAGTGCATTACAAAGTGACAAAAGATGTGATTCATTACTCATGAAATGGCAAAAAACAGTATCGCGAATTTTTCTGTTTGTCATATAATCCCACTTTCGCATAAGAAAACATGTTTCTAATTTAATTATAACATAGGAAAAGATACTAGGCAATTGAATTTATGATTGGACTTGTGCGCAGAATCAGGCTTAAATACATTGTGCATACTCCTTTCGCTATTGTTGTTAGCCTTGCTCTTGGCTACACTTCCCAGCCCTTTACTGGTTCGGTAGGTTTGGGCAGTGGCTTTCTGTGTGTAGAATAAGGGCGAGTATAAAAGAGCAAAAAAAGACATAATCCTTTTGACATATATGTAGTGACCCCATAAAGTTAGACCTTATAATCCGGGTAGTTATATACTGCCCGGATATTTTTATGCCACGGAATG
>CAKPYV010000020.1 GCA_934203205.1 uncultured Anaerovibrio sp. | reverse complement strand
GAGCGGAAAACGAGACTCGAACTCGCGACCCCCACCTTGGCAAGGTGATGCTCTACCAACTGAGCTATTTCCGCATACCGTTGACACAAAGAAGAAAATGGCGACCCGAAGGGGACTTGAACCCCTGACCTCCGCCGTGACAGGGCGGCATTCTAACCAACTAAACTACCGGGCCGTTATTCTGTTTTCTCACTTGCGTGACAACAATTGAAATTATAGCGAATACTGAGCATATTGTCAACACTTTTTTATAATTTTTTTTAAACTATAAAAAAATGACAGTGAGCACCAATCTCTCACTGTCATTTCAGCTTCCACCGCTCTTTAGGACTAGCCTATATTCCCCTGGCAATGCCACGACAATTTTTAATCTGTAAAGTCTACAAATTCGTTAATGCGGGCACCGCCCTTAATCATAGGCTCCACAAAGCTTCTATGAATATTCATAACGATAACATATGGCCGTCTTTCTGCCATAGCATGCTTCAAGGCTGTGGCAAAGCCCTCTGTACTATCCACATTTTCCGCTTCAATGCCAAAGCTTCTGGCATAACCGGCATAATCCATAGGATAGTCCAGCTGACAGGCAATATATCTTTCCCGATAATTAACCTTCTGCAGCTGGCGAATCATGCCCAGACTGGTATTATTCACAATAATGGAAATAATCGGCAGATTCAATCTGGCAATGGTATAGTACTCATTACCAGTCATTTTGATGCCCCCATCTCCAGCTACATGAATAACCCGCCGCTGACTGCCGGCATCTATATAAGCAGCCTGGGCTCCCATAGCTGCCGGCAAGCCAAAGCCCATAGTTCCCAAACCACCAGAGGTAAACCAGGTTCTAGGCTCCTGCACTCTTAGATGGAGGGCACACCACATCTGATGCTGACCTACATCGGTGGCAAAGGCATATTCCTGACCACTGGCAGCCTTGGCAATACAATGCATAGCCCAAGGCACAGTTAATCTGGACACATGATAGTCATAGGCATATTCAATGCGCCAGCCTCGAATCTGCTTCCACCAGTCCTCCAGATTAGAGGATGGCTCCCGCTGACTCAGCATTTTCAGGATATTCTGCATATTTCCTGCCAAGCCTATGGAGCTGGCAATATTTTTATCTATCTCCGCCGGATCAATATCCACATGAATAAATTTGGTATCAGCAGTATATTTATCCAGATTGCCTGTCTGCCTGTCGGCAAAACGACTACCCAGAGAAATAACCAAATCTGCATTGGCTACAGCGTTATTAGCAGCCTTGTTGCCATGCATACCTGCAAAGCCCAATACATTAGGATGTTCTGCTGGAACACCGCCAATCCCCATCAAGGTAAATACAATAGGCAGATGGTAGTGCTCGGCAAAAGCAATAACATCCTTAGTAGCTCCCGCATTAATAACACCGCCGCCGGAAATAATTACCGGCTGTTTAGCATGACAAATAACCTCTGCTGCCTCAGCTACGCAAATCTTGAAATCTGCATCTGGCTGTCCTGGCTTTCTAGGTACATAATCATCCTCATAGAAGGGCGCAGGATTCAACAAAATATCCTTGGGAATATCCACCAGCACCGGACCTGGTCTACCATGTTTGGCCAAGCGAAAAGCCTCCCGCACCACCTTAGCCAGCACCTTAGGGTCCTTTACCTTGTAATTATGCTTGGTAACAGGCATGGTAACATCCATAATGTCTATTTCCTGAAAGGAATCCCGCCCCAGCAGGTCAGTATCTACCTGTCCTGTAAAAGCCACCACAGGAATAGAATCCATAAAGGCGGTAGCCAAGCCAGTTACCAGATTGGTAGCCCCTGGGCCGGAGGTAGCAATACACACCCCTACCTTGCCTGTAGCTCTGGCGTAGCCATCTGCCCCATGAGCCGCATTCTGCTCATGGGTGGTAAGAATCTGATTGATATCCTTTGCATCATAAAGGGCATCATAAAGAGGAAGTATCATACCTCCCGGATAGCCAAAAAGAGTATCTACACCCTGCTCCCGCAGGATTTCTACAATTACCTGAGCTCCATTCATATATGGCTCCTCCTCTATTAGAGATTAGCGATAACGGCCTGTGTCATAGTCTTGGTATCTGCCTTCTTAAAGCCCTCATGCCAGAGGTCAGCTGTCCGCCAACCCTCAGCCAAAGCCTTGTCCACAGCAGTCTCAATGGCCTGAGCCGCCTTCTCCTCATTGAGAGAATATCTCAACAGCATAGCAGCAGAAAGAATGGTACCTACTGGATTGGCAATGCCCTTGCCAGCAATATCTGGAGCAGAGCCATGAATTGGCTCATAAAGGCTGGTCAGCTCACCAATGGAAGCAGATGGCATCATGCCAATGGAGCCACCGATAACCGCAGCCTCATCACTGAGAATATCACCAAAGAGATTGCCGGTTACAATAACATCAAACTGAGTAGGACGAACTGCTAGCTGCATCGCGCAATTATCCACATAGAGATTATTCAGTTCCACATCCTGATAATCCTGAGCCACCTGAGCTACAGTGCGTCTCCATAGACGAGAGGTAGCCAATACATTAGCCTTATCTACAGAAGTTACCTTGCCACGACGAATACGGGCTGTTTCAAAGGCCAGCTTGGCAATCCGCTGTACCTCTGGAATGGAGTAATTCTCCAAATCCCAAGCTCGCTCAGTGCCATTGTAGGCCTCAGACTCGCATTTCTCACCGAAATAAATACCACCTACCAGCTCACGAACAATAACCAGATCTACACCCTTTACCAGCTCCTGCTTCAAAGGAGAGTACTCAACCAAAGCATCTGCCACTTTCACTGGACGCAGATTGGCATATAAGCCCAAGCCCTTGCGCAGACCAAGAATAGCCTTTTCAGGCCGCAGAGATGGCTCCACATTATCCCATTTGTCACCGCCTACAGCACCAAAGAGCACACCGTCAGCAGCCTTGCAGGCCTCCAAGGTATCCTCTGGCAAAGGAGTACCAAATTTATCATAGGCAGTACCACCAGCATCCTTGTATTCATATTCCAGTGCCAGAGAAAACTTCTCTGCTACTTTCTTTAGAACCTCTACGGCAGAATCGGTAATCTCGCTGCCAATACCATCACCTGGAATTACTACAATTTTCTTAGCCATATTGAATCTCTCCTTGCTGGGGGCGCAGCAAAGCCTCTGCACCCCAGGATATTACTTATATCCTTTACTAGTTTAAAAAAATGATAACATAAATATTTTATATCATTGCCACTGGCTTTAGCAATAGCCTTGTGGAAATTTTTGGAAAACAATGAAAAATTTAAGTCTTGGCTTACACCTTAACGATACTGCCATCCCGCAGCATATAAAGATATTTTTCTACTACCTTGCTGTTCAGAACAGATTCCACCGCCTGACTATATAGCTCCAGCTGTAGGCTGTAGAGCTGTTTCACATGATGGGCATTGGTATTTCTATCTGTTTTATAGTCTATCAATACCAGCTTCCCCTTCTCCTGAAACAGCACATCAATAACACCCTGATTAAAAATCTCTGCCTCTGACGTGCGTACCTCTGAAAAATAACGCTCTGCTGGCAGCATACGGCAGAAAGGCATCTCCCGCCATATTTTATCAGCCTGCAGCATTCTCTGTCCCAGAGAAGAAGCAAAAAAGCCTGCTACCTGAGGCGTATTAACCATTGTTAGCTGATCCTTAGTTATAATCTCTCTATATACCATTTCCTCCAGCTGTTTCTTCACACCAGCCCTATCCAGTCCCTGAGTCAAATCCAGATGCTGCATAACACTGTGCATCAGCGTACCATATTCTGTACTGCGGGACACCTGCCTGCCCTCCTGCTGGCGCTGAAGGAATACAGGCCTTGGATAGTTATATTCTCTTTGCTGCTCAGGAGATAGACCTCCCTCATTGGCAATCTCTGAGTCAGCCTCCTTTGTCCACAACAATTCATAATCATTACCCTCTTGCTCCAGCTCCCTGCCAAAACGCCTTTTTAGCTCGGAAACAGACAGCTTGGCTGGTACCTTCTCTGTACCCTGAAAATCGTAATGCCAATCCAGCACCCTATTAATGCGCTGTGTCCATATCTCCTCTGCTGGTAGTAAATCCCCAGCAATTACTTTTTCCAAAATCTCCTTGCTGGCCTCGGCCTCCATCCCAGGTTGACAAATATCTCCGGCAGGAATCAAATGTACCTGCCATTGGCTTTCCCGGCCCATAGCCACCTGCATATAGCCTAAGCCTTGTCCATATTGTTCCGGTGTCAATCCTTCAAATTGGGCAAAGACCTGACCTGCCTCTGGATGTCTAGCTACTGCTGAGGCTACCCAATCCAAATAGGAATTGGCCTGACTAATACCATAGGCTGGCAAGGTCTGACGAGGCAATTCATCCTGCCAAACCTTATCTTGACAGCTATAATTACGATACTGACACCACTTTTCCACCGACTTCTGACCATTGGCTACCCTGCCTGTCATAATCAGTTTTTCCCTGGCTCTTGTCATAGCCACATACAGAACCCGCAGTTCCTCTGCCTTTATTTCCTTCTGAATACCAGCCTTTACCGCCAGTCTGGCAAAGGAAGGATAGGATACAGATTTTACAGTATCTATATTATGCAAGCCCAGCCCCAGCTTTTTGTGCACCAGAACCGGCTCCTTCAGATCATTCATATTAAATCTTTTAGCCATATCTGCCAGCACGACAATAGGAAATTCCAAGCCCTTGGATTTGTGAATTGTCATCACACGGACCACATCCTCATTTTCTCCCAGGGTTCTAGCCACAGAAAGGTCCGTGTCCATGCTTTTGATTTTTTCTACAAAGCTAAGGAATCTAAATAAGCCTCGATAATTGGTATTTTCATATTCCCTGGCTCTATCTATCAGCATGCGCAAATTGGCCTGCCGCAGAATCCCCCCCGGCATACAGCCTACATAATCATAGTAGCCTGTATCCTGATAAATCTGACATAGCAGCTCCGGCACCCCCATAGAGCGAGCCTGCTGCCGCCAACGGCTTAGCTTCTCCAGAAATACACCTATTCTATCCTTGAGAGATATTTCCAGCTCAGACTCTGGACAACCAGCCTGTATCAAGGCTTGATAGAGATTCTTCTCCTCAGCACCCAGCCTTATCTTAGCCAATTCCTTGGCTGTTAACCCCACAATAGGCGAATAAAGCACCGCCGCTAAAGGAATGTCCTGCATAACATTGTCAATAATGGACAGAACACTGGTTATCACCTGTATCTCTGTGGTTTGGAAATATCCCCCATCTACAGCCGCAAAAACAGGAATATTATTTAACTGAAAAATTTCCTGCAAAATCTCTGCCTTGGCAGAGGCAGCACGCAGCAAAATCATCATATCCCGCCAACGCACTGGCCGATAGCCATTATTCTCCCCCTGAGCCAGAGATTTGTCAAAAACCAAATAACCAGAATTTTTTAGCTCCAGCAAACGACTGGCAATATGCTGTGCCTCCAGCTGAAAGCTTTTGAGCTCTTCCTGGGCTTCCTCCTGGTCACCCTGAGCCTCCTGCTGGTCACCCTGAGCATCTTCCAAGCCCTGCTCCATAATAATATCCAGCTCCACAGCCTTGTCCACAGGGAATACCTCTCCCTGTTCCGGCTCCTTTTCGTAGCCATAAGGCTCCCCCGGATTTAGCATGGCTCTTTGGTCATAATCAATTTCCGCCGGCTCTGCGGTCATTAATTGGGCAAAAACAAAATTTACAGCAGAAAGAATTTCCTGTCTACTGCGGAAATTCCGCCCTAGGGTAATCAACTGTTGAGCCTCGTTGCCACTATCATATTTTTCATATTTATCCATAAACAGGGCAGGCTCTGAGGAACGAAAGCCGTATATACTTTGCTTTACATCTCCCACAATAAAGAGATTCCCCTGATTCTCGCCTGCTATCAAGGACACAATGGTATCCTGTACCTGATTGGTATCCTGATATTCATCCACCATGATTTCACGATATTTCCGCCGCAGCTGCAGGGCCACCTCAGAGGGCTGAATATGGTCTGGGGTGGAGCCCTCTGCCATTAACAACTGTAGAGCATAGTGCTCCATATCACCATAGTCAATAATATTCCGCTCCTTCTTGACCGCCTTGTAGGCCTGATTAAATTCCAGCACCAATTCCACAATAGCCTCTGCATCCTGATACAGCTTGGCCAAATCCTCCAGCATAATATCCTCGGGGTCCAGCACAAAATCCTTCCGCATCTGCTCTACAGCTGTTTTTACTTCTTCATTGGCTTTCTTAATAGCTTCCCTCAGGTCTGAGTCTACATCCAGCTTGCCCCCTGGCATATTAATAAATTTGGTTTCCTTGTAATCCAGCACCCGAAAGGCATCATAAATATCCTGCCAATCCTTGTCCAAGGCCTCATTAATACCATTGAGAATGCTGTCTATCCTGTCCAGTCGTTCATAATATTTGGCTCTAGTCTTAGGCTCATCCACCTGCTCCACCAGCAGGTAAAATTTCTCTCTGGCTGCCATTGCCTTGGCCATGTGCTGCTGCAAACCACTATAAATCATCTGCCACCACAGGGTATAATCCTGTAAATGGTTTTTAGGCGCCTTTTTTTCATCAACGGGACTGTAGGCCTCTACCAGCTGGCGAAGCCAATGTTCAGGAAAGGGCTGATTTCTGGACTGGTCATGAAGCTTCAAGACAATATTATAAAGCTGGTCATCCCCTCTATCCGTGCCGTACTTTTCCCCAAACTCCTCTAAGAGAGCATCTCCCTGTGCATAGCGATTCTCAAAAATCTCATCCAGAACCTCCTGCTGCAGCAATATCAGCTCGTTTTCATTGGCCACCCTGAATCTAGGGTCCAAATCTATGTCAGCAAAATTGTTTTTGATAATGCTTTGGCAAAAGGAATCTATGGTGGATATGGAGGCTCCTGCCAAAAGTATAATCTGCCGCTGCAGCCTGCTAATCAGAGCCTTATTAGGCGGGGTATTTTCCAGCTCCTGAGCAATAGCCTTTTGCAGCCGCTGGCCAATACGGTCACTCATTTCCGCCGCAGCCGCCTTGGTAAAGGTTACTACCAGCAGTTCATCCACGCTCCAAGGCTTTTCTGCCTCCGGCGTATTCTCCCCTAGAGGCCGCAGCAAATGGCTTACCACTCGCTCTACCAGCACAGCAGTTTTGCCAGAGCCGGCGGCGGCAGACACCAATATATTTTTATTATCCAGGTCAATAGCCTGCTGTTGCTCCTTGGTCCAGCCCATTAGATTTCCTCCTTATCAGCTTGATTGCCTCTCTGCTGAGACAGCTCTGCTTCAATATTCTCCATAAACTCCTTATCCCCCTGCTGGACTACACGGCGATAACCAAAGCCCTCCAGCTGAGCATCAAAGCCACAGATAGCCCGGTAATTGCAATATTCGCAGGTACTGTGTCCTTCCCGATTTCTATAAGGCACTGGCGCAATTCGACCCGCCAAAATATCTTTGCCTGTACGCTGCAGTAGTTCCTCCACATATTCCAACAGCAGTTCCAGCTCTCGTGGCTGACGCAAATAAGTGGCATTGGCCATTAAATCCCCACCCTTTTTCATGGTAGCATGAATAAAACGGCTTTTGGCCCCAGGCTGGGACAAGGTACTGTCAATCAGCTGTACCAGCTCCTTATCAGCCACAATCCAGCCTGGCATTAACAGCTTTTTCTCCAAGGCATCTATAACCTCCTGCTGGCTTTCCCCATGACTGGCCAAGCTGGCTCTAGGCTGTTTGAGAAAATAATATAGCATCCCTACAGGCAAAGTTTCCTCTCCCTGCTGAGCCGAGAGAAATTGCTTGGTTACCAGCAAATAGGTTAAAAGCTGCAGCTTGATACCGTAGTATACATCCATAATATTAATAGCTGCATTGCCTGTCTTGTAATCCATAACCATAAAATAACGGCCATCCTCTGTCATATCTATGCGGTCAATCTGACCATTGAGAGACAATTTGTCCCCAGAGGACAGCTTGTACACCAGAGACAAAGCTCTTTGATTGGCATCCTTGGCCATACTGCCAAAACCCTCCTCAAAATACTCTGGATGAAGCTGGCTGACTGCATCAAAGGCACACAGTCTCTGGAGAGCAAAGGCTGCTGTATTTTCAATACGCCTCAGCCTGGCCTCCAGCTGCTTACGCTGAAAGATAACATTATTTCCCAGTTTTGGCGCCAGACGATGCAAGATTTCATGACACATCTGCCGCTGTTCTGCCTCCGAAACATCACCCCAACGACGATTTTGGTTCTTTAGCTCCTGGCCAAATTCCCGCAATACACCATGTAGCAAGGTGCCTAGCTCTGGATTACTAAACTCACTAATGCGTCTCTCCTGCAATTTAAGACCATATTGGACATAATATTGGAAAGGACAGCTATTATACCGCTCCAATCTGGTCACACTGCCCCTCAACCAGCCCTTAGGGGCAAAAAGCTTCCGGGATAAATCTGCTGGCAGGGCATCATCTCCCCGCTTGCTGGACAATCCCTGCTGTAACAAAGCCAAGGAATGAGCCAAGCCTTGATCACTATGCTGTACCAGCCAATTGTAGACACCATACCATTTGTCCTCCATAGCCCCTAAATCCCGGCAGCGGCCCAAGGCTTTGCCTAGACCTGATACTGCCTGATGCCCCTCTGCCACAAAGCCATCACTTTGCAGAATCTGCCACAGCTTTACCTCTGGCAGCAGGCGTCTCACCCAACGCAAAAGTGCTGCTGGCTCTCGGCCATTGCCCTCATCATCAGAAAGGGCGTAGGATATCCACAAGTAGCTGCCAGCCTCATTAAATCCCTTGTACAACAGCCAAGCCTCGTTAAAGCTGTTTTCCTGACCAATAATAGAAAGATGCTTATTATCTGTCTGTACCTGATTAATATGGATTCTATCTCCATCAGACAGAATCACATTTTCGCTGGAACGCCGAGGCATGGTGCCTGCATTAGCTCCCGGTATAAAAATTGCCGCCAGATTTTCCATGCTATTTTGGTCAAAAGAACCAATGCTGACATAATCCAAGCCAGGAGGTATGAGGCTAATAACCATGTTATCCAGTCCTTCCTCCATAACATTGGCAAATTCCAACAATCTGTCCTGAGGGGAAAACTCACCTAGCTCCACAATCTGATCCAGCAGCTCCATAACAGCAGTCCAAAGCTGTTGATGCTCCCTAGCCACAGCCAAATCCCCCTGCAGCTCTGCCTCCTTAGACATCCGCTCCAACTGTACCGGTACCTGCAGCTCCATAAGGAAATTGTAAACCGCCTCAGCTAGTCCTGCCAAATCTCCTGCCTGAGCTAACTGCTTTTGCAAAGACTCCAAAGGCTTCACAACCCGCAAACGGCATCTATCAGCTCTTTCTGCCCGCTCCTGTTCCTTTTCATCTATATCCTCTGTCTCTAAGCTATAACGACGCATATACTGCCAAGGCTCTGGCTGAGTCCATCTTTTCCGTCCCCGAATGCCAAATTCCAGCACATAATTCTCCAGCTCATCCAATTCATCAGACAGTAAATTACAGGCTTCCTTAAAAAATCCTGTTTTTAAACAACGAAAAACATTTTCATAACTCCATCCTTGGCGACTGATACAGATAGCTAGGGCTGAACGAATCAACTCTGCCAAGGGATGCTTAATTCCCTGTCTTTTAGCCGCATTAAAGAAAGGTATGCCATATTCCTGCAAAACCAGCTCTGTCAGGAAGCCGTAACCATCCTCATCCCGTAGCAAAATGCCTATATCACTCCAGCTGCAGCCCTTTTCCCGCACCAGACGCACAATCTCTGCTGCCATAGCCTCCAGCTCCAACCTTGGTGCCGCTGCCTCCACAATTTTTATATTTTGAGCTGGCCCCTGATAATCTGGATGCCCCGGCTGCCAAGGCCTAATATGATGGTTCATCCACTGAGCCTCCATAGCCTTGAGAGCAGGATTGCCATATCTGTTGCCCCCAGTGAGAAAATGTTCCTCCACAGACATTTCCTTGTTAGATGCCAGCTCCAACAGATAATTTCTCGTCTGACAGCTGCGATAGAAAATATCCTCCCTAGGCAGATAGTCAAAGGGAACACCAGCCTGCAGCCCAGTGGTATCCATAGTCAAATTCACATGAACATCACTGCACAAATCAAATAATTGATTAAGAATCTGCTTTTCCAGAGGATTAAAGAACAAAAAGCCATCCAGCCAAAGCTCTGCTCCCTTAACCAACTGGGACTGAGGCAATTTTTCCACCAATTTGGCCATAATATCCTTGCCATCATTGTAACGGCCTGCCATAGACTCATTAAAATCCCCATAGATGCTGGCCATATCCAGAAGCTTGCCCTGTAACCGGCTGTTAGCCTCGCCAATGGTTTCAGAAAGCTGTAACAAATTTTCCGGAGTAATACAGTAGCTTTTCATTTCATTGATAATATCTGACAATTCCCCTACAAAGCCCCGCTGTCTGGCAGCCTTGGCAAAGGCCTGTAGCCCCTGGCTATCCTGATCAGCTAATCTTTTATCCAATAGCTTCTTCAAAAGCAGATGCCGTCCCAGCTCTGTTAAACCAGGCTCCAAGGCTCCTCCAGTTTCCTGCAAAACCTGATAGGCAAAACGGCGAAAGCCGTAGATATAGCAGCTGCTAAAGCCCCGTCCCTCCTTGGCCAGCAAGGAAGCCAGCTGCCGCTCCACCCGGTAGGTCATATGCTCTGGCAACAGTAAAATAATTTTTTGGCCTGCTGGCTCCCCCAACAGCTTTTCCTCAATCCTTTCCAAACATAGCGCAGTTTTGCCGCTGCCTGTCCGACCTGTAACAATCTCCAGCATATTCTAACCTCCAGTGTAAAAAAAGAGGGCTGTTACATTTTGTAATTCAGCCCCCTAAATGTAAATTTTAAATTATAGCATAGCCTGCCATACTACCCCTGCATATTCTGTGGGATTAGCCAACCGTGTCAGGGTACGCCCACAAGGACATGGTGCATCCAGACGCATAACCACCTGACCAGTGCGATAGCGGAAAATAGGCATAGCCTCAGCTGCCAGCGGTGTCAAAACCAACTCGCCAGCCTTGTGTGACTCTGTAATAACCCTATCTGTACCATATTCCACTACTTCAGGATAAAAATAGTCCTCTTGAATATGGAAACCCTCTCCCTCCTGACAAGGGAACATAATACCACCACACCCCAAGGCTGGAGAATTATACACCATGGCAGTCTCTGCCTGCAAGCGCTGCTTTATATAGACATGATTAGGATTCTGCAAGCCCTCCTCCATACAGATAATCTTAGGCAGGAACAAATCGTCAGCAGAAATATTGCTAGCCTGCAACATAACCACCAACTGCATAACCTGCTTAAAATCGCTAATCAACACATCCACATGACAGGTAGTCATTAGCTCTCTGATATTTTCAGGATTGTTGCCTAAAAGAACTACGGTAACCCCCATATTCTCCAAAGCATATTGCACGTCCATCAATCTGCTGTCTGAAGCTTCACCTAACAGTCCTGCCACGGCAGCACTGTTTAAGCCCTGAGCCACCAATACTCTGGTCATCATTTCAATTTGATAAGCCAAATCACCATTGGTGTACATTTTGATAAAGCTGTTATTATAGCCTAGGCGAGAAATCCGCAAAACCGCACTGAGAGGCAAGGTCAACAGATTGTAAATTGAAACATTCTGCAGCTCATCCAGAGTTGTAAAAGGCAGCTTAGCAATATCTTCCAGAGATTTTATATCTTTGCTGCTAATTCCGGCATCTGTAAACTTTCTGTAATAGAAAGCACTTTTTTCCATAGCCCATTCTATGCTTTTTTGCAGCTTCTTTAATTGCAGTTCAGACATATCCTCCCTGCTCATTTGCTCTATAGCTGGATTAGCTATCACTTAATCATCTCCTAAAACTTAGAATGGTTTCTGATAAAAGAATGGCTGATAGCTGGTATAGCCAAGCTTGCGGAAATTAAGGATAGCCTCTGTTGCCCCAACAAAGAGAATACCGCCTGGCTTTAGAGCCTTAAAGAAATTGGCATAAAGCTGATCCTTGGCTTCTTCCGTAAAGTAAATAACCACATTGCGGCAAAGAATCAAATCAAAACCAGTTTCAAAAGGATCTTTTAACAGATTATGACGCTTAAATTCAATACGCTGTTTAATATCAGGGCTTACCGCATACTTATCCCCTTGTCTGGTAAAGTACTTGGACTTTCTAGCCTCACTCATAGCCTTTAGCTCATTTTCGTTATAAACACCAGCCTTGGCCTTGGCCAAAATCTCAATATCCAAATCCGTAGCCAAAATCCGATGACGGGTATTTGGTGTCATATCATTGAGAATCATAGCCAGAGAATATGGCTCTGCTCCAATAGAACAGCCTGCGCTCCAAATATTCAGCCGAGAAGAATGCTTCATCAACTCTGGAATAACATCGGTCTCCAGCTTGGCGAATTTGTCCGGTGTACGGAAAAATTCAGATACGTTAATGGTCAGATACTCAATAAAAGCAGCAAAATCATCCTTATCCTGTGCAACCTTGTCAAAATAGGCGCTATATTTATCATAGCCATTACGACGGGCCAGATTCATAATACGTCTTTGCATCTGAGGTGCCTTGTACAAGTCCAAATCAATTTCAGTCTTGCGCTTCAGCTTTGCTTTAAACTCTTCCCAATCTCTCTCGTCCATAATAACAATTCCTCCGATTTATTAAATTTACTCGAACCATCAGTTTCTTTATTCTACACAAATTGCCAAAATCCTTTTTTTATATGAAAAATTTTCGTATTCTATGACAATTGTCTTATTTACCTCAAAAAATATGAATTTCCCTATTCCTCTACATAATGGCTGAAACTGCCAATTACCATATCTGGAAATTCCTGATGCAGCTTTGTCAAAAAGGCCTTAGTACCCAAAATTTCACCCTGAGCTTCTGGCATAATTTCTAAAAAAGCATCTGGATCTATATTCAGATTTCTTACCTGAATCATCTGCACTGGCAGTTCCCGGAAAAATTCCAACCAACCAGCCAGCTCCTGAGCTCTATCATTAAAGCCTGGGAAATACAGCATATTCAGAGATACATAAATTCCCTTGTCCAAAGCATAGCGAATGGATTCCTTCACATTCTCAAGCTGATAATTGCTGCGATAATAGGCAGCATAGCTTTCTGGCAGGGCACTGATAATGCTTACCCGCATGGTATCCAGACCTGCATCCACAATCTGACGGATACCCTCTGTATAGCCTGCATTTGTGTTGATATTTATCTGCCCCTTGTCAGTCTGCTGGCGAATGAGGCGGATTCCCTGGCTAATATTAACAGCTGCCAGAGAAGGTTCTCCCTCACAGCCCTGACCAAAGCTAATAATTCCCTCTGGGGCTGTTTGGAGATGATATAAACCTATCTGGGCAATTTGCTCTGGCGTAGGTCGAAATTTTATTCGCTCCTGTGGAGACGGGCAGCATTCCGCTGGCTGCAAGGAAATACAGCCAAAACAGTTGGCATTGCATACTGGCGAGGTTGGAATACCACATTCCCAGCGACGATAAAAAAGATTCTCTGCCGTACAGCAATGCCATTCCAGAGAACAATTGGCCAAATGCTCTACCAAAGGATTGTTAGGCAAATCCTTTTTAACCCTTTTTACCAATTTCTTTAAATCCGGTGTATTGTAATTCTCTGGATCCCATTTGTGATTTTCATCTGTATAAATGGCAGCTGCATATAACTGATCCTGATAAACCGCTACCGCGGTATAGCCATATAAAGGCAACTGAGAGGCTTCATCCATAACCTGAAAGCCTGGCAACAGGGTTCTGGTATAGCCTGCCGGCAAAATAGCAGATACAGCCTGGCCAGTTAAGGGCAGGATATTGCCCTCCTCATCCACACCTAAAGCCTGACGATCTGGCAGATACATCAGGTCAGCACTATCTGGCAGAGGAATCAAATCCTCTGGTATCAAAGGCCGTATCTCATCGCCAAAACGGCCTACCGCTCCAATGCCAGGGGCATCGAAAATCTCGCCATTTTCATCTGCATAAAGAGCATATACCATATCCTGCTGGTTTCTAATATGTTTTTTGCCAGCTTTGCTGTTTTTCTGCTTCTTAGCCATGAGCTTTTTCCTCCCCAGTTTTTTTGGGCTTTTTTACCTTTTTCGGATTGAATTTGTTCATAGCCATATCTGGGCCTTCCAAAACCATACACTCTACCGCAGGAATAAGCTGCTTGATAGCATCTCCTATTTCCTCCTGCTCCTGGTCGTTAAACTTAGCCAGCACATGATTGATAACGCTCCAGCCCGGCTGAGGCCGGCCAATACCAATCCGCAAACGGCCAAAATTCTCGGAACCAATATGACTGAGCAAGGATTTGATACCATTGTGGCCACCAGCACTGCCCTTTTTGCGAATACGAATTGTACCGATGGGAATGTCCATATCATCATGGGCTGCCATAATGTCCTCTGGTTCCAGCTTGTACCAACGCATCAAAGGGCCGACACATTCGCCACTGTTATTCATATAGGTAAGAGGCTTCACCAGCAAAATCTTTTCACTGCCAATACGACCTTCCGCCACCATACCCTTTTCCCGACTGCGCCACTCATTGATACCCAAATGCTCCGCCAGAGCATCCACCAGCATCCAGCCTACATTGTGACGAGTGCCAGCATATTCACTGCCTGGATTCCCCAGACCTACAATCATTTTCATTAAGTTCTGCTCCTAAATATTAGACTTGTCTTTTTATTATACATGAGAAAAAATTTTTTGTCATAAAATAACTGCTGTTTTTTTTCAACGCAATCTGCTAAAATAAAACACGGTTTGTATATTTTTCTTTATTGTGAGGTTTTGGCAATGCATCAATATTTATTTTATATCGGGGATTTTCCCGTGCGAGCTTATGGACTGGTACTTAGTCTAAGCATTATTCTAGCTTCCTCTGTAGCCTATTTTCTAGCCAAGCAGGATGGCCGCTGGCATGACCATATACCGGATATGTGTATTTATTCCGGCATGGCAGGATTGCTGGGGGCCAGACTATGGGATGTTTTTTTCTTTGACTGGAGCTATTATCAGCACCATCTCACAGAAATCCTAAATGTCTGGCAGGGAGGCATGGCTATTCAAGGGGGCGTTGTTCTAGGCGTTGCCACTGGAGTTTTTTATTGCTGGCGACACAAAATTGATATTCCTGCTATGATGGATATCTGCGCCCCTGCCATTATCTTTGGCCAAGGTCTAGGCCGCTGTGCCAATTTGCTAAATGGTGATGCCTTCGGTGCTCCAACAGGAAGTAATTTTGGCATTCTTTATCCCGAAACCACCTTGGCCTATCATACCTACGGTGCCCAACCCCTTTGGCCAGCAGAAATCTGGGAGGGCCAGCTGGATTTTGTTATTTTTGGCCTGCTGCTTCTCTACCGGGCTTTTCCCCATGCTAAAGGACAGGCTTTTGCACTGTATGTTATGCTATACAGCACAGCCCGCTTCTTTTTGGAATATCTCCGAGGAGACTACACCAACCTGGTTTTCGGTGTCTTTAAATCCGCCCAGATGACCAGCGTTACTGCCTTTACCATTGCTCTGGCAGTATATATTTACCTCTGGTATAGAGACAAGAAAAAACCAGCTAAATAATTTCATAGGGCAAAGCGCAAGAATCCCTGCACAAACCGACACTTAGCCAGTTTGTACAGGGATTTTCTTTTTCCAAAACCGTCCCTTATAGAATCAACGGTTAACCTCAGCTACCCGAATACGAGGCCTGCGAGGTATCAAATGCTGTTCATAGGCCAAATCATAGAATACCCGCAGATTATCAATATATTCCTCTGTGAGATTCCATTTGATAACATTCATATATTCGGCAACCTGAGCCTCTGTAAATGGCCGCTCATTAATGATACCCTTGATAGCTTCCTGCTTGTGTTTCATACCCTCATTCAAGGACTGATAAAGCCTATCATAAAGCAGCTGCACTCCTTGAGGATTGTCCTGAGCATAAGCCCTGTTTACAGCCCATACAGCATAAACCATACAGCGATCCGTAAGCTTTTTCCACTCCCGGCCCAAATCATAATAATAGAAATTTTCCTTATCCTTGTGATGATAAACATACAAGGCATCATCACCAATCAGCAGGGATGCAGTGGCATCTCCCGGCACTGGGCTGGCTGGGGTTAAATTGCGAATATAATAATGAGGATTGGCATCATAGGCCTTGGCCATAATAATCTTCAAAAGACAATGAGCCGTAGCTGACTGGGCTGTCAAAATAATCTTATCCTCATTGATTTCCTCTATAGGCTTTCTGGATACCAGCAATATGCTCTGTACTGGTCCATCAGCTCTTACACAAAGGTCTGGCAAAATCAGCAAATCCTCATAGTTCCGCGCATATACAATCGAGGAAACCTCGCTGGCGTCCAGTCTCCCTGTCAGCAAATCATTGTTCATTACTGCTGGCACGCCATTTTTCAGCTGGATACCATCCTTCAAATTCAAAGTATTTAGACCATAGGTCAGAGGCAGTACATTGAGAAAATGTATATGCCCCAGGCGTGGTGTATTCATGAAATCCCTCCGTAAATAGATACTTTTGCTACAACTGCTGCAATTCGTTCCAGCCAGTTATTGCCACATGAAATATATTATACACTCTTTTTTTCCTTTTGTTTAGATATATAACCTTGTATACAGGATAATTTTTAATGAAATTTTAATGAATTTCGTGTATAATAAAGAAAACACTGGTGGTGGTGCAACGCCGTTGTCTGTCGTTGTCACGCACCGAAGCAGCCTGCTGGGATGCTTGCTGCTTTTGGATGGGGAAAATATATCTTTTTTGCAGGGATTTATTCTCCCCTCCAGCCCCCAGTGAAGGAATATGCCCTTCTGAATTATTCAGAGGGGATATTTTTTGACTAACTTACGTCGTTGTGATTGTAATATACAGCCATAAAATAATATTTCATTTCAAAGAGGAAAGGAGAATTGACTATGAAAATTGCAGTTACTTACGAAAACGGCCAGATTTTTCAGCATTTTGGCCACACCTCTCAGTTCAAGGTTTATGAGATTCAGGACAATCAGATTACTTCCAGCCAGGTTGTAGACACTGCTGGCAGTGGTCATGGGGCTTTGGCAGGCTTCCTTATGGAGCATGGCATTGATACCCTTATCTGTGGCGGTATTGGCGGCGGTGCTCAGAATGCCTTGGCTCAGGCAGGTATCAAACTCTATGGTGGAGTTGCCGGAGATGCGGATGCAGCTGTACAGGCTTTGCTGGAAAATAATTTACAGTTTAACCCTAACGTACACTGCAGCCATCATGACCATCAGCATGGCGATGAGGGCCATACCTGTGGCAGTCACGGCTGCGGCAGCAATCATAACTGTCACTAACCAAAATAAATAATATATCTAGTCTCCAAAAGAATATTTGCATTACTGTCTATTTTGTAATATTATACAGACATAGTGTTTTGTTTGGAGGTTCTCATGTTAGACTATATTATTACCCATATCAGTGGACATTATATGAACGGCGTTGATTATGGAGCTATTGGCGGATTTATGCTGTATCGCATTCTCCAAGGCTCCATCCGCCGGATTATGTACAAGGTAGAAAAAATCATTGTACTATATATTGCTATTTTCCTTGGCTATCAGCTTTATCAGTACCTTGGCTAGATACAGCCTGATATAACCATATTTTTACATTTAAAAAGGACAGTGTTTTGAGATTTACTCAAGCCACTGTCCTTTTTTGTAGTCATTTTACAACTTAAACTGAGTTAATACATCTTCCAGAGTGTTCAACACATTGTTCACATCTGCCTCTGTAATAACCAAAGGTGGCTGGAAAGCCATAACATTTCTTGCTACACCATTCTTGCCAATAATGAAGCCTCTATTTTTCATTTCTTCCAGTACCATTTCCAGCTCTTCCGGAGCAGGAGATTTGTCAGCATGAATGAACTCTGCTCCTCGCATCAAGCCGATACCGCGAATATCGCCAATAATAGGATGCTTCTTCTGCAGCTCTACCAGGCCATCATAAAGCTGCTGCCCTCTTGCCTGAGCATTTTCCATCAGCTTATGCTCCTGAATATACTTCAGCACACCTAAACCAGCTATGGAAGAAACAGGATTGCCGCCTAAGGTGGAGGCACCTGGCTTGGTATAAGTATCAGCGATCTTGGCAGAAGCCGTAAAGGCAGAGATTGGCGCACCATTGCCTAAAGCCTTGGCCATAGTCATAATATCTGGCACCACATCAAAATTCTCTATGGCAAACATCTTGCCAGTTCTACCAAAACCAGTCTGCACCTCATCAATAATTAACAAAGCATTATGACTTGCCAGAATCTCTTTCAATCGCTTGAAATACCCCTTTGGTGGAGTAACAATACCTGCATTACCTTGAATTGGCTCCGCAATCAGAGCTGCTGGCTGACCGCTGGTGGCAGTGCGAATCAAATCATCTACCGCATCTGCACAGGCATAATCACACTCTGGGAATTTCTTCCCCAAAGGACAGCGATAGCAATAAGCATTAGGTGCAAAATGAATACCGCCACAAGGATGTGGATCTGTACGCCACATCTGAATACCAGTCAAGCTCATGGTTAATTTGGTGCGACCGTGCAAACCATTCCGCAGAGCAATAAATTCATCCTTGCCAGTGTATATGGAAGCCAACAGCAAGGCTCCCTCATTAGCCTCAGTACCAGTAGAGCAGAAAAAGGTCTTTTGCAAATCCCCAGGAGTTACCTCTGCCAGCTTTTCTGCCAAATTAACAAAATTCTCTGTAAGGTAGGTATTGCACACATGCTGCAGGCTCTGCACCTGCTTTACTACCTCTGCATTTATCTCAGGGTTGCAGTGACCGCAGTTGATAACGGAAACACCAGCAAAGCAATCCAGATACTTCCGTCCTTCACTATCAAAGAGATACTGCATTTCACCCTTGACGAACTGTCTAGGCTCCTTGTAAAAATGAGCCAGGCAAGGCATAATATACTTTTTCTTTTTCTCCAAAATGGCCTCAGGGCCAATAGGCTTCTCCAAAGACATAATAAACTCTCCTATTATCCTTTATTTTGATTACAGTGAATTCTGAGACTGACGGAATCTATAAACGCCAATCCCCAGCTGACGAGGGCCTGATTTCTGCATAGCGGCAAAATCCTCCTGATTCAGGAATTCCTTGCCAGCAGACAGATTATCCAATGCCTTGCGATAAGCGCCAGTCAGCTCTCCCACCAGCTCTGGCTCATAATCCTTGGCCTCAATACGATAAGAAGCTACTCCCTTTAGCTTCTCCAAATATGGATAATAGCACAAATCCTTGGCGAAAAGGATATGGGTTCTGCCAAATTGATCCATGCGCAGGCTATGAAGCTGTCCTACAGAATCCTTCAAGGCATAGTGTTTCTCCATCAGCTCAGGATTGCTGAGATGGTGGTATGGCATCTGCATGGATACAAAATTGTGATCGCAAATCATGGACTCATAGCTGCCATGAACTACCACCTCAATTGGCAATGGAGATTTCTCCACCAGCTCCTTAAGCTGTCCATAGGCCAGCTCAAAGGAAGCAGTACCCATTACCAATCCATTCTTTTTCAGAAAGGAAGCTGCCATATGATTGAAAAGATTGAAGGAAAAATCTGCCTGCACTGGCAAATCTGTGTATTCCTGGGTCAGCTTCAAGGAGCCTAGATTGCTAACCAGAAGTCCATCTGGCTCCAGCTTGCTGACAGTGGTCAGGAACTGCTCCAGCTGTCCACATTCTCTCCGCATGGTGGTACGAGGTGTGCTAATAACTACCTTTACATTGCTGCTATGGGCAATCTCAATGGCCTCCTGAATTTCCTTCATGGTCCAAGGTCTTTTTGGCTTAAATACCTCTCCTGCCAAATAAACTACATCCGCCCCATTGCTGCAGGCAGCCTTTAAACCAGCCAAATCGGCTACCTGTACAGACAGAGTATGATGTTCCTGAACTGGTGCCTCTATAGGCGCCTCCTCCTTGAGAATTTCATCCTGGAAGCCTGGCTCCTCTACGGCATTACTAAAGAATCTAGGCTCTCTGCTGCCATCAAAGCCAATATCCTTGGCATCAGGCTGTCCCAAAGCAAAGGTAGTAGTAAAATCTCTAGCCCGATTCTGGTACAAATCCTGCCAATCCTCTTCGTTAATGCTATAGCCCATAGGATCTGCAATATAGGCATCAATAGCCCGTCTATAGGTAGCTACAATACGGCGAACGAAATCTGCTGGACGCATACGGCCTTCAATTTTAAAGGAGAATACCCCTGCCTGAATCAGCTCAGGAATATTGCGATACATACACATATCCTTCAAGGCCAGCTTATAATCATGCTGATCATCCTTATCCAGAACAGCACCAGTATCCTCCTCTACCAGCTTATAAGGCCAACGGCATGGCTTCAAGCATCTGCCACGGTTGCCGCTCTGGCCGAAGAGAACACCGGAATGAATGCACTGTCCGCTTTCCGCAATACACATATCCCCATGCATAAAATACTCAATCTCCAGACCTGTCCGCTCCTTGAAAAGAGACAGCTCGGAGAGAGTCATTTCTCTGCCTACTACAATACGGGTAATGCCATATTCCTTCAGCTTCTTGATAGCATGTTCGTTATGAGTGTTCATCATAACTGAGGTATGAAGAGGAATATCAATCCCCAGTTCCTTGGTTAGCTCCAAAACCGCAAAATCCTGTACCAGAATTGCATCAGGCTTAATCTCATTAAGATAAAGCAGATATTTTTTCAGAGGCTCTACCTCCTCCACGCTAATCAGGTTATTCAGGGTTATATAAAGATGAACTCCGTGGGCGTGAGTATATTCTATGGCCTTCTTCAACATTGCATCGTCAAAATTAGTTTCCTTATTGCGGTGCATACGCATATTAAAATGCTTGCCCCCCAGATATACAGCATCAGCCCCTGCTTCTACAGCAGCCACAAGGGCATCCCAATTCCCTGCCGGAGCCAAAAGCTCCACGGATTTACGGTTCAAAATCATTGCTTACATTACTCCTTTATCTATCCTATCTAATGCCTAGTCCACAAACTGATTTGCAAAAACCCGCACTATTAATTCATTATAACCCCTAGATTATTCAAAGAAAATGATTTTTTCATTTTCTTTCAATGGGGTTTCGACAGACATTATTTCTTATCAGTTCATAGGCCATCTGATAATCCATTCCCTTTTCCTGCTGCAGCTGGCGAATACTGTCATACTCTGGATAGCAGCGCACTATATCTCCATAGCTGCATTCCTTGGCCTTGACGGCTATGCCCTCTACCACACCAGATAGCTGGCGGCGCTGCATAATACAGCGCTTCATTTTCTCATAGCGAATACCAATACTGGTAGTATGCTGGAAAATAATTCTAGCCATTGCCTCCTGCTGCTGTGGCTGACAAAGCACTGTCAGCATATAGGCTGGACGGTTCTTCTTCATATAGATGGAGGTAAAAAATACATCTAAGGCTCCAGCAGACAAAAGCAGTTCCTGTACCAAGCCCAGAGTCTCCCCATTGCTATCATCTATATTTGTTTCAATTTTGAGAATCTCATCTTCTGGAAGCTCTGTCTCCGCTTCTAACAGCAAAAGCCGCAAAAAGGTTGGCACCTCATATTCCCTCTTGCCGGCTCCCATGCCTACCCCAGCCACTCTATAGCTGGCAGGCAGCTTGTCCATAGTCCTAAGAGCTGCTGCTGCCGCTGCTCCCGTAGGAGTTACCAGTTCTCCCTCTACATGGCTTAGACGAAGCTTCAAACCATTATCAGCCACAATATGGGTAACTGCCGGTACAGGTACCGCCATGATACCATGCTGACAGCGAATAGTGCCATGACCATCCACCAGGGTATCCACCACCACATCATCAATGGCCAGGCTTTCCATGCATACGGCAATGCTGACAATATCCACAATGGAATCCACTGCCCCTACCTCATGGAAATGAACCTGCTCCACATCTGCTCCATGAGCCTTGGCCTCAGCCTCAGCCAATACCTGAAAAATCTTCAAGGCCAGCTTCTGAGCTTCCTCACTCATATCACTGTGATGAATAATATGACGAATCTCCCCCATACCCCTATGCTCATGATGATGATGATGGTGACTGTGTTCATGCTCGTGATGATGTGCATGGTCATGGTGGTGCTCATGTTCATGTTCATGGTCATGATGATGGTGCTCATGTTCATGATGCTCGTGACCATGCAAATAGTCCATATCATGGTCATGATTTTCATGAGCCTCATCCAACTTGACTAGAAAATCACACATATCAAGACCAGATTTTTTTACCCTTGACATCTGGGTTTGAAAGCCCTTTACCTCCAAGCTATGCAAAACATTTGTCAATTTCTCATAATCTGCCCCCATATCCAAAAGAGCAGCTACCAGCATATCACCGCTTATACCAAAAGGTGCATCAACATATAAAACTCTTTTCATACATACTCCTCTTTTCATACATACTCCTCTTTACCTAAAATACATTATTCCTTAGTCACAGCCAGCTTATTAATCTGGGCTGCCAAATATCCAGCTCCATAGCCATTATCTATATTAACCGTAGCAATACCATTGGCACAGGAATTAAGCATACTTAGCAGGGCAGATACTCCCCCCAGATTGGCGCCATAGCCAATAGAAGTTGGCACCGCAATAACAGGCTTATCCACCAAACCTGCCACCACACTGCCTAAAGCCCCTTCCATGCCTGCCACCGCAATGACACAGTTGGCCCTTTGAATAATGGGCAGCTGAGACAGCAGACGATGGAGACCGCTAACCCCCACATCGTAGATGCGCTCCACATGACAGCCAAAATACTCTGCTACCTGGGCTGCTTCCTCTGCCACAGGTATATCTGCTGTACCAGCAGTACAAACGGCAATACAGCCCTGACGCTTGCGCTTTTCCTTACCGCAGGTAATAATTCTCGCCTTGGCATCATATTTTGCCTCTGGCAGAATTTCCGCAATCAAGGCATATTGCTCCGGAGCAGCCCTAGTTACCAAAAGCTCCCCCTCCAACTGAAAAAGCCTTTGACATATGCTCACCAGATGTTCATCTGCCTTGCCCTGAGCAAAAACCACCTCAGGAAAGCCAGAACGAAATCTTCGCTGGGTATCCAGTTTGGCATAGCCCATTTCCTCAAAGGGCTTACGGCGAATACTTCCCTCTGCCTCCTGCAGGCTTATTTCACCCTTTTGTAATTTTTCCAGTATTTCATGTAAACTGACCATATCAGCGTTCCTTTAAATCCAAATAAATATCCTCAAACTCCTGTAAAAGCAGATTTTTCACCTTTTCTCTCTCCTGCAGCAGCTTCTCCATTTGCTGAAGTTTCAACTGCAGCTTGGCCGCCTTATCTAACACTCGAATACGGAAATCTCTATAGCCCATTTCCAGCAAAGCAGCCTCAGCCCTCTCCACCTTTTGCAAGGTAGGAAGCTCCAAGGGACAACCTGTAGGAATCCGGGTTGCCAAACAGGCATAGGAAGGCTTATCCCAAGTAAATAGGCCAGCCGCCTGAGAACGTCTGCGAATCTCCGGTTTAGTCAGCCCTGTCTGCAGCAGAGGCGACAATACCTGCATTTCCTGCAAGGCCTTGAAGCCTGGCCTGTCTGCCAAATCATCAGAAGCATTGGTGCCATCAATTAAAACCTTGTAGCCATCTCTGGCCGCCAGCTCTTTGATGAGGCCAAATACCCTCTGCTTGCAATAATAGCAACGAAGTTGGTCGTTTTGCACAACCTTTCCATCAGCCAGGGGATTGGCCTCCACAACAGCAAGATTGTCGATATGCAAAAGCTCTGCCATCTTTAGCACATCCTGCCTCTCAAACTCTGGTTGAAAAGGCCCCTTAACGAAATAAGGCTTAATATCTGCCCCATATTTAATTCCCGCATACAAAAGATAGGAGGAATCCACACCTCCTGAAAAACCCAAAGCCACCTTGGGATGCTGGGCAAAAAATTCCTGCAAATCCATATTATTCACCTAAATGTAATAACACCATGCCCTTATATAAAGGACTAAGATTAATTTTATACTATATCACGACGCAAAATGCCATAAGGCTCCACCGGCCTATCCATGCGGATTTTCACGATTTGCTGAGGATGAGGTGCCACCTGAATAGCCTCTCCCTCATCGTTATACATTTCCTGCAAAATCTGACGGTAGCCAGCCAGATGAGGCTGAAAAATCTCTATTTCCTGTCCCACCTTCATATTATTCCGCTGTTCCACCGTAGCAAAGCCGGTTTTTTCGTCATAATCCAGCACCAGCCCCACAAAATCCGAAGTCTGGGTATAGCTGGAAGTGCCATATATCTGATCCTTTTCTGTAGGACGACCATAATAGAAACCAGTAGTATATGCCCGATGGGAAACCTTGTCCAGCTCCTCCACCCATTCCTTTTTCACCTCAAACTGCTCTGGGGCAGCAAAATAACTATCAATGGCCTCTCTATAAGCCTTGACCACACTGGCAGCATAGTGAACGCTTTTCATACGTCCCTCAATTTTTAGACTATCCACTCCGCTGGCAATGACATCTGGCAAATAAGGCAGGAGGCACATATCCTTGGAATTAAAAATATAGGTGCCTCGCTCATCCTCCAGTACTGGGAAATACTGCCCTGGACGTTTTTCCTCCACCAGAGCATAGTTCCAGCGACAAGGCTGGGCACAGCTGCCCCTATTGGCATCCCGGCCCGTAAGATAATTGCTCATAAGACAGCGGCCAGAATAGGAAATGCACATGGCGCCATGTACAAACATTTCCAGCTCCACAGAGCATTTTTCCCGAATCTCCTTTACTTCCTCCAAGGACATTTCCCGAGCCAGTACCACCCGGCTGGCCCCCAGCCCCGCCCAGGCATTCACCGCCGCCCAGTTGGTATTGTTGGCCTGAGTGCTAATATGCAGCTCCACATCAGGGGCATATTCCTTAGCCAGGGTAAATACCCCCAAATCTGCCACCAAAATAGCATCTACCTTGATTTCATTCAGAAAAGTCAAATAAGCCGGCAATTTGGCAATATCACTGTTATGAGGGAAAATATTTACTGTGACATAGATTTTTTTGCCTAGCTTATGGGCAAAATCCACTGCTTCCTGCAATTCCTCATTGGTAAAATTCCCTCCAAAGGCTCTCAGGCCAAAGGCCTTGCCCCCTAGATAAACCGCATCTGCACCATAAAGCAAAGCCATTTTCAGCTTTTCCATATTGCCTGCCGGAGCCAAAAGCTCAGGTTTTTTCATTTCTTATCCTCCATTTTATTATCAACATTGCCCTTACCAGCTAGTCGCTGGCTAACAGCCAGGCCATCGCCCTTCTCATAGATTTCTGTCTGAAATTCACCACTATCAGTAACCATAGCAATATATTCCCGCAACCGCTTCACAATGGTGCGAAACCGTCTAGGTGCTGGCACATCCCCACGGACATAGCCACGAAACAGAACATTATCCGCCACCACCAAAGCATCCTCTGTCAACAGAGGATATATTTTGCGAAAATAGTCCGGATACTGTCCCTTGGCGGCATCTATAAACACCATGTCAAAGGAGCCTGTCAGCTTCTGAATATTTTCCCCGGCATCTCCCGTAACAATCCTAATCTGCTGACCATAGGGCGACCTGTCCACAAAGGCTCTGGCCTCCCCAGCCCGCTCCTCACTAAGCTCCAGACTGACAATCTCCACCCCTGGTGCTGCATTGGCAGCAATATAAAGGGTGGAATAGCCTATAGCCGTACCTATTTCCAGCACCCGCCGCGGCTTTCTAGCCGCCACAGCCTTCTCCAGCACAGCCAAGCCGTTAATGTTAATAATCGGCACATGATTGGCCTCTCCATAGGCCTTCATTTCAGCCAGCAGCTCTGCCAGCTCACTATTCACATTGCTCATATATTTCCCCTTTAGCGAACCTGATCCACCAGATCCAAATGTTCATCATAAGTATAACCATAATGATTGTGTCCCTGAGTATCCGCCACAAAATAAAGATAATCTGTAACTGCAGGGTTCAGCACAGCTTCTATAGAAGCCATGCCAGGGCTGGCTATAGGTCCCGGTGGCAGGCCATAATGCTGATAGGTATTGTAGGGCGAATCTATTTGGGTATCAGCAATGGACAGATTCTCCTTTGGCCCATCCAAAAGATACTGAATGGTGGTATCTGTCTGCAACGGCATATTAATATTTAACCGCTTGAAAAAAACCTGGGCAATAATCGGCCTGTCCTCTGGGAATCGTGCCTCCTTCTCCACTAAGGAAGCCAAAGTCACCAGCTCATAAACAGACAAATTACGCTGAGACGCCTGTTGCCGCAGCTCTGGTGTCAGCTTATGGTCAAATTCATCAGTCATACGGCGCATAATATCCTGACAGCTGGCATCTGTGGCAAATTCGTAGGTATCTGGAAACAAAAATCCTTCGATGGCATAATCAGCCTCTGGTGATTTTACTATATAATCATAGGGCGCAAAATCCTTGGCCGCAGCCAGAAACTCATTTTCCTCCACCAGGCCATGCTTTGCCAACAGCTTGGCAATCTGGCGCACATCATAGCCCTCTGGAATAGTAACCCACTGAGAGGTAGCACGACCGTTTATCAGCACTCCCAAGGCATCTCCCACCGTCATGTTTTCCTGCAAAGAAAAGGTGCCTGCCTGAAATTTGTCCCCAGCGCCATTTAATTTGACCGCTAGCTTAAATTTCCAAGTAGAATCTATAACACCCTTTTCGGCTAGCAAATCTCCAATCTCCCCAGAAGCCATACCAGGGGTAATCCTCACAACTACCTTATCATTGCCTTGGACTTCATCTATGGTAGAGATTCTATAATCCATGCTTAATACAGCAAAAGTCACACATACTGCCGCCAAAACTGCCGCTGCTATTGCCAACACAGCATTTCTTTTGGTTCTCTGCTTATCCTCCTCAGTCGCATCCTTGTCATAGGAAAAATGCTTTTCCACTATCTCATTCAGCCAATTCTTCAGCTCATTCTTCTTGTCATCCAGAAACATACGACACCTCTTGCCCACTGTATATTAGCCAACCCCGGCCTGCCATAATAACTATATTTCTATCAAAATATTATATCACATACAACAATATACAGCAAAAAAGCCCCGATAAGACTTTGTGCTATCATCGACGAAATAGCACATCAGTTTTAACAGAGCTTTTGGGTGTACATTTTGAGATTAAATTTCAGGAACGCTTGCGCTATCACTTAATCCATAAGCACTAAATCCACCATCAATAGGAGCGTCTACCAATTTCTTCTCCACATATAGCCTGAATTTATTACCATTACTTAAGCTTTTAAACTGAATATATGGTGGTTCCTTGCCACACCTATCTAATGGAAACAGCGCCAATGCCTCCTGATAGGAGATATTATGCCGTTTAGCATAGCGTTTTGCCTTTTGACTTCGGCTATTTTCGAAACGAAATCTTGAATACACTGCATAGCCTCGTATCTTTTTAGCCTCTATTTTATGTATTGGATTGGCAACAAAATAATCTCTATACCTACGCAAAGTATTGGCAACATCCAAATTTTCAAGATATTCTCTATTTGGAGCAAAAATCCTCATGCTATGCCCCAAACCTGTTTTTTCTTCACCATTGCAATAATCTGGAAAGGCAATCCCAATTTCTCCCTCTTTTTCATTATTTTGTAATTCCGCCAACTTTATATGCAGCTGCTCATATATTTTTGACCACAGAATATTAACGGAAAATTCCATTGTTGGCAACAGTTTTATCTCCTGATAGAATTCCATACCTGTCACTCCTTGCTGCTTTGGCCAAATACGCCACCACGAACCAGAACAGCCATAACATAATGTTCCTGCTCCAGATTGTCTAATTCCTCTCCCATGACATATTTATCAAATAGTGTATAAAAATCAGCTTTATCCTTCGGTGTTCTAAAAGCCTTGCCCAAATTTGTTACTGCACCATAAGTTTCAATAGCAATAGGTCCTACATTTATATCATCATCGTCATAGCCAGGATACCAGGTATCAATAGTGCGAATAGCATTGCCTATTTTCTGGGAATGAATAGCCGCTATGTCATTCACATCATATAATACCCTGCTCTTCTCTCTCTTCCCCTTATCAAAAACCAGCTCCTGACTAGGATATACTTCTTGACCATATCCCAGCAGAGCATAGGCTTCTACTTGTATAAAAAGGGAATCATGCTTACCGGAAAGAGTTTGGGCTATCATAGTGGCTAATTCATCCAAACCTGCATTTTCACCATCAAAATCTCTTAAACTAAAGCTATGTCCATCAAAACACCAATTCTTATCCTTAGCTGTAATCCTTATTTCCAATTTTTCTGCTCCAAGCCTATTGCGCCACAAGAATCTGCCATTTGCCAGATTCAATGCATAACGTCTGGCCAATTCCTCAAAGCCAGTTTTGTTAATATATTTCAATGCCACATCAGCATATTTTCTAGCGAACACTGCATTATTGCAAGCTGCTGGCTTCTCAATCCCGCTGAGGAGCTTCACGGTAAATACAACCTTTAAGGTATCCTGTTCCATATCCAAAGCACAAGCATCTATGCGTTGCGGATTTGGTTGTTCTACCTTTGCATTCAACTTGGCAGGATCTTTCTGAACAGCAGGTAAACGATTCGATACAGTACCACGTACTGACTTTTCCACCACATGCAAAGCCTTAGTCTGATTATACCTATCTTCCCATGTTGTACCATACATATACCCATCAGAAACAACTATTTTTTTTTCATAAGCCAATACAGAAGCCATTGCATCATTTTTCTTTGCCATGATTTTACTCCTTCCACTTTACAGGGTCTTCAGCCTCGCATAGATAAAGACCATTTCTCGCATCATATCTGTAGCTCCACATAAATTCACTAACTGATTCACAACGATATGGTAATACAAATTCACCTATCGTAGCTATTGGTTCCACGAAATGATGTTCATATTCATATGTACGCTGATTATCCACCTTGCATTTTCCTGATATATCCTTAAAGCCTACCACAATGGGCACAAGCCAGCCATCACTTTCATATTTCTCATATTGAGAGGAAACCACCTTGCCATTGGCATCCTTCTCCAAATGACATATTACCTTCATAGCAGACAGCAAACCGTCCAAGCTATCACCTGCCTGATAATTCAGCAATAATTCACGGCGAGAACGTATAACAAAGCCTGGCCGCAAGGCATAATTTATTTTTCGTCTATCTGTTTCATTTTCTGGATTAAGGGATAAAATTTTCAAGCATGACGAATCAATTTCATTAACTATATCACCACCTGCTATTTTCAGCCTAGCCAGCTGCTCAGCAACACATTGCAGCAATTCTTTATCTTCACCTTGATACCCAAACATTTCTATAAGCAAATTCACCCTAAGGTCACAACGTGGCTCCTCCACGAAAGGCGGTCGTTCAAAGCCACTTCCCTTTTTCTTTAGGGGATTAGCAGTGCCACAAATGGACCATCTATAATCGCCTGGGCCCCTATACCATTGTACAGAGCATTCACTGCAGGAGATAGCTGTTTTCTTTAGACGCAAATTTGAAAAACCATTTGCTTTTAGATTACGTTCAAGGACATGAACTGCTCCCAGCCACCCCGTAATTGCTGGAAAACCAATAGTATAACTACTGCTCATAGCATTAGCATTATGTATATGCAAATTTGACAAAAGAAGATACTGTTTTCTCACATAAACTCACCTCGCTTGATATTTTTTCATATTCTTCAGTACCTCAAAGCTGTTAAAATTTCATATTTTATTTCCTTGATTTCTGCATCACCAAGTTCAACACTGTTACGACCATTAATCTTTTTATAATTATCGACAAACCATTTCGCAAATTTTTCAGCTATTTCCTCCTGCCAATCCTGATTCTGCTGTCGCTCCTGTGCATACTCTCCATCAAGCCAAATGCATTCAGCTTTGTCCAAATTTGTATTATGACTCCAGCCAGGTGTCTTTTCCTGCAAAGCATAAGCCTTTATTAACACAGAATCAATAATACAGCATTCCTGTTTTCGAGCTGTAGCTCTTATCTCCATATTGTTTTTATACTGTCTATATGTTTTATGCAGTTCTTGAAACAGTTCTTTATAATCCTTAGTATAAACAGTATTAACAAAAAATTCTTCCTTCGGTATAACCACCTTTAGTTCCTTCCACAAAGGCGGTAAAGATGGCATAAGATAGGTCCTACCACCGTTATTACTGTTCTGAGTAGATATATTTTGCGGTTTGGTTCCTCCATAAGCTATCTCTGTCAAATCAAATACAGTTTCGTATGAAGTGTCTGGTATTTCATTTTGTCGTATCTGTTTGGCGTGAAACTCCATATCTCGGATACGCTTACGCAACTCAATGGCTACACTGGAAGGTGGCAATACCGTCAACAGATGATAGTCTTTATTCTCCAGCGGGAAATATACCTGTCGAAGCCTTTCATCTGTAGCTGTAGGTACAGAAGCATCATCAGCTGATAGAAAAGACTGCTGGAGAGCGACAAAATCTATATCCAAATCAGATAATTCCTTCGCCAAAAAGATAGGATCTTTTTTCATATGCTCATATACAGTAATGCCGTCATCTAGCTCCAACAACAAAAATTTGGCAGTCCCAAGATAAGCTGCATTAGTTGATATGTCTATGTCACAATTGACAGATGAAGTAGTCACATAGCCTTTGACATCAGCTTCCGGCAGCATATCTTGCAATAGAACATTGGCGTTTGGATGCACAAATTTGCCCATATGCGTACCAATTCTGCATTGAGAAGCCTTAGTGGCAATATTCTGTAGCCACTCTATGGGTGTCTTCTGCTTTTCTTCCGCTTTATCCTTTACATAATCCATAAGCATGCCCAATAATATCCCCTCCTTAAAACATAAATATCTATATCCTTAGTATATCACACACCAAAATATAAAGCAAAAATATTTTATAGGAAAAATATATGTAAACCACCTACACGGTGGTCTACATATACAATATAGCAATAATATATTATATTTCTAAGCCGCCTATGCGGCGGTTAACTGGCTAAGGACTGGCCAGGGGGAAATGTATGATTTCTAAGCCACCTATGCGGCGGTTAACGTTAATGTTGAAGCTATGTATATCGAAATGATTTTCTAAGCCACCTATGCGGCGGTTAACAATAAAATGACTAATTTAGAGGTACTTAGGCATTTCTAAGCCACCTATGCGGCGGTTAACATACATCAACAGCATTAAGGTCTTCAATTTTTTTCTAAGCCGCCTATACGGCGGTTAACACTTTGCCAAGAAAGAAACCATAGTATGCAATTTTCTAAGCCGCCTATACGGCGGTTAACGTACGGAAAATCACCGATGTTGGCAGAATGTTTTTCTAAGCCGCCTATACGGCGGTTAACCTCAATGTAGAGCCTGCCCTTTTTATTTTAGATTTCTAAGCCGCCTATACGGCGGTTAACTGCAATAATTTCTCCGCGAATCCTTATATCTTGCCACCTTGCACCCATAATATTACCATTTATCCTTTTTCTTTGCAATCACAAAATTCCTTATTACAACGACCTTCATTACCTTGATATAAAAAATAGGATAAAATTCTTTAAACATTTGTTTTCTACCAAAATTCATATACACCTATCTCTCTACTACAATAATCCATTAACTTATTTACTGTGTACTGTTGATGACTATGAATATATTTCTTATGACATAGTTCAGCCTCGCTTCTTGCATTAATACACAATTCTAAAATAATCCAAATATGCTTTATATTTATCCTGTGCAGACAGGCAGGTATCTGTCAGATAGCATTTTTCATTATCCCATTCTTTCAATCCACGGTAATAAAACATCTTCAAATTATCATCAATGATGAACGGAACCATATTGTATTTCAAACATTCCTTAAACATAATCAATCTACCAATACGACCGTTGCCATCCTGAAACGGATGAATCCGCTCAAACTTCACATGGAAGTCTAGAATATCCTCAAATATCTTTTCATCCTTAGCGTTGTATTCTCTCAGCAAGTTCTTCATTTTATCGGCAACTTCTTCTGGAATGGTTGTATCCATACCACCGACTTCATTAGGAAATTTCTTATAATCGCCAACAGCAAACCAATCTTTTCTAGAATCGCTGGTGCCATTCTTCAAAACCAAATGAAGTTTTTTGATGAACTTCTCTGTAAGAAATACTCTTGCATGATCAATAATTATGTCAATGCACCGGAAGTGATTTACTGTTTCAATTACATCATCAACATTCAGAACGTCTTTTTCCACACCGATAGTATTGGTTTCAAAGATATATCTGGTTTGATCGTGAGTCAAGCGGCTTCCTTCAATATGGTTGGAGTTGTACGTCAAATCAATCTGCGTTTTATGATAAATACCACCGGTGTATTTACTTGCCTTCTGCTCTTTCAGAATATCCAACAGAGTAATCTTGACTTCTTTTCTCTTATTGACACGCTCCGGTTTCTCTGCGTTTTCCGGAATGTTCCATGTCTTACCAGTAATAAATGCCCCATTCACGCGACCTTGGGCACAATAGTTTCTAACACTGCGCTCTGACACATCCCACTTTTCCGCTATTTCAGTAACTGAAAGATATCGCATCTATTCCCCTCCGTCATAAATAGCATCAAAAACTACGTTAATATATTATATAGTATATCATACCATCGGCAAAAACATCAATATTTACAGTATAGTTTTTGCATATATTGCCGTTATAAAAGTGTTATTTCTGAATATAGAAAATCGGACTCCATCGAAAATGAAGTCCGGTAAAATATAATCGCCATTCAAGACCTCAAGTCTACAGACCACCTATGCGGCGGTTAACGCTTTCTCGACGAATCTCATGAGGCGGATTCTTTTCTAAGCCGCCTATGCGACGGTTAACGTGACACTTGGAGAGCATGAGGCAAGCCTTATTTTCTAAGCCGCCTGTGCGGCGGTTAACATCAAATGGGCAGAGGAAGGAGCCTTTGCCTGTTTCTAAGCCGCCTGTGCGGCGGTTAACGTATAATGAATCAGAAATATAGTGCTATCTGGTTTCTAAGCCGCCTGTGCGGCGGTTAACTATGATTTTTATTGGCCTAGTCTCGCTCACCTTTTTCTAAGCCGCCTATGCGGCGGTTAACCTGCATTGTTTAACCTCTTTTCATTGAAAAATTTCTAAGCCGCCTATGCGGCGGTTAACGCTCACACAAAAAGCACACGCTGAACGTCTGGTTTCTAAGCCGCCTATGCGGCGGTTAACGACAATGGTATTGGTAGCGCTATTCATAAGGCTTTCTAAGCCGCCTATGCGGCGGTTAACGATCTGTAATCACTGCATCTATGCTGTTGCTTTTTCTAAGCCGCCTATGCGGCGGTTAACACCCACCTTGCAGCAGGCTTCTTTGCCAGAGATTTCTAAGCCGCCTATGCGGCGGTTAACTATCAGTCCTACCAGATAGCGGGTATCTGGTATTTCTAAGCCGCCTATGCGGCGGTTAACTTGCAGTCCAAGGGCCTACCTGCAATTCCTCATTTCTAAGCCGCCTATGCGGTGGTTAACTTTGACCGGGACTTGTTTGATTATTATTTGTGGTTTCTAAGCCGCCTATGCGGCGGTTAACTTTATTGAAGATATTTCTCCACACCTTACTTGATTTCTAAGCCGCCTATGCGGCGGTTAATTTCTTTCAAATCCGCCTCGGCTCTTAGTTTGCTTTCTAAGCCGCCTATGCGGCGGTTAACAGTTTCATATTGAGAACCAGCAATATCGTTTTTTTCTAAGCCGCCTATGCGGCGGTTAACATCCGTAAACTTTTTTAGCTCGCTCGGGTTCATTTCTAAGCCGCCTATGCGGCGGTTAACAGATTCAGCGTATGCTAGAGCGTGACGCAAGATTTCTAAGCCGCCTATGCGGCGGTTAACTTTGATGGTAAAACATCTATATTGGGATTGCTTTTCTAAGCCGCCTATGCGGCGGTTAACCCATACATCAAGACTCTGAGCATAAGACGAGCTTTCTAAGCCGCCTATGCGGCGGTTAACATATTGTATTTCAAACATTCCTTAAACATAATTTTCTAAGCCGCCTATGCGGCGGTTAACCAAAAATAAAAGCCGTGCGAACACGGCAGAGATTTCTAAGCCGCCTATGCGGCGGTTAACCACGGAACGGCAGGCAATTCACATTATCCAAATTTCTAAGCCGCCTATGCGGCGGTTAACAGTTTTTCCAGTGACTCCAGAGCAGGCGAGTAGTTTCTAAGCCGCCTATGCGGCGGTTAACGGTGCTACTGCCATAGGCGGTAAAGTCTACACTTTCTAAGCCGCCTATGCGGCGGTTAACTTGAGCATTTTCAGCAAACATCATATTAGCCTTTTCTAAGCCGCCTATGCGGCGGTTAACGAGTCAAAGGAAGTAAGCTACTTGACGAAAAGTTTCTAAGCCGCCTATGCGGCGGTTAACTGCAATAATTTCTCCGCGATGCCTTATATCTTGCCACCTTGCACCTATAATATTACCATTTACCTTTTTTCTTGGCAATCACAAAATTCCTTATTACAACGGCCTGCATAACGTTAAGGTATAAAATAGGTTAAAGTTTAATAAACATTCGTTTTTTTGTTTTATTATACCCCTATGCCACCACTAAAACAATCCGCTAAGTTCATATAAATTTATTTTCATCTCAAGACCATTGCACCATAGAAACCTGAAATTAACAATATCATTTGTCACCTAATCCAGCTTATACAATCCCCATTGGTCAGAATAAAAATACCTACTATAGTCATTATCATAGATGATAAAATTCAACATCCCATATTGCAGGCTTATGCGTTGCTGCTCCATGTCCATATCATTATCCATGTCATACTGAAAATCTTTATCCAAGCAATGGTGCAATGCTTCCTTGTAATTTCTTGTTAACCAAAGCCGAGAATTGCTCAACTCATCTTCCATATGAATATTATAACGCATCTGGCATTTTTCATACTTACCTGTTCTCTTCATCTTCTCTACTATGGCAATATCACCTTCAGCATACTGAAAATACAATTCTACACTTTCCTGTTGACGACGAAAACGATTTAATGTCTGTGGAATACCTGTGAGCCACCAATTTTCGTTTTCCCAGCCATGCCGTGTAGATGGACCAATTAAATCATCATCTCGGAATCGCTGCATAATATAATGTTCCAATCCTACCAAATTGAATGGTTCAGGCAAAACTTCCGGTCTGGATATTCTCGGTATAGAATTGATACAATGTGCCAACTCCTGACAATCTACCAGCTTTTCCATATCATGACTAAATAACCTAAGTTTCTCTGCCCCTTCAAATCCTGGCCGGGTAAAGGCTATTGATTTCCCCAGCACTCCCAGCAAATTATACTGCATAACAGCAATATTGGCCTGAGAAATATCCTGAGACATTTTCCTATGCCGCAAAACTCGTCCTGCCAGCTGAATAATCGAACGATACGAAGATGGCTCTATTACCGCCCAGTCAAAATCGTGATCCCGTCCTACCTCTTCCACAGGTGTAGCCACCACTATAAAAATAATATTTTCACATGAGGATATCTCTATATGATGTCGCAATACTTCATCCTCAAACACTTCCTCCTTTTGCCAGATTTTACTTCTTTTCAAAACACTATCCAAATATTTTTCCTGCTCATGGCGCAACAAAAGGATTTGCCGACTATGATAGACCATTATTCGTATATCTACATCATCAGGACAGTCCACATCTAGCAAGAATTTTCCCATGCTAACACAGGGATTAATATTGGCCATACGAATCAGACCTATAGAAACCTTTTTGCCAGTATTTTTGTCAATTACATAATTTTTTCTATGCAGTTCCAATGCCGCAGACCATATTTGTTGGTAGTATAATTTTCTCTTATCATCCTTGGAGGCAGAAATTACTTCCTCACAGGATTGCAACATACCCCTACGTTGAACAAACTGCTTTTGCAAAAGCTCCACTCTTTTTGCCACAAATTTTCTATGCTGCTGCCTATATGACAAATTTATACTTTCTCTCTTATTATCATATGGACACCAATTTACAGTTCTAAATTCATCAACCCACAAGCAGTTTATTTCCAAGTGCTTATTATAAAATGCTTCATATTCTCTATAGCCATTTTGGTAAGACATAAACAATGCCTCTGCCAAATCAGGAGTAATTGTTGCAGAAGAAATAATAACCTTGCGCCCCATCATACCTGCTAAATGTATCAACCTAGCTATGGCTACCAAGTCTTCCAATCCGAAATCATCTATCTCATCAATAACTAAATCTGAGGAAGCCATCCTCAAAAAAGGTAAAATATGCCGTCCCCCACGAATGGTTTCTGTAGCCACCATAATGTGATCTATAGTAGCTACTAAAACTGGTGCATACAGCAAGGATTTGTTTTTTTCTCTGTTTGTATTGAAAAAAACATTTAAGAAATCAGCATCTACGCTTATATCGCCATCGTATTCCCCATTTATCAGCTCCTCCTTCTTAGCAGATAAACTCTCATCCTCTTTAACTGCCATCAACTTTCGTATAGGTGCTGATCCCACAAGAACTGCCATATTTTCACTGGTGAGTCCTATTCTATGACGATATTCATCACCAGTTTGCAAAGTCAAGGTTCTCAAACCAAGAGCCAATGTATAGCGTAAAGCATCTTTATTTTTACTTAAAGCCTGCATTATTTTAGCATTAGCAAAGGTCTTGCCACATCCTGTGCTAGCCATATTGACCACAAACCAGCCAGATTCCTCTATATTATTTTGCAAATCCGTATCTATCTTCTTTCTAACAACAGACATTGCCTTATCCTGCCAAGCATATTCCTTGGGACTCTTTTTGCGCAAGGCACGGATATTAACAGCCCTACCCATATTGTTAACAAACATAGGCATACAATGCATGACTTCCAAAGCTTTAGAAGACACCTTCACCAGGTGCTCCAAAAGCTTCTGCTTCAATGTGCCATCTTTTTCATTCGTATTAGCATATAAATCAGTATCATCAACTTGCCAATTTTTGTCCTTACCCTGCGAGGATATATTGTAATCTGCCAATATCACAGCTGTGCGAATATAAAGCAGCATAATACGTCCCTGTCCAGATTCCAACAAACCTGCTATCAATTCCGCTTCATTAGAAAGTCTTTCTGACCATCTGCGAATATTTTTTCTCCATACAGAGGAAGCCTGCAAAAATCCCTTAGAGAAACTAACTCTTTGTTTTCTATTAACAGTATTGTCATATCCCCAATCTGGAGATATTTTGCTAATTACCTCTGCAAAATTCCCTGAAGGCTGACCGTCATAGCCATCTGCCCGCTCATAATTTAATGGCAGCTTGTGATGGGATAGAAGAAGCCAAATTATTGCAGCAGCTACTGGAGGCATAGGGGAAATGCGCTTGTCAATATTATCAGAAATTAGCTTTTCTATCTTTTTATCAGTATATTGCTGTTCTTTTAGCAATTCCAGCCAGACTTTATCGTTTTGCCTATCGCCAGACAGCTTTACCAGGCTTTCCACAAACTTGCAGGAAAGCCACTCATGACGATAGGCATCTCCCCTATTTTCATTTTTTCGCAGCTTTCTCTGAAAACCATCATTAGCCTTACCTACATCATGAAGCAAACCTGCCATAGCCGCCAAAGCCTTCATATGTGGCATATAAATCCATTCATTTTCCCAATCTGCATGAATATTATCCTTTGCAGTATAATTAACTGGTACCCGTCCATCCTCACTAAAACGGGAGCGATTACCTACTACCCACAACAGCTGACTGCGATTTCTGGAACGAATCCAACGACATGCAACAGACATATTTTGAGTGGCATTTTTCTTTAGCATGGTCTTGACCTGTTGCAGACCTTTCTCTGTTATCACGGTCTGCCAAGTATCTGTACCAATTCTATCTGCAAAGGAATCCAATATCCACCTAGTTGTTTTTATTGCTTTTTTATCACTCTGGCTGGTAAAAATCACTACCATGCGACTCATCCCCTTTATACCATCGCAGACTTTGCTCTTTCACATTGTCGTACATATAATCTAAAGCGCTATATTCCACAAACTTTTCCAAACACTTAGTGCGAAATTCTTGATGTGAATCTCCGTTAGCAGCACATATAAACGCCCAAGGCAATACTAATATATCTTTTATTAGGTCAGCAACATCAAACACTAAAGCACCTCGTCTAGTTTTTCCGTGCATTAAGGCAAAGCCATGGGGAATTCCCAACACCCATAAAACTGATGCAGCCATGCCATACGCTAAGTAATTACCATGATTGAGTAGTCTATTAGTCGCATCAGTCCCTGATGTATCTCTTACAAAATCATCGTATCCAGTATTGATAGCAGCATATTTATAGAGTTTTTTAGCAAAATGAGCTTCCGCAGACAACAATTCCTGTACATTCCTTGCCTGATTTATATTTTTTCTATAATCTCCTAATGCACTTTCAACTGCTATATCGTCTGGATAAAATCCTTCATCCTGCAATTCTCTATCTGATGACCATACTTTTTCAAGATAAGAACATCTAGCTCTTTGAAAACTTTTGGCTCCTTCTAATCTTTTTGATGCATCATACCAAAAATACAACCATCCTTGAACATACTGGGTTGGCCTATATTCGCTTTGTGGACAAAACCACTCTACATCGGTACCGGCTAATAAAGGTGTACCACCGCCACCACAAAAACCAATCATAACTCCTGCTTGTGACAATAATCTTACTGCTGCCTGTGTGATGGACGTACCAGTTCCTAGCATAATCACAGTTGTATTGGCAATCGGAATGTTCCAATATTCCTGTGCCTTGTTTCCCTCTTTGAGATAAAGGACTCTGCCGTCTTTCTGCATAACTCGACATTTTTCCAAATAATATATATTAGCTCGTTTAGAAAATAATATGGTCTTTAATTCTTTGGGAGAAAATCCTTGTTTCATACTATCACCTCCATAAAATCTTCACGCTTAAACATATATATGCAGTCGATAGAATCCGCACTTAATAACTATTTTACATAAGTTGTTAAAAATATCTACTCTTTTATTAATAAATTCTGATTTGTCGAGTTGCCTATCTCTCCCTAGTATCATAAATATAAGTCGTTATGTCAGCGGTTTCCGAAATACAGCCTGCGGTCATAACGACTTTTGCGCTGTCCGACTTAATGGCCCTATCTGATGGTTTATACTTACGCACAAATACCGCTTGTCGCTGAGCCAATTCACAGAGGCCGTAATGATAGAGAGTGCCACCGGGGCCACTTTTGCTACGCAAAAGCAGGAGTCTCCCGACGCAAAAGTGTCATGCCCCTCCGGCTGTTGTCGAATCATCGTGATTTTTCGATTCTAAATCCCAAA
>CAKPYV010000019.1 GCA_934203205.1 uncultured Anaerovibrio sp. | reverse complement strand
TATACATAAAAACACTCCAATCATAATAATATTTTACCATGAACGGAGTGCTTTATGCTAGTTTGTCAACAATCTGAGGACTTCCACCAAAAGGCGGAAGTCCTATTTTTATGCCCTAAATTATAAATTTTCCAATAATTTGATTTCATTCTTTACCAGATATTCATCATATCGAGGTTGACGGCCATTAATAAGATATTCAAAGGCCACCTCCATGGCTCTCCTGCCCTGACGATATGGATGCTGATAGATAACAGCTGTAATAATGCCATTTTTCATCATTTCCACAGTGGTAGGCACACTGTCCACGGCTATAACCAAAGGCCTTTTTTCCCCTGGCAGTTCCATAACCGCCCGACAGGCCCCATATACACCGCCAGCAGCCAGATAAAGGGCTGTAATATGGGGATTCTCTGCCAGCATAGCCTTGGTTCTATCGTAGGAACAAATATCATCATCCTCATTTTCCACCACTGCAGCCACATGAAAATCAGGCAATGAATCCATGCGTTGGCAAAACCCTTCCAATCTTTTGCAATGGCCTAATACCTGTCTATTTCCCAGCACAATACCAACATTTGCCCTGGCCTTAGTCAAAGCCGCCAACAAAGCACAGGCTGTAATACCACTATTCTCATAATCAGCCCCTACATAGCAATGTCTTTTGGTAGTAGAGGCATCATTATTCACCGTAACTATGAATTTTCCCTCATCCACCAATTTGTCCAAGGCCTCTCGAATAGACTCATCATCAATAGGATTAATAATTAAGGCCTCTACACTTTGGCTAACCCTTTTTAGTATATCAAGCTGAATTTGGGCATTATATCCCTTCATGGTGTATAGCTCCATCTTTAACCCATAGCTGCTATAAAATTCAGCAGAGGTCTGCAGCCCCCTGATTACTTCATCAAAAAATGGATTGCCTTCAGAAGGTAAAATAACCGCCACATGGGGCTGTTTTTTGCGGGCGGCTAGAGCCTTGCCAGCTGGATTTGGCTCATAGCCCAGCTCCTTAGCAATTTGCATTATATGAGCAGCGGTTTCGGTGCTAACCCTGCCCCTGCCATGCATTACTCTATCTACTGTACCACGAGAAACACCGCACAGCTCGGCAATTTTTTGCATTGTTACCATAAAAATACCCCTTTCATCATATAAAGACCTTACCTCGCCCATATACAATGAACCACAAAAACCGCCTTCAAAACAGCAGGCGGTTTTTGGTTTTCTGGGCTATCCCTAGGGCTAAGCACCTATTTTTATTATAACATTTCCCAGTTAAAGTTCAAGGAAAATACTTGATTCTTACAGCTCCAAATTCTGGCCCTGCAAGCCTACAAAAGCGCCATCTTTACCAAGACCGCTATCCTCATGAGCAATCATCCACTTATTATTGGCAAAAAGCAGTTTATCCTCTCCAGCCTGACGGTCAGTTTTGCTCAAGGCTTCATTGGTGTGCTTCGGCAGAATAACACCACAGCGAAACTCTTTACCTGGCTCTACACTGCAAGGTGCAAAATGGAGGGTGGTGGCATACAGCTCCACAGCTGTACCAGCAGGTACATGGAATACCTCTATCTGCTCTGTGGCATAAGTAAACTTTTCTGGCGCTATATCCTGCTGTTTGCCCAACATAAGATACAAATCAGTAGCTGCTATATCTACCTCAGAAGACCGATGGTACTCCACTGCATTCAATTTGCGATTATAACCGCTGCAATGGCCAAATTCTATAGGCTGCTCGCCATAAATTTTGTCCTCCATGATAGTGCTTAATGGCAATGCCTCAAACTCTGCTACAGATGGCTCATATACTACGCCTTCCTTTACAGCTTCATGGTTGTTAATGGCCTTGACAAAATCTGCTGTATCTACATCCAATACCCGTCCATAGGCTCTAAACTCTTTATCATTTACACTATAAATTTTCATAATCTATTCCTCCTAAATCAATCCCTTTAACAGCCAATCTCCCGCAGCTTTTTACCCTTCATCAGGTTATGCTCAATCTTTTCCAGAGAAACATTCTTGGTTTCTGGGACAAAACTAATGGTCAAAACAATGAAGAAACCATTAAGAGCTGCATACAGCCAGAAGGTCATAGAAGAACCCAAGGTGTCTACCAAGGTCAGGAAAGTTGCGCCTACAATAGCACAGGTAATCCAGTTGGTCATAGTAGAGCAAGCAATACCAAATTCACGGCTCTTCAATGGCTGAATCTCAGAACACAATACCCAAACAATAGGACCAGCACTCATGCCAAAGCCAGCAATGCTAACCATGGTCATAACGGCAGCCAGATATGGTACAAAACCAGGAGCGTTACCTGCCTCCAGCAATCCCATGCACACGCCTACCACCGCCATGGAAGCTGCCATAACACCGAAGCCGATTTTCAGCGCTGGCTTGCGGCCTCCCTTATCTACCATACCAATGGCAATAAAGGTGGAAAGAACGAAAACAATACCATTAATAACTGTACCAATCATCTGATCCTCTGTGCTGGAAAAACCTGCCAAACTGAGAATCTTAGGAGAATAATACATGATTACATTAAAGCCTGTAAACTGCTGCATAGCCTGCAAAAGTACTCCCAGGAATACAGCTCTTCTTACATTGGAGTTGGATTTGAACAAGGCCCAGCCTGCCTGCTTTACCTTAAGAGTTTCCTTAATATCAGCCAACTCGCTGTCAGCAATTTCCTTGCTGGCATGTAGAGAATTGAGAACCTTTTCAGCAGCCTCAAACTTACCCTTGGCAGCCAACCAACGAGGGCTATCTGGCAGATTAAATACTGTAAAAATCAATACTACAGCAGGAATAGCAATTACCAGCAGCATCATACGCCAATCTCCGGTATAGCTGAAAGCTGTATCAGAAAGGAAAGCAGCCAGAATACCTACAGTTACCATCAGCTGATAACCGGAAATAACCTTGCCTCTAGCATCCTTATCAGACATTTCTGCCAGATACAGAGGTGCGGTATAAGAAGCAATACCTACAGACAGTCCTAGAATCAAACGAGAACCAATCAAAACCTCCACATTAGGTGCAATGCTGGAACCAACACATCCTACAATAAAGAGAACTGCACCTATCAAAATACTTTTTTTTCTGCCAATACCACCAGCCAAAAAGGAAGCTATGATAGCACCAGTGGCAGCACCAACCATCATGGAGCTTACCACCATTTCCTGCATATGACTACTAAGATTCCATTCCTCAGCGATAAATGGCAGGGCACCGGAAATAACCCCCTGATCCAAGCCAAATAACAAACCAGCCATGCCGGCAGCAAAATAGATAAACATCCTTACTCTAGCAGCACGCTTTTCTGCTGCAGCATTAACATTTTCTCTCATTTTATTAACCCCTCTAAAAAATACACACTTACTACGACTTACAGCTGAGCTAACTCCTCATAGCAGTCCTTAAGCTGTACATACAACTTCTTGTACAAGGCATGGCCCTTTTCATAATATGCCTTGCTAGCTGGCTCTGGCTGGCAATAGGTTTCCTGAGCAATAAACTGACGGCAGGCACTCTGAACATCATTAAAGATACCAGCTCCTACACCAGCCAGAATAGCTACCCCCAAGGCTGGCCCCTCCTGAGCTTTGATGGTCTTAACCTCACAGCCGTACATATCTGCCAGCATCTGGCGCCAGATTTTGCTCTTGCCACCACCGCCACAGGCCATCATTTCGCTTACATCCACCTGCATTTCTCTCAATACATCCAAACAGTCAGACAGCGAATAACTTACACCCTCCATAACTGCTCTCAGCATATCTGCTTTGGTATGAATAGCAGACAAACCAAAGAAGACGCCTCGGCAATTCGGATTAAGATGTGGAGTACGCTCTCCCATTAAATATGGCAGATAAAGCAAACGACGGCTGCCAATAGGTACATTCTCCACGTCCTGATTGATTAAATCATAGGAATCTACACCCTGTTTCTCAGCCTCTTCCTTATAGTATTCGGCTAGGTTATCTCTAAACCATTTCAGGGAAAGACCGGCTGCCTGAGTAACCCCCATAACGTGCCAACAACCAGGTACAGCACAGCAGAAAGTGTGAACTCTGCCCTTTGGATCAATCCGTGGCTCACTGGTATGAGCAAAAACTACACCGCTTGTACCAATGGTGGTAAAGGCCCTGCCATCTTCCACAATACCAGTACCTACAGCAGCAGCAGCATTATCTCCTGCACCACCTACCACTACAGTGCCAACAGCCAAGCCGGTTTTAGCAGCAAATTCGGAAGTTATTATACCGGTAACTTCTGGAGATTCATATACCTTAGGCAGCAGATCTGCATCAATTTCCAGCTTGTCCAGAATCTCCTGAGACCAGCAACGATTTGGTACATCTAACAGCTGCATACCGCTGGCATCTGATACCTCTGTAGCATATTCCCCGGTCATGCAGAAACGAATATAATCCTTTGGCAACAGGATGTGACGGCAACGGCGATAATTTTCTGCCTCGTGGTTTCTTACCCACAAAATCTTGGAAGCTGTAAAACCTGTCAGGGCAGGGTTAGCTGTAATCTCAATCAGACGCTGAGCACCAACCTTTGTAGTTATTTCCTGACATTCCTTGCCAGTACGCTGGTCACACCAGATAATAGATGGTCTGATAACCGCATTGTCTTTATCCAGCATAACCAAACCATGCATCTGACCAGAGAGACCAATGCCTTTTACATCCTCCTTGGCTACACCGGATTCGATCATAATCTTTTTTATGGTGGCTTCTACAGCGTTGGCCCAATCTGTAGGCTCCTGCTCAGCCCAGCCATTTTGTGGCTGATAAAGTGGATATTCCTGAGATGCAGATGCTACTACTTCACATTTTTCATTGAATAAAACTGTCTTGGTAGCTGATGTACCAATATCAATGCCGATTAAATATCTCATTATTCCTCTCCTCTACTAACCCAAAAATTAAAGCGTGAATTAGGCTGTCCCCTGACTTTAGCATTTTTGCTTTGGCATTAGCATTTTACCCTAACTTTGGCATTTCTGCTTTTGCGTTCCCGTGCACGCTATTTATGTAAAAGAATATATCACACTAGTAAACAAGAGTCAACAATTTATTTTTTCTTTTGCAAAATTTTGATTTGTCGAGCCTAAGACTTATTTGCATAATGGCATACATATACTCTTTACTGAGGCATGGCATATACCCTTACAGGCACGCTCGCGCTATATTGATGTGCCTCACGCTGCTAAACTCATTTAATCGCATGAAAAGCTTCACGATGTTCATCTTTTCATGGCTTAAATTCGTTAAGAAGCGAGGCACATCGATATACCTGTTAAGGGTATATGTCATGCCTTCTATTTTGTGTATTCATTGCACCTTCCTGCTTTGGCACTGTTTGAAATTTTGGCGTATTGACTGGAATAGAACAGCAGATGATAGTACCCTAAGAAAACCCTTGCTAAGCCTCGGTGCTTAATGAGTTCAAGCCGTAAGGCGCAGAAGGAATTTAGCATCCGTTAGGCTTAGCTAGGAGCGAGAGCGGGTTTTCGTGGGTACTATCTCGGCTGTGGATATTTAGATAGAATCGAAAAATCACGATGATTCGACAACAGCCGGAGGGGCATGACACTTTTGCGTCGGGAGACTCCTGCTTTTGCACAGCAAAAGTGGCCCCGGTGGTACTCTCTATCGTTACGGTTTCTGTGAATTGGCTCAGCGACAAGCGGTATCTGTGCGTTAGAATAAATCATCAGATAGGGCCATTAAGTCGGACAGAGCAAAAGTCGTTATGACCGCAGGCTGTATCTCGAAAAAACACGGACATAACGACTTTCATTTACAATATTTGAGGAGAGAGGTAACTCGATAAATCAGAATTTGCAAAAATAATATTGACAACCACTCACAGCTGTGCTATTCTAAGTTTATCAATTGCGTGCACGTGAACACGCAACATAAAAAACCTACTGGGGTGTAGGTGCAAATTGTGTATCAAATAAAAGGAGAGTTCATCATGTCTATTACCAACATTCCAAATGTAAAATGCGGTATTATTTCTGTAAGCCGTGACTGCTTTATTATTTCCCTTTCCGAGAACCGTCGCAAGGCCATTGTAGAAAGCTACAGTAAAAAATATGGTGATTTGTACGAAGTAAAAAAGACCATTGAAAATGAATGCGACATGCTGGAGGCTGTAAAAGAAGCCAAGGATGCTGGCTGCAACGCTCTAGTAGTATTCTTGGGAAACTTTGGCCCAGAAACTCCAGAAACTCTGGTGGCTAAAGAATTTGACGGCCCTGTTATGTATGTAGCTGCCGCTGAGGAAACCGGCAAAAACCTGATTAACGGCCGTGGCGATGCTTATTGTGGCGTGTTGAACTGCTCCTACAATCTAGGCCTTAGACATCTCAAGGCATTTATTCCAGAATATCCTGTTGGCACCGCTGACGAAATTGCCGACATGATTGCTGAATTTCAGCCGGTAGCACGTACTTTGCTAGGTCTGCAGGGCCTCAAAATCATCACCTTTGGCCCTCGTCCACAGGATTTCTTCGCCTGCAATGCTCCTATTGCACCTCTTTATGACATTGGGGTAGAAATTGAGGAAAATTCCGAGCTGGATTTACTGGTTTCCTACAAAGAACATCAGGATGATCCACGTATCAAGGATATTGTAGAGGACATGGCCAAGGAACTTGGCACTGAGGGCAACCCTTACCCAGATTTATTGCCACGTATGGCTCAGTATGAACTGACTCTCCTGGATTGGATGGAAGCTCACAAAGGTGCCCGCAAATATGTAGCCTTTGCTAACAAGTGCTGGCCAGCCTTCCCAAGCCAGTTCGGCTTTGAGCCTTGCTATGTAAATAGCCGTCTCGTTTCCAGAGGCATTCCTGTTGCTTGTGAGGTAGATATCTATGGTGCACTTTCTGAATACATGGGCATCTGCATTTCCGGTGACACTGTTACCCTGCTGGATATCAACAATTCCGTACCAAAGGATATGTTTGAAAAGCATATCAAGGGTATCAAAAACTACACCGTTGAAGACACCTTCATGGGCTTCCACTGTGGCAACACTCCTCTGTGCAAGCTGAAGAAGGGTGGCGTAAAGTATCAGCTGATTCAGAATCGTCTGCTGGAAAATGGCGGTACTCCTGATATTACCCGTGGCACCCTAGAGGGCGATATTGATGCAGGTGAAATTACCTTCTATCGTCTCCAGAGCACTGCTGATGGCAAACTTCGTGCTTATATTGCCGAGGGTGAGGTACTGCCTGTTGCTACTGGATCCTTTGGTGGCATTGGCGTATTCGCTATCCCAGAGATGGGCCGTTTCTACCGTCACGTATTGATTGAGAAACGCTATCCACATCACGGTGCTGTAGCCTTTGGTCACTATGGCAAGGTAATCTTTGATGTTCTCCGCCAGTTAGGCGTAGAGGATATTGCATTCAACCAGCCAAAGGGTATGCTTTATGCTTCTGAAAACCCTTTTGTTGATTAAATAAATTTTCCCCTAGTTATAACCCTTGCGTTATAACTACTATTTTTCCCTTATACTGTAAACTAAGAGAACGGCTCCCCCAGAGTCGTTCTTTTAGTTTGCAAAAACTGAACTTAGGCACCAAAAAAGAGCTGTTCCCTAGGGAACAGCCCGCCAAATATATCCAATCTTTCAATTTTATTATATCTTAATAAAATAGCTCAATAGCATGAGGGACGGTTTCGATTTTCAAAGGCAGTTCTGGACCTATTTCTCCGTCCAAATCACTAACCAGCTCTGTGTCACAGCTTACCTCGTAGGTGGAAGCCTGGCGGTAAATAACCTCCTTGCGGCCTGTTACATCCTTGCCAGCCAAAAGCTCCGCCGTAATGGTCATCAGCTCTGCAATATTGCACTGCTTCATCAAAAGCAAATCCAGCTTGCCATCCTGCACACTGGCCTGAGTCGCAGCATTTTTGAAGCTAGCTACCACGCTGCTATTTACAATCAAAAACAGAAAGGTCTTTTCATGGATTTCCTCTCCATCTGCCTTGATAACCATATCCAAGGCCTTAAACTGAGGCAGGGTTTTCAGTCCCTGCACATAATAAGCCAGCTTACCAAAAGTATTTTTCAAACGGGTATCAACCTCGTGGGCAATGGAAGTAACCATCCCGGCACTTACCACATTAATGAAATATTCCTCCCCAACCTTACCCAAATCCACAGGCATGGTTTTACCCTGAGCAATTCTATCAAAATAATCCTCTGTATCCAGCCGCAGATAGGTAGCAAAATCATTAGATGTGCCACTGCCAATAATTCCCACTGGCAACTTTAGCTTTTCCTTCATTACCAGATTCACAATCTCATGAACAGTGCCATCTCCTCCAGCAGCAATAATCCCCTCTGGATCAGCCTCTCGGATAAACTCTGCCAAATCTCCATTCTCCGGGGTAGTACGGTATGGAATCACCATACAGCCTCTGGACTGCAGCTTTTCAATAATGCTATCCAGGTTGCTTTTGAATTTAGCCTTGCCAGATACTGGATTGTACACCAACACTATTTTTTTTATCATACAGTCATCCCCTTCTCTATCAATCATTTTCTACAGTTTTGAATACACCGATTTTTCGCAGAAATCTGATACTATAGCTGCCAATCATAGGAATACGGGCAATATCCTCCTCCAGCATACCGCCAATCATCAGCAATACCACCAGATATACCAAACAGCCTACTGGCACAGAACCAAAGGTGGAAAGTACATTGCTGCCCAGCTGAGCCATAGTCCAATTGTAGAAGAAATACACAGAAACAGCCATAATGACTGCTGCAAACATGGTTTTCAGAAGCTGTAAAACTTCAATACGGTAGCCAATATAGCGATGGATAAAATACATATTGATAATAGCTGCCACACCCATATCAGCAGCTGTAGCCCAAGCTGCACCCATAATACCCAAGGATGGAATGGCTGTCAGACTCCAGTTCAGGGCCACCTTAAAGCCAGCAGCAATAATCATATTTATCATTGGTATGGATGGGTGTCCTAATCCCTGCAGTACGGCAGTTGATACCTGATGCAGTCCCAACAGTACAATGCTGACAGAGGACACCAATACTGCAGGACCAGCTCCTGGTGCGTTGTAAATCAAGGTAGAAATAGGAGTTGCCAGCACAAAGACAATAACAAAGGCTGGGAAGCAGACAAAGTTAGAAATGCGCACTCCGGAAGCAGTCTGACTAAAAACCAGTTTCTTATCGCCCAAGGCTCTTGCTTTTGAAATGGCTGGCACTAAACTTACAGCCAAGGAGGCTGTCAAAATAGTAGCCAGATTTACCAATGGCACCGCCATACCTGTCAAATATCCGAATAACTCAGTGGCTTCGTTGACACTATAGCCTGCTACCTCCAGACGCTGAGGCACAATGGCCAAGTCCAGATTTGATACCACTGGCAGCATAATGCTGGCGGCAGAAACCGGCAGAGACAGAGCGAAAATTCGCTTGATAATCTTCCAGGTTGAGGATTGCTCCGTATCAGATAAAGGCTTGATATCCTTGCCATATTCTGCCTTGATATCCTTTTCCAGCTTCCAGTGAAAATATACCAATACCAATAAGCCTGCTACCGCACCAGCAAAGGCACCTAGGCTGGCACCTGCTGCGGCAAAGTCCAGCCCCCAGGGCAGGAACAGACTGGCAAAGAGAATCATGGTAATAACTCTAAAAATCTGCTCGGCAATCTGAGACACCGCCGTTGGAGTCATGCGCTGCCAGCCCTGAAGATAACCTCGGGAACTGGCCAGCAGAGTTACGAAGAATATGGCTGGTGCCAAGGCCACTACAGACCAATAGGCACGAGGATCCCGGATAAAATGCCAATCAATGAGCCATTGGGCGCCAAAATAGGTTAGAGCCGTAAATATAAGGCCTGTTACAAACATCAGGGACATAGAGATTTTGAAAATCCGCTTGGCCCCGAAAATATCCTTCAGTGCTACCCTTTCGGCAGTAATAATGGAAATAGCCACTGGCACACCAGCCGTAGATACACTAAGGGCAAAAAAATAGATGGGAAAGGCCATCTGATAAAGACCAATACCCTCGCCTCCCAGAATTCTGGACACAAAAATCCAATTCAGAGAGCCAATAACCTTGACTACTACTCCAGCTACCGTAAGTATCAATGTACCCTTTAAAAAGGATTCTGCTTTGCTGGATTTATTCTGTTTATTCTTATCGTTCATTAGAAGCTCCACCGCCTTTTCGGCCCAATCTGTAATACACCCAATCCTATATGCATCGGACACCTGATAATTTGCAAATCAAGCCTAATCTAGCTATAATTATTTATGAGCGGTGTAAATTTACACACCACCCCAATTTACATCATAACAGAAAAATTATACCACCTAATAGGAAACTCTGCAACCTTGGCAGAGCCTGAAAGGAGTTCCTGATACATGAGCGTAAACCTTATTGATTTTGATATGTCCATAGGGCGCAGCAAGCCCCGCACCTTCAAAGGAATGCCCAACCAAAGCAGTCAATGCCCATTTTGTCACCGAGAATCCCTCACGGGGATTATGGCCCAAGAGGGCAATATGATTCTGCTGAAAAATAAATACAATGTCATGGTACCATCCCATCAATTGGTGCTGATTGAAACGGATCAATGTCATAGTGATATACCAGAATATTCTCAGGAGCATATGCATCAGCTGATGCGTTTTGCTCTGCGCCATTGGCTTACCATGGTAAATTCTGAAATCTATCAAGCGGTGGTGCTTTTCAAAAACTTTGGACCTCTTTCAGGTGGCACCATTCGCCATCCACATATGCAAATTATTGGTTTTCCAGAGGTAAATCCTGAACTTATGTATGATCCAGCCGAGTTTGAGGGTGTACCTGTTCTGCAATACAACGGGGTGGATGTAAATATTGCTACTCAACCTCGGGTGGGCTTTACAGAAATCAATATTCGTCTGCTGCCAGAGGCCTATTCTGACAAGGTTTCCTTTGGCAAGGACAAGGAGCAGACTCCTGCCCCTCTGCCACTGGTAAAGTCCATTTATACCTTTGCTGACTTTGTGCAGGGGGCTGTAGCCTATCTCAAGGAAATTCATCAGCGGGATAGCTTTAGCTACAATATTTTCTTCTATATTTATCAAGGACGGGTTCATGTACGGCTCATGCCCCGCTATCCAACCTCTCCTATCTTCATTGGCTACAATATCCATCTCAGCCCTACCAATCGGGAACAAACCGCCCAGCAACTACGGGAAAGACTTTTGCCCCTTACCCAAAAATAATTTCATATTTGACCATACAAAAACGGAAGCCTGGCGACTTCCGTTTTTTATATAGAAATTTAAATCAATCCCCGAATGAAGATAAAGAACAACAGTACCGGCAGTACATATTGCAAATAAGGCTTCAGCCAGCGGCCAATCTTCAACCCCTCACCGGTATTGGCTTCCTTGAGGTAATTGTCAAAGCCCCAGCCCCAGCGGGTAGTACAGAAAAGCAGATATACCAAAGCTCCGGCCGGCAATAGTATATTGCTGACCAGGAAATCCTCGCTGTCCAGCACCCCTCTAGCCCCGATAATGGTCACATCACTCCAGATATTAAAACCAAATACACAAGGCATACTGCCGAACAGAATCAAAATTCCGCCTAGAATAACTGCCTTGCCCCGCTTCCAGCCAAAGGTATCAATAAACAAGGCAATAATATTTTCAAAAACAGCCAATACTGTAGACAGACTGGCAAAGGTCATAAACAGGAAGAACAAAGCTCCCCAAATCTGTCCCCCGGTCATATTGACAAAGACATTGGGCAGGGTAACAAAAATCAGAGATGGGCCAGCATCTGGCTGCAGTCCAAAGGAAAAGCAGGCAGGGAAAATAATAACACCAGCCATAATAGCCACAAAGGTATCAAGAGCGCAAATCCGGGCTGCTTCCCCAGCCAATGCTCTATCCTTGGACATATAACTGCCAAAAATCTCCATAGCGGCAATACCCAGAGACAGGGTAAAGAAAGCCTGATTCATAGCTGCAGTCAAAACATTGCCCAAGCCAACCTTCTCCACAGCCTCCCAATTAGGCATCAGAAAAAATTTCATGCCTTCAGCTGCCTTATCCAGCGTCAGCGAATGGATAGCCAAGACCACAATCAGTACCAGCAAGGCTCCCATCATAATCTTGGTTACCCGCTCCAAGCCCTTTTGCAGACCAAAGCTGCAGATAAAAAAGCCAAAAACCACGGTTAAAACTGTCCAAAAGCCCATATATACAGGGTCTGCCAACACATTGCCAAAAACATTGCCTACAGCCTCTACAGACATACCGCTGGCAAATTCTCCCGTAAGAAATTTGAAGAAATAGGCCGTCATCCAGCCAGATACCGTGGTATAGTACAGCATCAGCATAACACAGCCCAGCAAGGCCGCCCAGCCATGGAGAGTCCACAGGCCATTGTCAGGCTTCAAGGTTCTATAGGCACTAACCGCGCTTTTGCGGCTGCCTCTGCCTACCGCCAGCTCCATAGTCAGCACAGGCAGTCCCATAACCACCAAAAACAACAAATAAAATAATACGAAGAAACCACCGCCATTTTCCCCTGTAATAAAAGGAAAACGCCATACATTGCCAATACCAATAGCACATCCTGCACTAACCAGAATAAAGCCCAGCCGTGAGTTAAAAGATTCCCGTGCCATGTCCAATCCCCCTAATTTCAAAATTTACAAGATTTACAAGTTTACAGGAAAACATTTTAACATAAGATAATATAATTATGCAATAAAAACATGATGACAATATCCAGACAGCTTCCTACCTGTATATTATCATCATGTCCTAATAGTTACATATTTACTTCAATATCCTTGGAAATATTTTCTCCGTTGGTATCAATAACCCTCTTATACCAGTAGAATGACTTCTTGGGACTGCGCTCAAGTGTCCCTTCGCCCTTGTTATTCTTATCCACATAGATAAAGCCATAACGCTTGTCCATTTCACCAGTGCTGGCAGAAACAATATCAATAGGCCCCCACGGACAATAGCCCAACAGGGTAACACCATCCAGCTCCACTGCCTTCTTCATCTCAGCAATGTGATTAGCAAAATATTCTATACGGGCATCATCATGAATCATACCATCAGCCTCAGGCTTCTCATGCAGACCGATACCATTCTCCACAATCATCATAGGCAGTTCATAGCGCTCTTGCAATACATTAAGGCTATAACGGATGCCTACAGGGTCAATCTGCCAGCCCCAATCATTAGCCTTGACAAATGGATTCTTTACCTCCCTGCCTACATGGCGATGCTCATCTGAAGTAAATTCAGTTGCAAAGCTCATGTAGTAAGAGAAGGCAATATAGTCAACCTGACCTTCCTTAATAATTTTCAGATCCTCAGGCTCCATTTTGATTTCCGTGCCAAAACGCTCCCATTCCTTCAGAATATAGCTTGGATAATGTCCCCGGCACTGTACATCAGCAAAAACAAACGTCCTATCCATTTCTTTCAACGCAGCAATCTGATCTAATGGCTTGGCACTAGCAGGATATACAGGGCACATAGCAATCATACAGCCAATATACATATCAGGATTGATGCGATGTCCTTCCTTAACAGCCAAAGCTGAGGCCACAAACTCATGATGTGCAGCCTGATACATAGCCTGATAGCGATCTTCCCCTTCCTTATAGGTCAGACCGGAATCCTGAAAGGCATGATGCTCGCTCATAGCACCGATAACCTCACGCTGATTATTAATCTCATTGAAGGTCATCCAATACTTAACCTTGTTTTTATAACGCTCAAAGCATGTGGTTGCAAAGCGCACAAAGAACTCAATCATGCGACGATCCCGCCAGCCGCCATACTTTTTGGCAAGATGCAGAGGAATCTCAAAATGAGACAACGTTATCACAGGCTCCATGCCATGCTTTAGCATCTCATCAAACAAATCATCATAGAATTGCAAGCCAGCCTCATTTGGCTCTAACTCATCTCCCTGGGGAAAAATACGAGTCCAAGCAATACTGGTACGGAAGCATTTAAAGCCCATCTGAGCCAAAAGTGCAATATCCTCCTTATAGTGATGATAAAAATCAATAGCCTCATGATTTGGATAATTTTTCCCCGGCAAAACACCATCTGTAATCTCGCGTTTCACATCCGGACTGCCGCCAGTCATCACATCAGCAACACTAGGTCCTTTGCCATCTTCATTCCAAGCTCCCTCTGCCTGATGGGCGGCTATTGCACCGCCCCATAAAAAATCCTTTGGAAATGCCATATTTCTTTACTCCTTATTTGTCAGCCTTCTCAGATGGAGTATACTTCATCCACTTGTACTCCGCCTGTACTGGAAAATCTGAATCATCTACCGGATTCAACCATTCATCTACACCCTTGCCGGCCCACAGATTAGCCATAACCATGCTAGGAGTTACAGGCAGATTGCCAACAGCCTTGTGTACTTCCTTGCCATCCACATACCAGGTAATAGCATCTGGCTCCCAATCAAAAGCATAAACATGGAAATCTTCAGAAGCATCAAAGCCCAGGTCACAGAGATATTCATGGCCGCCCTGACTATCAACAAAATAATTAAACTGAGCCTTTGTAGTATCCTTACCCAAGAACTCAATATCAATTTCATCCCACTGAGTCTTTGGCTCATCATAAGGACCAGTATAGGTAAAGAAAGAAGAAACGATACCATCACTCTTAGCTGGTTTCATACAAACCTCATATAATCCATAATGATATCTATTCTGAGCAAAAGTACGTAATTCAGCTCCAGAATAGTTTATGCCAGGAATTGCCCAGCCTGGACCATTCTCAACATCCAAATTCAGCTGCATACGCTTATTGTTAAAAGTCACATTATCCTTGTACCAGTTAGTATCAAACATAGCGCCGTTGCACCAGCCATGAGAAGCCTGAGCCTCCTTAGGCATTTTCTTAGCAAAATCAAAGAAAAAACCATTCTCAGGTGCTGCCTTCTCTACAGTAGCACAATAAGGACTATCCGCAAAAGCCACACTGTCAGGAGCTAAAGAAGTACCTATACCCATAGCCATTACACCTGCAGCTACAACGCTGGCTATTTTCTTCATCTTCATAAAGATTCCCCCTCATACAAAAATTATTTTTTATCAATTTCCTTATATACGTCAATCAGTTCCTGAGCCACCAGTTTAAAAGCCTCAGCACTCATCAGCTGATCCTCTGCATGCATAACCAAAAGACAGGCTACAGCCTCTCCCTCAGCCTCTCGTCCCAAAAGCTCCAGATGAGAATCATGACCTTCGGCAAAAGAGACATCTCCTTTTTTTAGTAATTCTGCTGCCTGTTCATAATCTCTATCCTTGGCAGCATGAATTGCCTCTATATAACAGCTGCGAGCTGTACCTACTGCAGAAATAATCTGAAATACCTGCATTTCTAGTTCTTCATTTTGTTCCATTTACTAATACTCCCTAAAACATATTCCTGTCAGCCTAGCCTTTGCCAAGCTGACAGGACCTTTACACACAAATTTAGAAGTGGAAATCCACCTGGCCACGCCATACACGGCGAGTGAAATCAGCATTGTTAGAAGCAGCATCTGTTGCGCTGGACCAACCATAGCACAGTTCTGCTTCAACATTTTTGGCAACAACATATTTGCCACCAAAGGTCCAGCCAGTGGAGCCATCCAACCACAGGCTATCACAAGTGTCGCCAACCCAGCGTCCATGCTCCTTGTAATTGTGGTATCTGCCATAAAGGTGGAAAGAACCAGGATCATCCAGATTAGTCCACTTGTAGCTTACCTTGACTGCTGTAGCATTGTTCTGCTCATCTGCGTTGGTACGGCTGTAATCCGCCCACAGATACAGATTTGGAGCAAAGTTCTGCAGCATGCTGACTGTAAACATGCGATTGCCATGATTCCAAATAGTAGGATAGTCAATTAAGCCGTTTGGATGAGCTGTATCTACTGGATGATAATACTCACCATAGCCTACAGTGCTGCCTGTCTTTTCCACATTGGCAACTGCATAATGGGCCTGCAGCTGAGTACCATGGCCAACAGTACCGCCAATACCAATACCACTGATGGCCAACTGATTGACATCCTTCTTATTTGGTTTCCAATAGAATGCCTTGGCAGCCAAATCATTGTCATTCAGTCTATAATTCAAGGTAAGTCCATCCATTTCCTCACCTACAGCCATAACCTGGAAGCCCAGGCCACGCCACCTTCGACCTATATCCATAGACAACTTGTTGTTTATATTGCCCTCAATCCAAAGACGAGGATAGAACTTACTATCTGCACGTCCACCGCCAACATAAATTTGATTCTTGGGATCATTACCTGGATTAACAGCATCCTTAAAATTACGATAATTGCCGTATTTATGGTTAATCTCCCACTCAGCACAAACCTTCCAATCATCATTTACTTTGTAATTGGTTTTCAGACTCATATAATAACGATCATTATCGTTTTGATTATCATAGCCTCGACTATTATTATTTTCGTAACGAACCTGGCCAAAACCGCCAAAGTCAAATCTATCTGCAAAGTTTTCCAGTTTTTTGATAGAGTTGGTGTTTTTCTCAACCTGTCTATCTACCTTCTTCAAGGTTTTCAGCTCGCCAGACAACTCCTGTCTCACACCGTCAATCAAGGCATCATCAGCAAAGCTGCCACCCTTGTAGGCATTGGCAATAATCTTGGCCATCTCGTAACGCGTCATAGGCTCATCACCCTTGAAGGAACCATCTGGATAGCCCTCCAGCACGCCATCCTTGGACAGAACTTCCAAGGCGCTATATGCCCAATGTCCCTCAGGTACATCATTAAAAGCCTCCTCAGAAAGAGGTGCACTTTCCTCTGCTTCGGCTGCCATAGCCGTAGCTGTAGACATACTCAATGCCAATGTTAATGTTAATGCCAATAATCTTTTATTATTCATCATTATGCCTCCTCAGCAGCCTGCTGCTTTTCTTCTTCCTGCATACTTGCATCCATCTTTTTTACAAACGGCAGATAAACCAACACTGCCATGACCAGATTGATAATCTGAATTACGGCTCCCTGCCAGCCATCCAATAGAAGGCCTGCAATAATAGGAGGCGTGGTCCAAGGTACCTGCACAGCACCCATTGGAGAAAGGAAACCTATCATCATGGCTGTATAAGTTATGATTAAAGCCAACAGAGGAACCAGAATAAATGGTACCAACAGGAATGGGTTAAATACGATTGGCAAACCAAATATAATAGGTTCGTTAATATTGAAAATACCAGGAACAGTTGCCATCTTAATCAGAGATGTCAGCTGCTCGGATTTAGCAACCATGTAGCTGGCAATAATCAAGCCCAGAGTCAAACCACATCCACCGGATTTTACAAACACATCATTTACCTGCATGGTCATGAACTTAGCTGCTGGATTGTTCAGCAGGCTCTGTCCAGCATCCAAAAGTGCCTGATTATCCAAGGTATTAGCCATCATCATTGGAGTAGCTACACCATTTACGACATTAGGGCCATGAATACCAGCCCAGAACAACAAACTTTGAAGGCCAACAATAACAGAACCACCTATCAAGGTATCAGTAAGACTCTGCAATGGAGTCTGAATCAGGCTGAAAACCAATTCTGGAGCAGTAGTCTGACCAGCAAAATGACACAGTCCCCAGATAACAGAAGCCAGCAGAAAAACAAGGAAGCCAGGTGTCAAGGCCTCAAAGGCTCTTACTACACCGCCAGGAACTGCATCCGGCATTTTGATACCGATGTGATTCTTTACACAGTAGCAATAAATCCAGCTGGTAGTAAAGGCTACCACCAAAGCAGTAATAATACCATTAGAGCCCGCCCAGTTCTTAGGAATAACATTGCCTACTACAGTACCATCATCCAATACTACTTCAGGAGGCATAATGATAACAAAGGCAGCCAGAGCCAGCCCCGCAGCAGTCATGCCATCCAGCCCCTCATTAGCCACATATTTGTAGGTTACACACACCACCACAATCAAGGCCAAAATATTAAAGGTACCACCACATACAGCAAATAACGGTGCTGCCCAATTCTCACCAAACAAACCACACATCAGCTCATTCCAACCTGGAATAGGCAGACAGGCAATAAGCAGAAACAGCGAACCGCAAATAGTAAAAGGCGTGGTCATAATAAAACCATCCTTTACGGCCACAATCGCCTTTATTTGAGCAAAACGATTCATTACTTCAAGGAATTTGTTAAACATTTCCTCTCTTGACATACATACTCTCCTCCTACTTAAAAAATAATTGCTTGTACCAGAACTCTCTCTGGTTCAATCCCTTCTTGCAATTCTAATATAACAAAAACATTATCCAGCCTCAATACTCCTGAAACACATCTAAACGATGTTACATTGATTAATTCCCTCTCTGTAACACTGATACAATAATCCAAAACAATAATTTTGCCACAAAAAAAATCCCATGCTTGCACATAGGACTCCAAATCTATATTTAATATTGGAAATGCATCTTTAACCAGCTCTCCCTGCTGTTAATATGTTGCAAGCCACAGGAAGCTGCCAAAGAGGCGAAGAGCACATCTATCACATATTTAGCTCCACCTAGGAACACCCTTGTCCCCAGCTCTTCCAGCTTCTTGACTGTCGCCACTGGCAGCACAATATCTGCCAGCTTGCCTAAACTGCTTTCTGGAACCGAAGTTATCAGTAAGATTTTATCGCCTTTTCCCCTGATTGTTCTAGCCATATCCACTAACATCCTATTCTCACCAGTTCGGCTGATAAATATGCTAAGATGCTTTTTGTTACGGCTGGCTGCCATAAGATACATTTGCGCTATGGACTGAACGATTGTATAATTCTTACCCACCATTATAAAATTGGCTGCTGCCAAGGAAGCTATATTCAGATTATCATCCGTAGCATAAAAATCCAAATGCTCCGCCGCCTTAATAGCCTCTATAGCCTTTACTACTAATACCGGCTGCAGCAGTAGATGTGTATCTCGCAGGGCATTAATCTCCATATGAGTAACTTTTTCAATAATCATCCGTACAGTATCCCGATCATTAAATTCCTCATCATTATGGGGCTGACTTACATATTGCATCATTTCTGCCATAAATTGAATCTTGAAATCTGTATACCCCTCAAATCCCATTTTTTGACTAAAACGCACAATAGCCGCAGAACTTGTATAAGTCAGCTTGGCCAGCTGCCTAGTAGATAAAGCTGCTAATCCACGATAATTATCCAGCAAAAAATCTGCTATCATCTTATCAGAATCAGAAAATCCATCCTGCTGTTTCAGCTTTTTAATTAGTCTTGACACCTCTTCAGCTCCTCTATCAAGTACAAAATATTTATTTCTTCCCCAAATAAAACTAGGGTAATTTTACCACATTTTTTGATTAACAGCAAAAAATACTGCCTCATCATCAAAAATAATAAGACAGTATTTTTTCGTAAAAATCAGAGGGGTATCGTGGTATATCTATTCAAAGCTCCATTTAGGGAAGGATCTATTGAGCTTCAAATCCTTAGCTGTAATTGATTTATCAGGCTGCATGAAATAGCTTAGGGCATAAATTCCTGCGCCGTTATAATCAATGGCATATTCATTGGTAGACCAGGACATCAATACATCCACATAACATTTAGCAGGAGCTGGTTTGTACTCCTCAATGTATTTTGTCTGATCCGGATCACCTCCGGACACAGCATTCGGGCCTCCTATCACAAGTCCAGGCACATAGACACCAGTGCTTTCATGGATTCTATTATGAGGATGCTCTGGTGGATTCTCGCCAATACCAGTCATAAAGCTCTTGTTGAGAGCATTACGACCAAACATATAATGAATCTGATTCAAGGCTCCATCTATATATTCTGGTTTTGCATCAAACTGATAAGCCATTAGGAGAATATCTCCCTTGGTTACAGCATTCTTCGTAGAAGCCCATGTATATTCATTGGCCTTTAGGCTGCAGCCATATCCATCATCCTTAATTGTATTTGCAATATCATCCGCATAATCCACCAGCTTCTGCCTTACCTGAAGCTGGAAGTCATGATTGGCGTTTGCCGCCATGCCATAGCTGAACTGAGCAAGAGCCAGAGTATTATCCCATGTAAAGAAGCCTGGCTTCTGCAGGATAGTATCTTTTTGCTGCTTCATAAGATAATTCTCATACTGCTTATCTCCAGTGGTACGAAACAGCTCGGCAGCCAGCCAGCAGCGCTCAGTAGCATCATCTGTATCATTATACGGGCCAGAACCGCTTTCCTGTCCCTCGTCTACTCGATAGATAGATTCTTTTTCCTTAGCCAGATATTTCCAAACGGCCTTGGCTCTTTTGAGGCAATCGTTGGCAAAATCCTTATCATAATCCGAATAGATACGACCAGCCATAGCCATAGCTGCACCTGCCATAGCAGTGCTGGCAGTACAGGTACTATAAATATACCTCTGCTGTGTATCTGTATCAGGGGATTTGTCAAAGCCTGGCCACTGAGCACCAGATATTTTGTGGAAGGTACTGCCATCCTTGCGCTGCATCTTCTTCAGGAACTCCAACTCAAATTTTACTTCGCTAAGAACATCTGGCATCGCTTCTTCCTTTACTCCTTGAGGGAAGAACAACTGTCCCTGAAAGAATTTCGTTGGGGATGCCTCATAAGCCATCATCATTTCCCCTGCTGCAAGTGCTGCCGTGGTAGTGTATTTACCATAATCACCAGCATCATACCAGCCGCCAGATACATCTACCACATCACCTTTTGTGTTCAGCTTATCTGTAAAATATACCTGAGCTTCCTTATCCTGAGCATGGCCGCTGGTAATTTTCAGACCAGTTACCTCATCCTCCATAGGCGTATTAGTGCGGGACAAGGTATAGGAACGCCAATTTTGCAGGGCTGCTACACTGTAAACATTATCGCCAATTGCAAAATCAGCAGATTCCTGGCCGCCTATTACCAGCTTGTACCTGCCTGGCTGGTTAAAATCCGAAAAGTCCGCCTTGGCTACTTTATCACCTGATATGGCATCATTCTTTTGAACACCTATTTTTCCTTCATAGACTTTTTGGCCTGTTACTGCATCTACCAGGCAAAAACTATTTTCCGCATTCGTTAATGAAACCATGGCTATCTTAGCATGATTAGTGAGGTAGCCAACCTGATCCACATGAATACCATCAGAAGCAGCTAACGCTGTTCCTGCATAACATCCCATAGGCAGTAACGCTCCAATAGATGCTGCCAACATCATTTTTCCTATACCCATAACCCCGAACTCCTTTTGTATGTAGTAATTATTCTTTTCTCTATATTGTTACTCGATAGTTATTCGCCCATCAATTTTCTAGCAAAAGCCAAAACACCTTTGCCATCCATACGGCCATACATACGCATTTCAATAGCATCTACTGGCTTACCTGGAAGCTGTGACTTAACCTTGGCTAAATTAAAGCTAACCTGTGGTCCTAAAAGAACTACATCAGCATCGGCGGCCTTGTTGCCAGCCTCAGCCATTGGATAGGCAGCAATCTCACAAGCATAGTTTTCAGCCTCTGCAGCAGCCTGCATTTTCTTTACCAGCATAGAGGTAGACATACCTGCGGAACAAAGTAAAACAATTTTTTTCATGACAATCTTCTCCTTTATTTTCACCTAAAATATGAAGCATTCTCTTTAGCTTTTCTGATTTTATTCTATCAATTATCTTTATCCAAAACAATATTTTCTAGCACGGCTGTAATAATGTTACAGTAAAAAAATATCCTCGTGAAACAATATTTCAATGTATATTGACTCACCAATGAAGGATACTCATTATCAGATAATTTTTGACATAAGATAAAAATGCCCTTGATACTATCTAAACCGTATCAAGGACATTCTACACACAATAATTATTTAATTTGATTTGCGAGTCAAGGTGCGAATCACCTTGCTGCCAGCATTACGAATCTTACGAACCGGCGCCATACGAGTCTGGTATTTGGGCTTCATATCCTTTACCTCCCCAAAATCTCCACGGCGCAACAGGGTTGTCTTGGTCTTTTCCGGCTTGAAATAACGACGGAAGCTGTTAAACAAAAGCTCTGGTGCCGCAGTCTGCTGACACAGGAAGGTATCTGCAGAAACATATCTCAGCTCAGGGAAAGCATGGAAGGTCATGTGCCCCTCTGGGAATACCACCATAACAGCAATATGGCCGTCTGGCATCTCCTGATTCATGGTATTCAGTATTTCAAGCTTAGTCTCCTGCAGCAGCTCATTCACCTTGGACATAAGCTCCTGGGCACTGCCAAAACAGGAGGCCTTGCATTTGTACATATCTATGGTGAGATGACGGGCTAAAATTTTCAAATTGTCCACCTCTTCTTTTATAGTGTTTTCTTATTGTACTATATTTTCCCCTTTTCGTAAAGTCCTCCCACCACTCCTGCCAGATAAATATATTTGTTTTCCTCTACCTAATAGCTTGCTAATTCTGATTTATAAAGCTAAATGCTAATCTTAACAATGGCATACATATACGATTTCTGCAGGTATGACATATACCCTTACAGGCACGCTCGCGCTATATTGATGTGCCTTCTATTTTGTGTATTCATTGCACCTTTCTGCCTTGGCACTATCTGAAACGAACTATGTTCTACGAAGATAGCAGAATTATTGGGATTGACAATATCGATAAGCCTTGATGATTCGGCAACAGCCGGAGGGGCATGACACTTTTGCGTCGGGAGACTCCTGCTTTTGCGCAGCAAAGGTGGCCCCGGTGGCACTCTCTATCATTACGGCCTCTGTGAATTGGCTCAGCGACAAGCGGTATCTCTGCGTAAGGATAAACCATCAGATAGGGCCATTAAGTCGGACAGAGCAAAAGTCGTTATGACCGCAGGCTGTATTTCTATAACCCTCTGACATAACGACTTTCATTTACAATATTTGAGGAGATAGACAATTCGGCAAATCATAATTTACCGAAAATCGAATTTACCAAAAAACTTTTTTCATATTTATCATCATAAATAACCATCCTGCATTTTGGCTACCTGCATGGCAGGATTGATAACATTCCAGCCAATTTTTTGCTCCACCTCACGCCCGGCTTCTACAACAAAAAGATTTCCCAACCAGCGTCCTTTGCTGCAGCGGTTACCGCCTAAGGGAATATAACTAAGTGATTAGCGAACTATTTTACCCAACCAAAAACAGGCCTGAACTAAATTCAGACCTGTTCATCGACAAATATTAGAAACGGTAATTGAAGCTTAACATATAGTTGATAGGGGCTACATAGTAGTCAGAGCCTGTATGCATGGCAACATCATCTCTATCCAATACATTGTTAATAGTCAAGGCCAACTCTGTAGCATCATCTGGCGCATAGCTGGTACGCCAGCTAGTCAGGAAATATGGCTTACATTCATAGGAATGTGCCTTAGAAGGGGACTGTACTCTATTGTATAGATAGGAGCCTGTCAAGGCACTAGTCCATTTATCCTTTTTGTAGGAAATGCCTCCTGTCAGCTGCAGCTTACCCTGGGTGCGATCCCAATAACCCCCCTTGGCTTCGCTTTTGGACTCTGGATTCTGCCAGGTAATACCGTATTGATAAGACCAGCCATTATTGGTACTAATATCGCAGGAAAGCTCAATACCGGTATTGCGGAAATCCTCATTATTGTAGGTATAAGATTGTTTGTTCTTATCCCAATTAGCGGTAATATTATCCTTGATATCACTATGAAAAATTGCTACTTTCCAGCTATGATTATTGTGAACCTGTTTCCAGCCAATTTCATAATTTACACCTGTTTCTGGCTTCAGATTTGGCGCCGGAATTGCCAGAGCACTTGAACCAAACATCTGAGCAAAGGTTGGCATAATAAAGGACTAATTGATGCTGGCATAGAGATTATTATTTTCATTCATCTTATGAAGCCATTGGAGGGAACCGCTGCAATTACTATAGTTCTCTGCTGCTCCAGAAGTCCAGGTTTCCCGCAAGCCAAAAATACCTGTGTTCTTGTCATCAAATTTTTGCTCCCACTGACCAAATACACCCCAAATATTTCTGCTTCTATCCTGAGTATCTTTGGCAGCAGTGCTATATGCAGCCAGCTTCTTGTACTGCTCTCTTTCCATATTAAAGCCCATGATAGCCGTGGATTTTTCGCCAATACGCCAATTTCTTTGCACGTCTAGGCCATAGCTATTGTTGCGCTCTCTGGTATTGTAAAAACCATTAGGAGTCTTTTTTGTCGATGAAATAAAAGTTGGCCCCTGAGACTCTACTACCCCTGTATTCCAAAAACCGCCAATTTTCCAGTCTTTATCCTTATAATTTAACTGAGTAACATGCTGCTCAGTGGTATATTCTCGGCCATTGAACTGCTCGCCTACAGTTACCCCCTTGGTGGTTTTATCTACTCGGCTAACAAATCTACGATAATCTGCTTTCGTCTGGAAATTATCATAGGAAAGCTGTAGTCTAGGATTGATATTGAAGGTAAAGCCAATATTCCGCTTTTCTACATTGTGCAAATCTGTCCTAGTAGCACCATCAAAGGCTTTAGATGCAACCTCACTATTGCTGACACCATCCTGTTCACCCCAACGGTCAAAGGAATAATGGAGGCCAAAAATATCATCTCCTGCACTGAGGGTATAATTTTGTTGACCAAAATTGCCTACCCCCATGGACACTTCATTGGTTGCCTGTTTCTTCATAATAATATTGACAACGCCGTCTACAGCCTCACTGCCATAAAGTACAGAGCCGCCACCCTTGACGATTTCAATGCGCTCAATATTCTGGGCAGGTATCATTTCCAGATTGTATTTGCCACGCCAAGATACAGGATTGCCATTGAGCAATACCAAGGTGCCATTGCGGTGACCACGTATGCCTAGCTCATTATTCATAGTACCCATAGAGGCCCCTCTGGCTCCCATGGATTTATAGGTAAAACCATTTACCTTGGACAAGGCTTCGGCTGCATTGGTTGCACCGCTTTCCTTAATCTTCTCTGCTGTTAAAATCACTGTAGAAGCAGGAACATCTACATCCTTCTTGGTGGTACGGGTAGCTGTTACAATGGTATCATCCATATTATATACATCAGTTTCTTCATCTACTGTTGATACCTGTACTTCTGTGGTTTCAACTTTTGTGTCAGCATTATCTGGCGCTGCAAAAACTGTTCCTGTGCTGGCCGTCAGGGCAATGGCAATCGCCAAGGATAACCCTTTTCTCTTTTTCATGATTAACCTCCTATACAAAAAACCTCTCCCGCTGGGCAATTTTCTACCCAGAGGAGAGGCTATCATTTCTAAGAAATACACACTAAAAATTTGACTAATCAATGTATCAAGATTCCCTTCCCATCACTCGCAGGTACAGCAAAATTTTTGCCTAACGGTAATCATAATAGGCAGTTCTCCTGACTTGGCTTCATCGTCTGGCACGCCTTCCCAGAAATAACTTCCAGTGACATTTTGTGCCTTTCTCTGCTTTACAGTGGCGGGACCGTTCCGGCTTTTACCGGATTCTCTATTAAGTCTGATTGACAGACACCTATTATTCATATTCAATTTTCACACTAATTCATATTGTATAGCAATAAAATTTATATGTCAAATTCTGATTTGCAGAGTTGCCTATCTCCCTAAATATTTGAAATGAAACTCGTTATGTCAGTGGGTTATCGAAATACAGCCTGCGGTCATAACGACTTTTGCTCTGTCCGACTTAATGGCCCTATCTGATGGTTTATCCTTACGCAGAGATACCGCTTGTCGCTGAGCCAATTCACATTGACCGGAATGGTAGAGAGTGCCACCGGGGCCACTTTTGCTACGCAAAAGCAGGAGTCTCCCGACGCAAAAGTGTCATGCCCCTCCGGCTGTTGTCGAATCATCAAGGCTTATCGATACTGCCAATCCATAATAATTCTGTTATCTTCGTATAAAATAGGTAATTTCAAACAGTGCCAAAGCAGGAAGGTGCAATGAATACACAAAATAGAAGGCATGACATATACCCTCACAGGTATATCGATGTGCCTCGCTTCTTAACGAATTTAAGCCATGAAAAGATGAACATCGTGAAGCTTTTCATGTGATTAAATGAGTTTAGCAGCGTGAGGCACATCAATATAGCGCGAGCGTGCCTGGAGGGTATATGCCATGCCTACAGAAATCGTATATGTATGCCATTGCTAAGATTAGCATTTATCTCGGCAAATCAGAATACATCCGCAAACCACAATGAGCTCCTGCAGAGGTGCAGGAGCTCACTGTCTATACATATCAGGTGGGGTTATAAGGTTTACGAACTTTCCCCTGAGGGAAAAAGGGATTATTAGAAGTGGAAATCAACCTGGGTACGGAACAATCTGCGATCGAATGGATCGGAACTTGCGTAACCACACTTCTGCTGGCTGTAGAGAGTCTCCCACTCTACGTTCTTTACAGGCACATACTTAACGCCTACAATCCAGCCCTTGGAGCCGAATGGAGTAGAACCCCACTCATCATCACCGGCAATCTGTCCGTTTTCGCCATACTTGAAGTAACGGGCATAGAGACCAAAGGAACCTGGATCATTCAAATCAGTACCCTTATAGTTGATACGGGTAGCGATGGACTTGTTCTCATCATCTGCATTAGTCTGGATGTAATCGGCCAGGAAGCGTACATTCTTGGCCACATCAATACCAGTGGACAGAACGAAAGCATTATCGCGAGGAACTGTAGTAGTATTATATACTGGATCCCCTAAGGTCAATACACCATTAGTAATGGAGGAACTGCTGTAACCTGCAATTTCACCAGTGCTATAGCTGTCGCCCTTGCTCATATCGCTCTTTACATAGTTCAGATTGATATCTACGCAATGACCTACAGAACCCCAAGTACCAATACCGTAGATAGCTTCCTTGTCGCCAGTACCAGTACCGGAAGCATAGATTGCGCTAGCAGTCAGGCCTGTGCCCTTAATAGGAATACCTGCCTGAATACCATCGGTTTCAGTACCCAGCAGAACATTCTGGAAGCCCAAGCCTCTCCATGCACGACCAATGTTTACCCAGCCACCGTTAGCAAAATTACCTTCTACCCAAACGCGCTTGATGTTACCATCATGGCCGGACCAAGTCTTCTGGGAATACTTGCTAAAACCAGTATTGAAGCTGCCATCGTCGCTATAACGATGATGAGTCTCAACCTGAGTCTTTACGGTCCAGTTGTCATTTACCTTGTAGTCAGCCCGCAAATCCAAATAGGTACGGTCGTTGCTACGATCTACACCGTGGGTATCCTTGTCATCATGATCATACTGGGCACGCATAAAACCATAGAAGTTAACCTTGCCAACCTTTTCCTTCAGATCAGCAACATCATCCTTAATTGTCTTCAGCTCGCTATCATACTCAGACTGCATCTTCTCAATCAGAGCACGGTCAGCAATATTAGCCTGTTCCAGCTTATCGGTAGCTCTAGCCACGATAACAGCCATCTCATAACGGCTGATAGCACGATCACCAGCATAAGTACCATCAGGCATTCCTTCGATAATGCCATCCTTAACCAACTGATTTACAGCCTCATAGCTCCAGTGGTCCTTTGGTACATCTGCCAGGCTACCCTCAGCTGCCATTGCAGTTCCACCCATAACAGCGGTTAATGCCATAGCAGCAGCCAGACTTGCTAACTTCTTTTTCATAATAGAAACTCCTCCCACAATTCTCTCATTTTCTCCAAAAAATTTACCCAGTCCCCCCCGCAGCCCTCATTCACACATATGAGGACTGCTATTGGGTGCAATAAACTACTGCGGGGTGTAATGCGATGTAGGGTACAGCAGTATATTGCAGTGTCATTTATCTTAATACTTTAGAGGGGCTTGGTAATAGACCATCTCAATCAGCATTTGCCAACCGGCAGTCTTTTACAATCTGCCATAAGTTTTGACAGACTTATATATCTCCGCAGCCAGTTCCGGGGTAAGAGCCTTGGCATCGACTCTCCACCGCCAATTCTGTCCTACGGTAGATGGCTTATTAGTTCTAGCACTGTTGTCCAGTCCCAGATAGTCCTGCAACGGAATGATGCAGGTTGCAGCTACGCTGGCCATAGCAGTATTAATCATAGGCTTGTGCAACTCCTGCAAAGGAGTCTTTGGTGCATAGAGATAATCTCTTACCATCTCTATTTCCACCGGACTAATACTCTTAAACCAGCCCTGCAGGGTTTCGTTATCATGGGTGCCTGTATAAACCACGCAATTATTATTGTAATTATGTGGCAGATAATCAGCTGCCGCACCGGTATCACGGGCATCAAAGGCAAATTCCAGCACCTTCATATTAGGGAAGCCGCTTTCCTTTACCAGCTGACGGACGGAATCTGTCATAAAGCCCAGATCCTCAGCAATAACCCGTCTATCTCCCAGGCAATACTTCATGCAGTTGAACAAATCAATGCCTGGGCCTTTTTCCCAATGACCATTAACGGCATCCTTGGCACCATATGGAATGCTGTAGTATTCATCAAAACCACGGAAGTGGTCAATACGCAGCACATCATACATATTGAAAGCATACCAGAGACGGCTCATCCACCAGTCAAAGCTGGTGTTTCTATGATAATCCCAGTTGTAAAGCGGATTGCCCCAAAGCTGGCCTGTAGCAGAAAAACCATCTGGAGGACAGCCAGCTACAGCCAAAGGCTCGCACTTCTCATTCAGCTGGAACAGCTCTGGATGGGACCAGGTATCGGCACTATCCATAGCTACATAGATAGGAATATCACCGATGATTTCCACGCCCTTGCTATTGGCATAAGCTTTCAGCTCCTGCCACTGTCTAGCAAAAAGATACTGCATGAACATCTGGAACTCAATATCAAAATACAGTTCCTTGCGGTAATAGTCCATGGAATAGCCCCAGCGGAGACGAATATCCTCTGGCCATTCATTCCAGCACTTGCCCTCAAATCTGTCCTTCAAAGCCATGAAGAGAGCATAATCTTCCAGCCACCAGCCATTGTCAGCCAAATACTGCTGGAAATCCTGATTCTCGCTGATACGGCTCTTCTCATAGGCCTTGCGCAAGAGCTTATAACGACCCTCGTACAGCTTAGCATAGTCAATATCATCAGCTTTTTTGCCCATGTCCACAGCCTTGATTTCCTTTTCAGTCAAAAGGCCTGCTTCCACCAGCTTGTCCAGGCTAATGAAATATGGATTGCCTGCAAAGGTGGAAAAGGACTGATAAGGTGAATCACCATAACTTGTAGGCACCAAAGGCAAAATCTGCCAGTAATGCTGTCCTGCTGTCTGCAGCCAGTCTACAAATTTGTAGGCTGCCTCATCAAAACAGCCAATACCGTAACGGGATGGCAAGCTGCTGATTGGCAGCAATATGCCTGCTTTTCTCTTCATCATTTTTCAGTCCTCCACATCTATTAGCAGTCCGAAATGGTCCGAAACCACCGGCTCATTATTTCCATCAAAACAGGTTCTACTGGAACGAACCTTTACCATCTCACTGCACCAGATATGGTCAATCCGCATGCCCTTCAGCATGTCCTCCTGACTAAGCTTATCTCGCCAGCCATCAATAACACCTCGTACAGTGTTGCCGGCATCCTTCTTCTCTGCCAGAAGATAGGTATCCTGCCAGCCGCTTTCTTTTATCAAATCATAGCCCTCATGCCTAATCTGAGCTGGGCTGTTAAAATCACCCATCAAGAAGATTTTTCCCTGATGATTTTTTTCTTTTACGGCAGTCTGCAGCTTTTCCCACTGATTGCCAAAAGGTTCCTCTTCATCATTCCACCAGCCCATATGGATGGAATAAAACCAATCCTCTGTGCCAGCAGGTCGAATCCCCAAAGCATAACGGGTGCGCCAATTAGCGTAGTCACCGTCACTGCTTAACAGAACCACATTTGTTTCTGCAATAGGCTTGCGACAAAAAACTGCCATACCTTCATCATACATACTATAGCCAAGCTTCATTGGCAGCCAAGTCCAATTGTACTCAATACCTGCCTTGCGGAGAGCCTCTGCTACCTTGGCAGCATGATTATCTGCCTTTAGCTGTCGCGGCTCCTGATTGTTGTAGGTACGATTCAGCTGCAATACCGCTATCGCCTTGGGAGCATCAGCTGTCTGATTAACTTCCTGCATGGTAATAATATCTGGCTGTAATTGAGCCACTGCCTTCACAAAACTTTCCATTTTGCCTATGTAGTTTTCTTCCAAAATACTATGTGTATTTATTGTCATTAATTTCATTTTATATACCTCATAGAAAATACTAACATGGGCTTATTAGGCTATAACAAGATTGATTAAATATACTTATTCTCCTTAGCTAAGGGGATGATATATACTATGGCAGGTATTGGGGGCCTGCCACAGTATTACCATCGTGCTAAACATGGAGAAGGGGTTATCAAAGAATATCGTTAATATCAGACTTCAGTACATCAGCCTTTGGACCATATACCGCCTGAATACCATTGCCCTTAACAAAGAGGCTCTGAGCACCCTCTGCCTTCCAGGCCTTCAGATCTGCTACCTTGCTGCCATCCTTAACAGTTACACGGAGGCGGGTAAAGCAGGAATCTACCAACTCAATGTTTTCACGACCACCCAGCAGAGCAATAATGCGCTCGGCCTGGCTGTTGCCATCGCCCTTCTTACCAGAAGACTTGCCATCTTCTTCATCAGACTCGCTATCGCTGTAATTGCCCAGGCGACCTGGAGTAGCAAACTGGAACTTGCCAATAGCATAGTAAGCCACAACATAACCAATAATAGCGAAAGCTACGCAGGTAATAAGGAAGTTTACAACATCGCCCATGAGGCCTGCATTGCTTACCATTGGCAGACGGGAGATAAACTCCAGATTACCAAAGGAATGCAATCTCAAATGAATTACACCGGCCATAGCGAAAGCACAGCCCTGAATCAAAGCGTAAACAATGTACAAAGGCATAGCACAGAACATGAACATGAACTCGATAGGCTCGGTAACACCAGTCAGGAAAGTTGCCAGAGCAGTAGAAACAAACATGGACTTGTAGAGGTGACGCTTGTCAGCATCTACACGACGATACATAGCATAAGCAAAACCCATCAGCAGACCAGTTGCACCAATCATCTGACCAACCTTGAAGCGGGCAGGAGTAACAGTTGCCAGCAGCTGATTGTAAGAAGCGGTATCGCCAGCCTTAACGAAGTTAATCAAGTCGTTAACCCAAGCCAACCACAGTGGATCCTGACCATATACGGTAGTACCAGCACCCAGGCCAGTCTGAACCACATAGGTGCCACCCAAAGCGGTGTAGTTAACAGGAATAGTAATCATATGGTGCAAACCGAATGGCAGCAGCAGACGCTCCAGAGTACCATAGATAAATGGTGCCAGCAGAGGAGCAGTATCAGCAGAGTTAGCAATCCACACACCGAAGTTGTTGATAGCACCCTGAATTACAGGCCAAATCAAAGCCATGATGATGGAAATAACAGCGGAATAAGCAATTACTACCATTGGTACGAAACGCTTACCATTGAAGAATGCCAGTACATCAGGCAGCTTGCGGAAGTTGTAGTACTTGTTATAAGCAGCTGCACCAACGAAACCGGAGATGATACCGATGAACACACCCATGTTCAAAGCAGGTGCACCCAATACGCTAACAAAGTAATTCTTTACCAGCAATTCCTGACCAAAGAGGGAATATACCACAGCGTCAGGATTACCCAGCATATCACCGGTAACACCGAAGATGTTGCCGGTAATGCGGTTAATAAGACAGAAAGCAATAATAGCTGCAAAAGCACCGCCGGCTCTTTCCTTAGCCCAGGAACCACCAATGGCAATCGCGAAGAGAATGTGCAGATTACCAATCAGGGCCCAGCCCATATTCTCTAATACACAACCCAGAGTTACCAATGCGCTGATGTCTACACACCAGAGCTGTAAAACCTTGCCGATTGACAAAGCCAAACCTGCGGCAGGCATAACAGCAATAACTGTCAGCAATACTTTACCCAAATTCTGCAGCAGGTCAAAATTTATAAGACCGCTCTTCTTAGCTGGCTCTGGAGCCTGCTTGGTTTCTTCCTTGGCCACTTCCTTCTCCTCCACCTTAGATTCAATAGTGTAAATCAAAGTTTGGCCAGCCTTGGCCTCTCCCTCGGTAGCAGGAACATTCAGCTTTCCTGCCTCGGCATTACAGAACAGCACTGGTGTGGTAGCTGCAATGTTTTTCTCTTTCAAATAATCGAGATCCACAGTTGCAATCAAATCGCCAGCCTTTACCTGACTGCCTTCCTTTACCTTGATATCAAAAGGCTTACCCTTCAGAGAAACTGTTTCCAAGCCCACATGCAGCAGCAGCTCAGCCCCCTCGGCTGTCTGGAAGCCAAATGCATGGCGGGACTCTGCAATGGTAACCAAAGTACCTGTTACAGGACTGTAGATATTACCATCTGATGGTATAATCGCAATACCATCACCAAGAATCTTATCGGAAAATACTGGATCCGGAACCTCGCTAAGAGGGATTACCCGTCCGGTCATTGGTGCGTACACCGATGTAAGAACCGATTTTGACATTTTTCTTTTTCCTCCCCTTCTTACAGTTATCATGATACTACTTCTATAACATTTCATGAAATATTTCTGAAACATTTTTGCTTTACCCTAGAATGTGTTTCTGAAATACTGTAACTATATTAAACCACATTTCATAAAATTATGCAACACTTTTTTCTGCTAGCTTGACTTTTTTTTCTAAATAAGGTAAATTTAAAATATGAAAAATCCTGTTATATATAATGAAGCAAAATGAGATTTAAATTTGTCTGAAATCGAGTTGAACACTATTCAAATTTATGAAATATCATTTTCCATCTGTGCAAAAATACAAAATATAGGGTGTAAATACAGCTGTAACCGTGTGCAACAAGCTTATATGAGTATTGATTTTGCTCCAAACCATAAGAAAGGGAGTAGTTTTATGGCAGTAACTATTAGAGATGTGGCTGCATTGGCAGGGGTTTCTCCTGCTACCGTATCCAGAACCTGCAACAACAATCCAGCTATCAGCGCCGAAACCAGAGAAAAGGTCTGGCAGGCCATTGCCACTTTAGGCTATAAAGTTTCCGCAACAAACAATGCAACAAATGTAAATAACGAAAAAAATTCTTTTCCTATCCATAATAAATTACCTCGTAATATTGGTATTATTATGAAACCCCAGGACAAAAAGGGCTATGACAATCCCTTTGTCACTCGCTGTATTCGTGGTATTTGTCAGTCTGCTATGGAGCAACATTACTCCACCATGATTATTTCTGGAGAGAACTATCAGGAAATGCTAGCTTGCATTCAGGAGCTTGTACGGCTCCAAAGGATTCAGGGCTTTGTTTTCCTCTATTCCGCTTTGGATGATCCTTTGATTAATTATATGCACCAATACCGTATTCCCTTTGTGGTTATTGGCAAGGCCAGTGCCTATGTAAATGATACGGTTTATGTAGATAATGATAATCTGGTGGCTGGTCAGGATGCGGCCAATTACCTGATTGAAATGGGCCACAAAAAGATAGCCTTTGTCTGTGACAATATTTCTCAGATTTTTGCCTATGAACGTAATGCGGGCTTCCGCCTTTCCATGATGCAGCACAATCTGGATACTCCTGACAATTACCTGATTTGTGGTATTACCATGCCTTTGGACAAAAATAGTAGTCTGGCTCGTCTTTTGCTAAGCGATAATCGGCCTACTGCCCTGCTGATTGTTGACGATACTGTGGCTTTGGCCACTTTGCAGCTTTGCCATGAACTGAATATCAAGGTGCCAGAGGATTTGTCCATTCTAACCTTTAACAATTCTGTTATGGTCAAGCTTTCCACCCCGGCTCTTAGCACCATTGATGTTAATTCCAGACAGCTGGGCATGGAGGCTGGCTCTCAGCTAATTGACATGATTGAAAATCCTGGTATGAGTGCCACAAAAATCATTGTGCCTCATTATATAGTAAAAAGGGACAGCTGCCTCCCTCCCCAGCAGAATAGCTGACAAACCAGTCCCATCAATTTTATAGCATAAAAAAAACACCATGAGCTAGATAACAAGCCTATTATATGGCCTTGTTACAGTTCATGGTATTTTTTGTTAGGAAAGCTACTCAGCCTCTGATTTTTTTCTTTGCTGGTGCCAAGATGCGGGCACTATTCAATACTACAGCCAGGGTTGCTGTGTTGTGAATAACTGCGGCCCAAAGTGGAGTGATTACCCCTAGGGCACCCATAAGCATGGCAGCAGAGTTTACAGTAATGGTAGCCATAAAATTCTGATGAATCAAATCCATAGTTCTTCGGCCTAACTGCTGAGCTTCTATTAACCGGCTAGGATCCTCAGAGCGAATAGTTACGGCAGAGGATTCGGCGGCCAAATCTGTCTGACGGCTGCCCAAGGTTACACCTACATGGGCAAAAGCCAAAGCTGGTGCATCGTTGATGCCATCACCAACCATCATAACAGTACCCCGCTTCTTCAGCTTCATCACATAGTTGGCCTTATCCTCTGGCAATACCTCTGCATGATAGGAATCAATATCCATTTCCTGAGCTACCTTGGCAGCTACAGCCTTGGAATCTCCTGTCAACATCACAATTTCATCCACACCATAACGGCGCATCTGATTAAGAGTCTTTTTCATCAAAGGACGAATTGGATCCTTGATACCGATGACACCCATAAGCTGACCATTGCAGGCTACATAGATATAGCCCATGGTCAAATCCTCCAATGTGAACTTATCTATACCGGCAACGCCGCTTTCCGTCATAAACTTGGCACTGCCTACCAGCACCTCTCCCCCCTGATAATCCTCAAAGGCAGGTACAGTGGCACTCATGCCACGAGCTACCACGGTTTTGGAGGTTTTGTGCTGAGGTACAGTCCATTCATGCTCCTTCACATATTTGTGAATAGCTACCGCCAAAGGATGGACAGAATGTTGTTCTGCCGAAGCGGCCAAAAGCAGCATTTCCTTTTCTTCCACATTATTGGCGGTATAAATTTTGGCAACCTGAGGCACGCCTACAGTAATGGTACCAGTTTTGTCCAAAACAACAGTATCGGTTTCTGCCAAGGCCTCAATATAGTTGCCGCCCTTAACCAGAATACCCTTCTTGGCAGCGGCGCCAATGGAAGCAGAAATAGCGGTAGCGGTAGACAGCTTCAAGCCACAGGAGAAATCAATAAAGAGAAGATTCAACACCCTCTGCCAATCTCTGGTGGCACCATAAACAATGGCAGCTCCCAGGAAGGAAATAGGCACCAGCAGATTGGCCATGCTATCCGCAAAATTCTGTACAGGAGCCCGGCGGGTCTGAGCTTCCTCTACCAAATGCACAATATGGGCCAAGGAAGTATCTTTGCCTACCTTTTCTACTACAATCTGCAATTCGCCAGCTTCAACCACACTACCGGCATATACAGACAACCCCTTCCGCTTCATGGCAGGAGCAGACTCACCGGTAATAGAAGCCTGATTTACGGCAGCAGTTCCCTCCAGGACACGGCCATCAATACAGATTTTTTCACCAGTATGGGAAGCGATAATATCTCCCACCTTCAGCTCCTGTACAGGAATCTTGCGCTCTACGCCGTTTTCCACCAGCCATACATAAGGCTGATTCAAATCCAACAGACCGGAAATATTGCTTCTGGCCTTTTCCGCAGCGTAACTGGTAAGCATTTCTGCACCATTGGAAAGAGCCAGCAGGCTCAGGCTGGATTCAGGTTTGCCGGCTAATACAGAGGCAATAACTGCGGTAGCCGTCAGAGTATCTGCATTAGGCCTATTATCTCTTACCAGTCCTGTAACACCATTGCGGATAAAATTACGGGCAATGTAAAGTATCATCAGACTCCTTAGCACCTTACAGCTGACAAAGGCCGCCGGAGATACCTTTTTGAGTATCTGCATGGCTGCAAAACTGCCTACGGAAATAATGGCCTCCCGACGATAATCAGCCATATCCATAGTCTCCTCCTGAGAGGGACCGCTGGCCTTGCAGGCTGATTTTACCATGGTCTGTATCTGCATAGCAGGCAGAGAGCCACGATACCAAATGGTAACAAAATTATTATTTACTGCCACAGATACCACAGAGGACAGGGCACGAAGCCTTGCTCCCAGCATACGCCCTTCCTGTACAGAAAGACGAACCTGCAATGGCACACGACAACTATTAAAGGATTTCATCATCCTCGCCATCCCTTCATTAGATGCAAAGCCCACCAAATCATGGATGGGCCTGTTGGACGCTGACCTAGAATCAGGCATTTTCTAATACCTCTAATCAAAAAGATCAGAGAAATCAAAGCGGAAATATCAAAGCTATTGCCGGTAATGCTGCGTACCTGTTTGTTTAGGAAGGAACCCGTTGAACTCCAGCTTTTAGCATAGGAAGTAGGTTCCTTAAAAGTAGGATTGTCCTCTGCCTCCACCACAATCATACGCTGACGGAGCTTTTCCATGAAATTATTCATAGCAACCTCATTTTCCTCAGATGGATAAAACTCTATCAGCAAACTGCCAGTAGTAGGATTAGCCTTTACCTCCAAGACTATTTCCAAACGAGCCAGCTGCTGCTCCAAAAGCTTTGCCAAAGGGCCATTATCCATCAGAGCGGCCATACGATAGCGGCGGCGTCCAGCCAGACTGCTAACCAAAGCAAATTCAGGCACAGAAGCTGGCTTTAACTCTACAGGAGCATTTTGTCTGCCAACAGCGTAATTAGCCTGACCGCTAAAGCCTCCCCTTGCCTTTTTGCCGGCAATCATATCATGAATGGTTGTGCCTATGGAGGCTCCCATCATAATTCCGGAAACAAACGACATAGAATTACCTCCTTACATGGGTTTTGATATATTCTTCTACCTTAGTCAGCTCCTTGTTGGTATGAAGAAGCTGAGGGGTGTATTTTATCAGAATAGAGCCAGTTACTTCATTAACCTCTACTTCGCTAAGCTCCTTGTAGCTTCTTAGATAATCCTTGACCTTGCGGCAGTTGGCAGGATTGCCTATCAGCTGCTTGCTGTACAGACGCACTCGACCTGGCACATAGGCAGCCACCTCTACGGTACGGATAAACATATCTATTTTATTTTTAGGGATATTCACAAAATCCATGATTCCCATTTTTTTCACGCCCTTTTGAATATCGTTCTTCACCTTGGTGCAATGCTGCCAAGTATGTACCGCTGATAGTCCCAGCCAGCATACACCACTCCAAAAATGGAGCTGCTTGTTTTTACCTGCCAGGGAAGCCGCAGTCATAACTGCCGAGGCTGCCATAGGTACAGACAGAGGAAGCTGTTTCAAAGATTTTTTCATATTGTCCAATGTCATATTATCGCCCCAATTTTCTTTTAAAGTCCAAAAAAGAGGCTGCTGCACTCTCTATGATGCTACTATACGAATCATGCATGCAACAACCTCCGTCTTTGTTGGAAAATTACTCAGCCTTGGCAGCTTCCTGAGCTGCAATCAGATCCTCCAGCTCCTCCTTCTGACGCTGAAGCTCAGCCAATGGAACCTGACCTGCTGGAGCTGCCTGGATAGCGTTCATCTGCTGCTCACGCTCCTGCATGAAGCGATAGCCGAATACGCCGGCAACAGCACCGACAGCCAAGCCAATCCAAAAATCTGTCTTCTGAAACATAACAATTCCTCCTAATAATAAAGCCTTAGCCACTTTCATAACCACATAGGCAGGAAGCAGCTGCTATATACCTATAGATTATGACAGATATATAGCTATTCCATATCGCAGTTGTTCCCAACTACAACTCACATTTTACTACATTATAAAATACTTGTAAAATTATCAAAAACTTAATTTCATAAGTATTTTGTATTCTTTTTCTAATTAACTATAACAGCTACTATATTTAAGACTAATTCTATAATGAATTTAATTATCAATGCCTTTTATTGTTAATAAGAATGAATCTCAATATTAATCTCATTTTCTTTCAATAGTAAAAGCAGGCAAAAAAATACCCCTGCCTAAGATTCAACAAAGCAATTTAAAACATCATGCTTTGCCTCATCATAGCAGGGATATATTTTTAAATAATTTTTGTTGTCCAGCCTTCGATATTCCAAATGCTGTCTACCCAGTTCTCATAGAAATCCGGTTCATGGGATACCAGCAGAATGGAACCCTTGTATTCCTTCAAGGCTCGCTTCAATTCTGCCTTGGCCTCCACATCCAGATGATTGGTAGGCTCATCCAGCACCAGCAGATTCACTGGCTTCTGCATAATCTTGCACAGTCTTACCTTGGCTGCTTCACCACCAGATAATACCATCATTTTGCTGGTAATATGCTCATTGGTTAGGCCACAGGCTGCTAAGGCAGAGCGCACTTCAAACTCAGTCATGCCGGGATATTCCTGCCAGATTTCCTCAATGGCGGTATTATCATTGCCACGGTTGGATTCCTGCTCAAAATATCCGGGAGAAACAAATTCTCCCAGCTCTATATGGCCGGCTATAGGCTTTATCTGGCCTAGCAGGGTTTTCAGCAAAGTGGTTTTACCTAAACCGTTAACCCCACGGAGAGCCACCTTTTTGCCCCGCTCCAACTGAATGTCTACAGGATTGGTCAAAGGAGTATCATAGCCCAGTACCAACCGCTTGGCTTCAATTACAAAACGACTAGGGGTTCTATCCATCTGAAAATTGAAATGAGGTTTTGGTTTTTCCGTGCGCTTTTCCAACAGCTCCATTTTGTCCAAACGCTTCTGACGGGAATTAGCCATGCCTCTAGTAGCCACTCTGGCCTTGTTTCGCTGTATGAAGTCCTTTTCCTTGGCAATCTCCGCCTGCTGCCGCTCATAGGCTGCATCCTCCTGACGGCGCTTGATGGCGTACATTTCCTGGAATTTCTCGTAGCTGCCAGTATATCTGGTGAGAGTAGCATTTTCCACATGATAGATAACATTGGTAACCGCATTCAGGAATGGTACATCATGGGATACCAGAATAAAGGCATTCTCATACCCCTGCAAATAGGTTTTCAGCCATTCTATATGCTCCACATCCATGAAGTTTGTTGGCTCGTCCAAAATCAATATGTCTGGACTTTGCAGCAGCAGCTTGGTCAACAGGACCTTGGTGCGCTGTCCACCAGAAAGAGCATCTACCGGCTTGTCCAGACCAATATCCCGCAGGCCCAGGCCTCCAGCTACCTCCTCGATTTTGCTGTCCAAGGTATAGAAGCTGTGGGCCTCCAAAATATCCTGAATATCCCCCACATCAGCCATCATTTTGTCCATTTCCTCTGGGGTAGCCTCAGCCATTTTGTCATAGGCCGCTAGCATTTCCTGCTCCAGCTTGTACATTTCATCGAAGGCTGTTTTCAGTACATCACGGATGGTCATCCCAGGCTTAAGAACAGCATGCTGATCCAGATAACCAGTGGTTACTCGCTTGGCCCATTCCACCTTGCCCTCGTCTGGTGTCATCTGACCAGTAATAATGGACAAAAAGGTGGATTTGCCCTCACCGTTAGCACCAATCAGAGCAATATGCTCTCCCTTTAGCAACCGAAAAGAAGCATCCTCAAAAATAGTCCGCCCGCCAAAACCATGAGACATATGCTCAACATTCAAAATACTCAAATACAAAACCCTTTCTATTATTTAATAGATGTTTTCTCAAATCTAGATGTTTAATTATAACATAAAAATCACAGAAACCAATAGCCCCCATGTGTAGTGACCCCATAAAGTTAGACCTTATAATCCGGGTAGTTATATACTGCCCGGATATTTTTATGCCACGGAAT
>CAKPYV010000018.1 GCA_934203205.1 uncultured Anaerovibrio sp. | reverse complement strand
TTCATAACTATATTTTGCCAAAAAAACCGACCTCCAAAAATTAGATTTTAGGTCTAACTTTTTGGGGTCGGTACACATAGGGCATCCCATGAGTCTTTTTTAATTCTTAAATAAATCCTTATGCATATTAATAACTTCGCCGATTACCATTTTGCCACGAATATCCGCATGTAAGCCATCATTGGCCCACTCTGGTGCCATAATGGTATGGGTGTTATCATAAAAATAAGGCTCCAAATCAATATAGTATTTTTGCTGGCGAATATAACGATTAATTTCCTCCAGTTTGTTGTGCCAATTAGGATCTGTTGGCGTGTGGAAGGCCAACATGATATTATCAGGATTGATAGGAGGCAAGGTCATAAGAATAGGCCGAATATCGTTATCCTGACATTTTTTTACAATCTGCTTTAGATCATTGATCACCATTTGACCGGTGATATGGGTAGCTCTCAGACTGTTGGAGCCAGTCATAATTAAAAGATTCCGTGGCCTGAGTGGCAGGACATCTCTATCGAATCTGGCCAAGGTAGTGGTGGAGGTATCTCCACTGCGACCTAGATTGATACATGGTTCATCCATATAGGTGGTGTAGCTGTACTCCAGACTGGCTGGGGAAAAGGAAACCGCACCGCCGCCGTGGGTAATACTGTCCCCAAAGGCAGCCACTAAAGGTCGTGTGATATGATTTGGCACCTGAAAGCTATCGGTATCGGAATAAACTCCTACTGTATTGCCATTGGCATCCAGCCCTCGAACCCGCCAATAGTAGGTACCTGCATAATATCTGGCATATTCATCGTAGCAGCTAAAGGAGCTGTCCACAGTTTTAGCCCAATAGCGGTCTGGGGTAGGGGTCGTATTGTTTTCCTGGGTAGGTGGCTTGGTTAAAAGCTCCACCTCGTAGCGTTCTGCCCCCAGAATAGGAATCCATGTAAATACTGGATAGATAGGCTGGCTAAAATCAGGCATTCTATCAAATTTGTTCAATACAGGCTTATTAGGAACAGCCTTGTGGGCATCCATGTAGATAGGTTCTGCCGTGGAATAAACTCCCAGAGGCTCATGACGCAGGTTTAGAGCACGAACTCGCCAGTACACAACTGGCAAATTACTGTAGGGTGTTAAATCAATCTGTAGGCCATTGGTAAATACCTGTCTGGTGCCATAGAGATGATTTACTGTGGAAAAGCTCTGGGTGTTTTCCGTATCTGGCGGTCCAGATAAAAGCTCCAGTTCATAGAGCACCCCATCAGGAATACTGTGCCAAATAAGAAATGGCTTCAGACTGGCAGGTTTATCGGCAGGATATTTGGTAATGGGAATCGGACGAATTGGCTCCCGGTAATTCCCATTAGGAATCATGGTTTCATCATCAGAAACCTTGCCAAAGATGCCATAAGCTGTAATCCTGTAATAGGCAGGAATAGCTGTAGGAGGTACCACATAGGTATCGTTCATGGTATAGGCTGAGGCAACCTTGTGGTATTCAGGTTCTCCTTTCACCAGACCTGTGGTTTTGTAATAAGTATCTACCTGGTAAAAGCAGGGATAGGGGTAACGGCTCCAGGACAGCAGTGTATCTCCATTTTCTTCTGTAAAGCTGGCAGAAACACGGTAATTTTTCAGGCCCAGCAGGTCAGTTTTTTCCGTGAGAAATATGCATAATATAGTAAAACAGCAAATAATAGTTAAAAATGAGAAAAAACAAATAAAAAGTTTTCGCATAAATACAAACTCCAGTAAAATAATTACTTATTATTATACATTAATTTGTCAGGTGTAACAATAATACCTTTTACAAATGTATGAAATATTAGTATAATTATTGATACTGACACAACTTTTTTGCAGGTGTGTATCAGTGAATTATTATGAAATTATAGATAAGGAAATGATGATATGTCGTTAAATCAGGATTTTATTAGAGAAGCCAGTGCTTTGCTTGGGCAGGAGCAATTTTTTGTTAGTGAGCCTATGAGCAAGCATACCACCTTTAATATTGGCGGGCCGGCAGATTATTTGCTTTTTCCTGCTAATATGGACCAGCTTTCCCAGATATTTGTGCTGTTAAAGAATTATGATATTCCTCATACTATTTTAGGCAATGGCTCCAATGTGCTGGTGCTGGATAAGGGAATCCGGGGGGCTGTTATCAAGATGCACGCTCCTATGAGCTACAAGCGCTGTGAGGGAAATAGAATTATTGCAGGGGCAGGTGCCTATTTAAAGCATGTATCCCAGTTTGCCGCGGAAAATGGGCTGACAGGCATGGAATTTGCCTGTGGCATACCAGGTAGTCTTGGTGGAGCAGTATTTATGAATGCGGGTGCCTACGATGGTGATATGTCAGGTATTGTGGTGCAGGTCAAGACTGTTACCCACAATGGCAAGATTCTTACCTACGAGAAGGATGAACTGGATTTTGGCTACCGCCACAGCGTCTTCCAGCATAATGGACAGGCAATTTGCGAGATTACTCTGGAGCTGGCTTCGGGAGACAAGAAAGCTATTCAGGCCAAGATAGATGATTTTACCCAGCGGCGGGAAAGCAAACAGCCTTTGGAAATGCCAAGTGCAGGCAGTACCTTCAAGCGTCCTCAGGGATATTTTGCTGGCACCCTTATTGACGAAACCGGTCTGAAGGGCTTGCAGGTAGGTGGAGCGCAGATTTCCACCAAGCATGCAGGTTTTGTGGTAAATTCTGGCAATGCTACAGCAGCAGATGTACTGAATCTTATTAAAGAGGTGCAGGATAGGGTTTATGCCAAGAATGGCGTGAAGCTTTTCCCAGAGGTTAGAATCATCGGGGAGCAATAAGCAAAGGCTAAAAGGGGGCATTAAGGTGACCAAGGAGATTGAGCGTAAGTTTCTCATTAAAAGGGAGCTGTGGCAGCCTCAAAGTCCGGGGCTGGAGATTCGTCAGGGCTATCTTTCACTAGATCCTGAGCGGACGGTACGGGTACGTACCAAGGGAGCCAAGGGCTATCTTACCATTAAGGGAAAAAATAAGGGCATATCCCGTACAGAGCTGGAATATGAAATTCCCTATGAGGAAGCCAGTCAAATGCTGGAGGAATTGTGTCTCTGCCCTTTGGTGGAAAAGACTCGGTATCTGGAGCAGCATGGACAGCAGCTTTGGGAGATAGATATATTTGCTGGAGATAATGAAGGGCTGGCTGTGGCAGAGGCAGAGCTTCCTTCAGAGAATACGGCCTTGGCTTTGCCTATTTGGATTGACCGGGAAGTTTCTGGAGAGGCTAGGTATTACAATTCCAGCCTGATAAAGCTGCCTTACAAAAAATGGTAGTAGAATGTTACAGTTTTTACACTTTTATTTTAGTGTAAATATAAAAGTCTTGCATATGTGGAGTAATGTAATTTCCTAGTGGAAAAAAACTCAAAAATAGAGTTTTGTGGATTAATAAAAGACGAAAATCCAATCAGAAAATACAAGGTGTAATATTTATTTACAGAAAAGGTTGACAAATTACTAGGAATGAGTGATAATAGACAAAGCTCAACGAAAACTTGTTAGACAAAATTCTTGAGCAGATGGTATAGGAGGGATTTTCTTGAAGCACGTATTGTCTGTTCTGGTAAAAAATAGGACCGGCGTTTTGGTTCGGGTAGCTAGTATGTTTTCGCGTCGGGAGTTCAATATCGACAGCTTGGCTGTAGGTATTACAGAATCTCCTGAGTTCTCCCGTATCACCTTGGTGGTACATGGAGATGAGTATCTGGTGGATCAGATGATGAAGCAGCTGGAAAAGCTGCCGGAGGTGGAAGCCGTCCAGCGTTTGGATGACGGAAGCGCCGTTTATCGTGGCATGACTATGATAAAGGTCAAGGCTGATGATACCAACAGATTAGATGTGTTAAAAATGGCTGAGCTCTTTAGAGCTAGAGTCATTGATGTGCAGCCCACTACCTTGATTTTTGAGGTTACTGGTGATGACGACAAGGTAACGGCATTTACCCGCCTCTTGAAGCCATATGGTATTTTGGAAATCATTCGAACCGGTCTTATTGGACTGGAGCGGGGGGAGCACACCATACAAGAACATTGTGAGGAGAGAGATTACTATGGCAAAAACTTATTATGATCAGGATGCAAATTGGAGCCTCATGAACGGGAAGACCGTTGCCATTATTGGTTATGGCAGCCAGGGACATGCCCATGCACTGAACCTGAAGGAAAGCGGTGCTAATGTTATTGTTGGCCTGTATGAGGGTTCCAAGTCCAAGAAGGTTGCAGAAGAGCACGGTCTGAAGGTTTGCAATGTAGCTGAGGCTGTAAAGCAGGCTGATATTACCATGGTTCTGATTCCTGATGAGAAGCAGTCCGATGTATACAAGGCTGAGATTAAGCCAAATCTGAAGTCTGGCAGCGCTCTGGCTTTTGCTCATGGTTTCAATATTCATTATCAGCAGATTATACCTCCTGCTGATGTAGATGTATTCATGGTAGCACCAAAGGGACCTGGCCATCTGGTACGTCGTACCTACACTGAGGGTTCCGGTGTTCCTGCAGTATTCGCTGTTTATCAGGATGCTAGCGGTCAGTGCTTTGATCTGGCTTTGGCTTATGCTAAGGGTGTTGGTGCAACTCGTTCCGGCGTTCTCCAGACTACTTTCCGTGATGAGACTGAAGAGGATCTTTTCGGTGAGCAGGCTGTACTGTGCGGCGGCGTTTGCCAGCTGATGCAGACTGGTTTCGAAGTTCTGGTTGAGGCTGGTTATCCACCTGAGATGGCATATTTCGAGTGCTTCCATGAGATGAAGCTCATCGTTGACCTGTGCTATGAGGGCGGATTCACCAAGATGCGTAAGTCTATTTCCGATACTGCAGAGTATGGCGACTACATGGTTGGTCCTCGTATTATTACCGAGGAAACCAAGAAGGAAATGAAGAAGGTTCTGAAGGAAATTCAGGATGGTACTTTTGCTCGCAACTGGCTGCTGGAGAACCGTTCCGCTGGCCGTGCAAACTTCCTGATGCAGCGTCGTCTCCATGCAGAGCATCCAATCGAGAAGGTTGGCGCAGAGCTGCGTAACATGATGCCTTGGCTGAAGAATGGTGCAGACCTTTCCAAGGACTAATCCAAGCAAATTAAACTAGAAATTTAGCGAATAGGCTTATGCTATAGTGGCATAAGCCTATTTGTAGCATAATGACGAGGTGTATGTAATGGGAATGAATATGACAGAAAAAATCCTGGCCAAGCATGCTGGTTTGGATTCTGTAACTGCTGGACAGCTTATTTTCTGCCAGCTGGATATGGTATTAGCCAATGATGTAACCGCTCCTCCTGCTATTAAGGAGTTTGAGAAAATCGGTCGTCCGGTATTTGATAATACTAAGATTGCGCTGGTGCCAGATCATTTTACCCCTAACAAGGATATTAAGGCAGCAGGTCTGGCCAAGACTGTGCGGGAGTTTGCCAAGAAGCATCAGATTAAGAATTACTTTGAAATTGGCCGGGTAGGTATCGAGCATGTTATTTTGCCAGAGAAGGGTATTGTAGGCCCTGGTATGCTTACCATTGGTGCAGACTCCCATACCTGTACCTATGGCGCAGTTAACGGTTTTTCCACTGGTGTTGGTTCCACTGACCTAGGGGTGGCTATGGCTACTGGTCAGGCTTGGTTCAAGGTGCCAAAGGCTATCAAGGTTGTACTTACTGGCAAAAAGCCAAAGTACATCTGTGGTAAGGATGTCATTCTGACTCTGATTGGCATGATCGGCGTAGATGGTGCACTCTATAAGGCAATTGAATTTGCTGGTGAGGGTGTAGCAGAGCTTACTATGACAGACCGTCTTACAATAAGCAATATGGCCATCGAGGCCGGTGGCAAGAATGGTATTTTCCCATTTGATGAAATTACCAAGGAATATGTAGAGGGCAGAGTGCAGCAGCCATATGAGGCTGTAGCTCCTGATGGGGATGCAAGCTATGAAAAGGTAATCGAGATAGATCTTTCCAAGCTGACACCAGTGGTGGCTTTCCCACATCTGCCTGGCAATACTCATCCAGTGTCTGAGATTGACAAGATAAAGATAGATCAGGTGGTAATTGGTTCCTGTACCAATGGCCGTCTGGAGGATCTCCGTCAGGCTGCAGAGGTGTTGAAGGGCCATAGTGTACATCCAGATGTACGTTGCATTGTAATTCCAGGTTCCCAGCAGGTTTATTTGGATGCTGTTCATGAGGGACTGGTAGATATCTTTATTAATGCTGGCGCAGCTGTCAGCACTCCAACCTGCGGTCCATGTCTTGGTGCCCACATGGGTATTATGGCAGCAGGGGAGAAGGCTGTTTCCACCACCAATCGTAATTTCCGTGGCCGCATGGGCCATGTTGACTCCGAGGTATATCTGGCTGGCCCATATGTAGCAGCTGCCAGTGCAATTCTCGGTTATATCGCAGTTCCAGAGGAGGAATGCTAAGTAACTGATTGTATAGATAAAAGTGCATATTAGCGATATAATGTGTTTATGGATGAGTTTAGACATGAATACATTAAATATCACTAATTACAAGCCAAAAGAGTTTGCTAAATTGCTCAACGTTTCAGTAAAGACACTACAATGCTGGGATAGAGAAAAACTCTTATAGCAAATAGAACCCCGACTAATCGAAGATATTATACTTACGACCAATATTTGCAATTTAAGGGAATAGGATTCGTGATTATGGCAGTGGATTAAACTATAATCGCAAGAAATGGAATCAGCTTCTTGTTGAAGTCATGGAAAACAAGACAAAAATGATATTGGTTTGATTGCGTAAATATAAAAAGCAGATAGAAAGGGATGAGACTGTTGCTAAAGGCATTCAAGACGGAGATAGCACCAAGTAAAGAGCAGAATAAAAAAATCATTCGCTCAATCGGCATAGCTAGATTTCTATATAATCAATACATTGCCTATAATAAAAAACTATACAAAATGTATCAGCGTGGCCTGTTAGATAGCCGACAAAAGCATTTTGTAACTGCTAAAGACTTTGACAAATATGTAAATCATAATCTAAAGATAAAACTGCCGTGGATAGATGAGTGTGGTTCTAAGGCTCGTAAAAAAGCGTTAGTAAATGCCGAAATTGCTTTTAAGAGATTTTTCGATGGTCTGGCAGGCTTTCCACGATTCAAGAAGAAATCCAATCAAGATATGAAGCTATATTTTCCCAAGAATAACAAAGGTGATTGGAGGATATGGCGTCATAAATTGATGATACCTACACTGAAGCAGGTAAGGCTTAAAGAATCTGGCTATCTGCCTGTAGGTGCTAAAGTTATTAATGGTACAGTTTCCTGTAAAGCTGGCAGGTTTTATGTTTCTGTTGTGATTGATATTGATGAAAAATCTAAATACAACAAGGATTTAGAAGCATCTTATCATATCACAACCGATGGCATAGGAATAGATTTAGGTGTCAAAGATTTAGCAATAGTGAGTAATGGTAATACATTTAAAAATATTAATAAGAGTTCAAAGGTCAAACGACTGGAGAAACGGCTTCGTAGAGAGCAGAGGCGACTTAGCCGTAAATATGAGTTTAGAAAAAAGAAAGGTGGTATAACTGCTACTGCCTCTGCAAATATAGACAAGCAAAAGCTAAAGGTACAGAAAATTCATCATCGTATAGACACAATCCGTGAGGATTATGAAAATAAAGTCCTCCATGAAATTGTGAAACAAAAACCACGTTTCATAACAATGGAAGATTTAAATGTAAAAGGTATGATGAAGAATAAACATTTAGCAAAAGCCGTGGCAGCACAGAGGTTTAATTTAATATTGACTAAATTAAAACGTAAAGCCCAAATTATCGGTATAGAATTTAGAACGGTTGATAGATTTTACCCAAGTTCTAAAACCTGTCATACTTGCGGACATACAAATAAAGGTCTGAAACTCAAAGACCGCGTATATATTTGTCCTAAGTGCGGTTATACCGAGGATAGGGATTTTAACGCTGCACTTAATTTGCGAGATGCAAAAGAATATCGGGTAGCTTAACGACAAAAGTCTCGATATATGTACCGATGGCTAGTCGGGAACAGGCTTGCCCCCTTGTTTAAAACAAGGAGTGTATTGCCAACGCCTTTGGAGTGTACAAGAACTTGCGAGTAGTTGAAGTCTTAGGACTTAACCAAAGCATACACGACGAATAAGGAACTGCAAATCGTGAGATTGTGGCGAAACATCTAGTGTAGACATGTTTGTCTATATTTTTAGTAGCAGGTAAAGTAAGATGAGCTTAGAAGGAAAGGTTTGGCGCTACGGCGACAATATTGATACAGATGTAATTATTCCTGCCCGCTATCTGAACTCCTTTGATCCCAAGGATTTGGCTGCTCATTGCATGGAGGACAGCGATGAGCATCAGGAGGCTCCTTTTGCTGCCAATGTGGTAGAGGGGGATATTCTGGTAGGTGGCAAGAACTTTGGCTGTGGCTCCTCCCGTGAGCATGCTCCTGTAGCCATCAAGGCTTCTGGTGTGCCTGTGGTAATTGCAGCAGATTTTGCCCGTATCTTCTACCGTAACGGCATTAATATCGGTTTGCCACTGCTGGAAATCGGCGATGATGTGGAGAAAATTCATCATGGTGACAAGCTGCGGGTGGATAGTTCCACTGGTGTTATTGAGAATCTTACCACTGGTGATGTATTCCACGCTCAGCCATTGCCAGGCTTTGTACAGGATATTGCCAAGGCCGGCGGGTTGATTAATTATATCAAGGCCAAGGGCTGATTGATAAATATACATATAGGATAGTCTGTTATATAACGAATTGTCCGTAGAAAAATAATACCGACCTGATAAGGGCTGAAATTCCTCTTGCTCAGGTCGGTAATTTTTTTACAAATTAGGAGATTACACAGCAGTAGTGAAACTAGATTTCGATGGCGCACAACGCACTTGGCTAGTTACTAATTTTGAAAAATACGCAAACAAAAAAAGACTCTATTAAGGTAGAGGACTTCGCACGTTCTACCACTACTGCCACTAGCACGGATTCCGCTAATGGAGAGAGTCCTTTTTCTACCTCCACTATACCACAGAATCAGGATAAGGGCAATGCAAAAACCAATGCTTCTAATGAGCCAATGCGCAAGGAACTTATAGAGCAGGCTGCCGCCAATGAAGATACCTGGGTAAACAGCAAGAAAAGCGAGCTTCACCTTGAAGATGATAATGATACTGTTGTCAAACTCACTCCACAGGAATTGAAATATTATCAAGACTTGGTAAAGAAAGGTGTGGTAGCAAAGCCTGAACTGTATGAGGAAACCCAAGAAGATGTTGGCGAAATGGATGACAACGTGGAGATGTCTAAAGAGCAAAAGCAACTCTATGACGAAAGTAGCGACGATAGGGATATGCCAAGTGTTGAAGATGAGGCAGAACCTACAACTGATGAATCACGCACGAAATATAGTAGGGAGAAAAGTCCTGTTGACGAAAAGAAGCCTACTCACCATAATGTAGAGTGTAGAGATGCAAAGGAACAAGCAAAACGCTATGTCCAGAGCAGACTTGATAATGGTGCATTAAAAACACTCAAACCGACTGATGATGTAAATACTGCTATCGAAAAGATTATTGCTCCTATAAAAAGGGAAGTTGATAATCAAGCCGCTAGGTATTTAGAAGCTAGCCATGAGCCAGAATATTATCAGGCCCGTTTAAATATGATTAATTATTATAAGCAACTTGTTGATGAAATAAGGAGGGATTTCAATGCAGGTGATAGACAGTCTGATGTCTACGGACGAGTTATTAACGATACTTGGTTCAAACAATCCGCAGGAGAGGGAAGCAACCTCCGAAAAAGTGTTCAAAAGAGAAATGCAGAGATTGAAACACGAGAAGATGAAAACTCAGGAGTAAATTCATCCTCTGCAAAAACGGGCAAGACATATGAGAATTATAACCCTAAAACACAAAAGGTATTAGATATGATGTATAAGCACTCTTCACGTGGTAAGAGTGCTTTTTCTATTGAGCCTATAAATCCACATTCTGCGGAATCTCTAAAGGAAAACGGCAACAGCAACACAGAACTTGATAGGTTGCCAAAGGTGCCTATTACCAAGCTCCGTCAGAGCGAGCAACGGATTGTCAGATTTGGTAAAGCTATTGGTGTGCCTGTCCATTTTGTTGAGTCAAACGAAACGACTAATCGTGGTGTATTCACCCACAATGGTGAAATCTTCATTAACCGCAAGGCAAAGGTTCCAGCTCATTCTATCTTTGTACATGAGTTTGTGCATTGGCTAAAGGCCAGCCCTGAAAATGCTGGTGCATATGATGTTCTCCATGCTTGCTTAGAGAACTCTAACGGGCTTTTCAATGAGGCACGAATCCAGAGTTACATAGATAGCATACATAAAGGCCGTGAAATGACTGACGAGGAAATAGTGGAGGAGATTATCTGAGACGCTATGACTCATACTGAGTCAGCCGAAAAACTCATGCGTGCTGTCAACAATGTTGATGGCGACCTTGCCGCTAGGATTGCTGGCTGCCTAAAGGCTATGTGGGATAAGTTCTGCAAGGCTATTGGATTCAATCCCAAAATACTTAGCAGAAAACAACAGTTACCTAATGAATTGTCAGTAACAGAATTGCAGAGGGCAGACATTGCCTTTAACAAAATCCTGATGAATATAAAGGGTAATGATGGCAAGACTGTATTCTATCGCAAGGGTACAGAACTTGTACTGCGTGATACTAATGCAAAGCCTGTAGATACATATCAGGTAAATCCTATTGGTTATACTTATGCAGTTGCATATTCAAGAGGTTTTAATTTAAAAAAGAACCAACACAATCCTCAGAAACAGCACAATTCTTCTGTACTGCTGGATAGCGAAGATGGTACTTATAAGACCATACAGATAAACTATTTGTTCTACGAACCACAGCCTAATGAGAGTCAGGAGTATAGAGTTGCGAGAAGAAAAGCAGAGCTTGTCAGATTCGATACCGACACTTTGTTTTATCAGGGAGACACCATAGAGTAACTTATTCCTAAATCCAATAAGGAAGCAATTGAAGATGAGTTGAAAAATGATGCATTGAGTGTTATAATTACCTTAAAGGATAATGAGTTTAAATTAGCAAACAGTCCTTTATTAGAAAACGAAACTGAGGAAAAACGCATTTCGAAATTATTTGTAGTGAGAGGTGGCTTAGTTATGTGGAAAGACTCATTCGGCAATCCGAAGGAACCGCCGCCAAATTACGAACCGGGAGATTCCAAGGCATTTTTGGATTGGATGTGTCAGGTGGACAAACCGACATTGAAAGAATCCGTCAAAGATACCAAGCAGAAATAAATAACAATCCAAACAACATAATAAAGTTATCCGACAAGCACTCTGAACAGGGTGCTTTTTCTAATGGCAACAAATATTCTCGTGGTGTTGACCTTAGTCCATCGACTGATGGTGTGGCTATTGCTGCCAGAGCCAACAATAACCTTGTGGCCAACATGAAAGGCTTGGTTAAAAAGGCAAATGCTAAGTTTAATCCATTCCACCATGAGGAGCTGGAAAACCTGCGTATCGACAAGCGTGACGAGGAGAAAGACCTTAACCTTATTGAGTATCAGTTTGTTTCCCCGAACAGGAAAAGCAAGAAATACAAAGTTATCTAGCCGTTTGTTATGAAAGGCAAGAAGGCTATGGCCAAGCAGGAAAAGCTAAGGTTCGAGTTCAATGAGGGCATGAACGAAGTTGATAAGCTGCTAGGCTGGCGAGAGGGATTCCATCGAAATGACCCTAAGTTCAAAGAGCGAAAGGAAGCCCTGAACGAAATACTGTTAAAGGGCGACCTAGAGGGAAATTAGTTAAGACTGGTAATAAAGCTACTGGCAAAATGAATGGTATTGCTCCTGTGTACTTTGAAATTCAGAGCGACAGCAAAGGAAATTACTATATAATAATAACCGCCATTCCGCAAGGTGATAACAGTTTAAGACGTACAACAAAAAAAGATCGCCTGATTTATAGCAGCCCGAGCTTAGGTGCTGCCACCGTTTCCAACGTCGGTGCGGTCTCCACGTCGGCAAATAATGTTGGAACCGATACTCGTGGGGGTAGCTCTACATCCGATAAATCAAGCGGTCTTTCTAACTCCACTATACCACAGAATCAGAATAAGGGCAATGAAAATCCTAATGCTTCTAATGAGCCAATGCGCAAGGAACTTATAGAGCAGGCTGCCGCCAATGAAGATACCTGGGTAAACAGCAAGAAAAGCGAGCTTCACCTTGAAGATGATAATGATACTGTTGTCAAACTCACTCCACAGGAACTGAAATATTATCAAGACTTGGTAAAAAAAGGTGTGGTAGCAAAGCCTGAACTGTATGAGGAAGCCCAAGAAGATGTTGGCGAAATGGACGACAACGTGGAGATGTATAAAGAGCAAAAGCAACTCTATGACGAAAGTAGCGACGATAGGGATATGCCAAGTTTTGAAGATGAGGCAGAACCTACAACTGATGAACCACGCACTAAATATAGTAGGGAAAAAAGTCCTGTTGACGAAAAGGACAATCAGCAGGAAAATGTAACTATAGAGTTTGCAGCTGATACACCAGCAGCACAAAAAGTATTTGATGAACAGCTCACTGATGAGGTTAAACGTGATTTGCGTAATACAATAGCACAGCAAATGACTGATGCCATTGAAGATTTTGAAGCGCTATCTGACGAAGTGAAAATGGATAGAGCTTTTGCTGATTTACCTATTATCAGGACAATGAGAGTAGTTTATCAAACTAATACTATTCAAGATAGCGAGAACAACAAGTCGAAATTAGCAGCAAGGTATGAATATGCTAGGAGGTGTTTCCTTTATGACAAACGAGTCCCCGATGGAATTAATCGACCAGCTACTAGCAACGAACAGCAAAGGCGAATGGTTGGCAATCAGCAAAAAGATAGCACCAAATTTAACGGAAGCCCAAAGAAACAACGACTTAGAGAAAATGATGGCAGCGGGACTGCTGTCCCAAGTTTAGGTGAATATAAATTCATAAAAAACAGTTTGATAAACTTGTTGACGATAAGCTAAAGCACTCTTCACGTGATAAGAGTGCTTTTTCTATTGAGCCTATAAATCCACATTCTGCCGAATCTCTAAAGGAAAACGGCAACAGCAACACAGAACTCGATAGGCTGCCAAAGGTGCCTATTGCCAAACTCCGTCAGAGCGAGCAGCGGATTGTCAGATTTGGTAAAGCTATTGGTGTGCCTGTCCATTTTGTTGAGTCAAACGAAACGACTAATCGTGGTGTATTCACCCACAATGGTGAAATCTTCATTAACCGCAAGGCAACGGTTCCAGCTCATTCTATCTTTGTACATGAGTTTGTGCATTGGCTAAAGGCCAGCCCTGAAAATGCTGGTGCGTATGATGTATTTCATGCGTGCTTGGAGAACTCTAACGGGCTTTTCAATGAGGCACGAATCAATAAGTATAGGGGTAAAATTTTTGATGGCAATAAGATGACTGACGAGGAAATAGTGGAGGAGATTATCTGCGACGCTATGACACAAACTGAGTCAGCTGAAAAACTCATGCGTGCTGTTAATAATGTTGATAGTAGCCTTGTCACTAGGATTGCCGGCTGTCTAAAGGCTATGTGGGATAAGTTCTGCGAGTACATGAATTTCAAGCAGCATAAAATGAGCAATGAACAGCAGCTGCCAAATGAGTTATCAGTAGCAGAGTTCCAGAGAGCTGATACAGCTTTCAACAAAATTCTGATGAATCTGAAAAACGATAATGGCGAGCCTGTATTCCATCGAGTAGGTACAGAGCTTTTGCTGCGTGATACTAATGCAAAGCCTGTAGATACATACCAGCTAAACCCTATCAGCTATACCTATGCAGTTGCATATTCCAGAGAAAATAAGGATGAAGAACCTATTGATGAAAAGGCAAAAAACATTCAGAATGAGTATGAGGAGTTATCTTATGAAGATAAAAAAATCATTGATGACAAAGTGCAAAAACGGCTAGCTGTATTTCAGAATACAGTAGCTGAGAAGATAAGGCAGTCATTCTTAGAACGCTTTACTGACAGTGATAAGAATTTATCGATTCAGGAATTAAAGAACGATAGTAGAGAACGTGAATGTTTACGAGTATTGTATGAACAATCAAGTAGATATAGTGGCAAGGTAAGTAATTATAAGGAAGCCCTCCATACATTAGTACCGTGGTATGATACCAATGGGAAAAGTAGGGACCAATTAGTAGAGGATTATAATAGGTTTAAACGGCTAGCAGAGGAGATGTTGAATTATGGAACATACACCTTTACCGAACTCTGTAGACAATTTTGCGGACGCGGCAGAGATAATGTTATTAAAAATTCTGGAAGAAATGTCGAATCAGACCGCGACCTCGAACGCAGAACAAAAGCAACCAAAGGCTTAAGGCAACTGTTCTTAGAACAGGAGCTAAATAATCTAAAACATGAAAAGCACTCTAAACAGGGTGCTTTTTCTATTGGCAACAAATATTCCCGTGGTGTTGACCTTAGCCCATCGACTGATGGTGTGGCTATTGCTGCCAGAGCCAACAATAACCTTGTGGCTAACATGAAAGGCATTGTCAAAAAGGCAAATGCCAAGTTTAATCCATTCCACCATGAGGAGCTGGAAAACCTGCGTATTGATAAGCGTGACAAGGAGAAAGACCTTAACCTTATTGAGTATCAGTTTGTTTCCCCGACCAGAGAGGGCAAGAAGTACAAAGTTATCCTGCCGTTTATCATGAAAGGCAAGCAGGCTATGGCCAAGCAGGAAAAGCTAAGGTTTGAGTTCAATGAGGGCATGAACGAAATTGATAAGCTGCTAGGCTGGCGAGAGGGATTCCATCGGAATGACCCTAAGTTCAAAGAGCGAAAGGAAGCCCTGAACGAAATACTGTTAAAGGGCGACCTAGAGAGAAAGGATTTTACTAACGAGGAATTGATTAAGGCTGGCTATGACGCTGAAACTATCAAGGGGTATCACAAAATGAAAGCACTCCTGGATAAGGCTTGGAAGCTAGCTGATGAAACCAAGTCAAGAATCAAGTATCAGAGCATAACCAGCTCCACCCTGCGCCGTGCTGAGGCTGATTTTGCAGATCTAAAGGATAAGAACCCATTTGCTGAAATCATCAGTAAGGTGCATAATCCTGATGGAACTGTGACCATTAACTATAAGGCACCTCATGTAAGGCGTGTGGCAAAGCAGACTGTGCTGCCATCCGAGCTGGAAAACCTCCGCAAGAACAAAGATGTTCACATTGTGGAAACCACCCAGAGCCTAAAGGGGACTACACAGGTAACTTACTATCAGCGTGAAGCAGGCATGGGGAAGCTAAAGGGATATATCCCTCATATCTTCCACGGCTGGTATGTCTGCAAGGTAGACAAGGACGGCAAGGCTATTGTAGACGAGGACGGCAATGTAGCTATGGATAATATCATGACTACAGCCAATTCCCTTTCAGAAGCAGCCAAGCTGGGGCGTGAGCTTGCCAAGGCAAACCCTAACGCTAACTATCGTGTTGTCCCACAGACATTCAGCGCACCTGGGGCACAAGAGCAGGCTATTGTCATGGGTGACTTTGACTATGCCAAGATAGTAGGCAAAGTGGCTGACTCTATGTCCATGAGTATAACTGACGCTCAGGCAATGCTTGATAACACTGTCAAGATGAAAAATCGTGGCAGGTTCTATGGCTATGCTAAACAGCGTAAGGGCTTCAAGGGATTCGAGCAGAATGTTTATCTTGCCACTATGAAGTATTTCAACCAGACTGCACGCTATGCAGCTATGGACTCTTTCAAGAGGGATTCCATTAGTATGTATAACCGCATTTTTGGAGCCTTTGACGATGAGAATGTAACAAAGAGAAGTGCTATGGCCAAGTGGACTAAGCAGTACATCTATGATGTGAATGGTACTCCTACATGGATTGAGAAGATGGGAAACAATTTTCTGCACAATTTAGGACTAGGGGAAGAACGAGCTGGTGGCAGACCTGTATTATGGTTCCAGCAGAAAATCATGACATATCCTATGACTATCCTAAAGCTGGGTGTATTTAACCCGTCCTCTGCCCTGCTGAACCTCACACAGCTCTTTAACCTTTATGGAGCTATGGGAGAAAAGGTACTTAGCCCACAGGCCTATCAGCGACTCCTACACAAAGGATTTGCTGATACATTCAAGGCAATGAATACCAAGGATAGCGAGCTAGGCAAGCTGCTATGGAAAGACCTTGGCCTTGATTATCAGATTGGCATGGATGTAGCCTCTGGCTATTCCAATGCAGAGGTCAACAACCTTGCTTCCCTGCGAGGCTTTGCAGGTCGTTTGGCTGGCAAGTCTATGTACTTGTTCAGACAATCAGATGCCTTTGCCAGAGGTGTTACCTTGCTGACAGCCTATAACAAGGCGTTAGACGAGGGCAAGAGCAAAGCAGAAGCCATTGAGTATGCCAAGAAAATAAACGACAAAGTAAACTTTGATTACTCTGTTGCCGACGAGCCTACCATATTCAGAGCACTTGGCCCAATATCCAAGGTATTCTTGCAGTTCAAGAAATACCCTGTTAAGCAGTTAGAATTGTTCCAGGACTTCTACCTGGACGGCAGGGAACTAGGACTCAACCGCAAGCAGGCAGCACTGCGTACACTGAAATACATGGCACCTTATATGGCAATGTCAGGTATGATGGGTATCCCGTTCATCAGCTTGGCTGGCGGTTTACTCTCTGCCTTAGTCGCTACTGCTACCGGCGATGATGATTGGGATTGGGAGAAGAAAATCAAACAGTACATGATTACAGAGTTTGGCGAGGACAGTCCTATAACACAGTGGTGGCTGTATGGTGCAGGCTCTTTCATCGGGCTGAACCTTGGCAGCCGTGTAGGTATGGGTGACTTCTTAGGCCCCGACTCTTACAACTCTGCTGACGGTCTGCTTGGACTTGCTGTAAATCAGACAACCCTAGGCTCCACTATTCAGCAGGTGAGCAAGCAGTTGTCTTACCGCAATTATGCCGAAGCTCTAAAGGCTATTAACCCTACTATGGGCAACATTGCTTTGGCATATAAGGGAGAAGTCAGAACCACCAGAGGCCGTATGAAGTATCAGTACCAGAATATGGCTGAAAGAATGTGGCGGGCCATTGGCTTTACTCCACTCAATGAAACTTTGGCTGGCGACCTTGCAAGCAATGAGTATGCTGAAAAGCAGGAGCAGACCAAGGCAAAGCAGGAAGCTGTAGATGATTTCTTGGCAAACCCAAGCAGTGAAAATGCTGCAAGGCTGAATGAGCTGGGGGTTACTCCAAAATCCTTGGAGAATGAATCAGCCAGACGGACAATGAATCGCCATCAACTGAATGAGTTAGCTAAGGAAAAGGAAGCAGCAAAGAAAAAGAAGAAACCAAAGACATACTCTGCCAGTGATTACCTTAAAGCTGTGCAATAAAAAAGGAAGCGATAATTACTATACTATAGCATCTGCAATGCCACATAGAGCAAAAATAAAAGGAACATTGCTCTACGATGGGAGTGCAAATCCATCTATCGCTACCACCGGCGATACCCTTCTTGCAGAGGCCAACAATAAAGGTGGAGTCAGCAACACTGCGAACACGCATGGGAAGAACAATGTTCCTTTTTCTAACTTCACTATATCATAGAATTAGGAGAAGAGCAATGAAAACGATAAGCTAAAGCACTTTTCATGTGATAAGAGTGCTTTGTCTAATGGCAACAAATATTTCTATGGTATTGACCTTACTCCATCTACTTGAACACATTCCACCATGAAAAGCAGGAAAGCCTGCGTATATTGTATTAGTATAAGTGTCTGGTTTATGGTATACTAAAAAGGGTAGGGGGGATTGGATATGTGTGAGGTATTGGATAGAGCCGAATCCCGGGGCAAGGAAATTGGCAAAGAGATTGGTAAGAAATACGGAATTGAGACAATTAATAAACTGTATGCTTTGCTTTTGTCCAAGGGATTAAATGATGATGTAACCAAAGCTATTCGAGATAAGAGTTACTGTGATTATTTGCTGAATAAATACCGCTCTGCACTGGTGTAGAATTTGAGGCTGTTCCTGGGGAGCAGCTTTTTTCTTGTAATTAAAATAATAAAGGATAGTGCGATTGCTCCTGAGTACTTTGAAATTCAGAGCGATGGCAAAGGTAATAGTAACTGCCATTCTACAAGGTGACAACAGTTTAAGGCGCACAAAAAAACCGCTTGATTTATAGCAGCCCGAGCTTAGGTGCTGCCACTACTTCCAACGGTAGTGCGGTTTCCCGTTCTGTCAGCAATAATGTTGGAGCTGAGCAAAATGTTCTCTCTACATCCGATAAATCAAGTGGTTTTTCTAATGTCACTATACCATAGAATTAAGAGAAGGGCAAGGAAAATCCTAATGCTTCTAATGAGTCATTCGCCAATAGTTATAACAGAGCATTGGCTTCCCTGCTAAATCAAGGTAAAGTAAACTTTGACGATTCAGTGTGAGCATTTAGGGGAAAACTTCTCGGTGAGGATATATAGAAAAACTTGTTAAGGCTCATGCTATGGCATATAATGAAACTAATAGCAGTAAAGAACATGAAGCTAGGAAAGCTATTATAAAATGTAATCTAAAAGAGTTAGATATGAAAAGAGGTGGATTTTATAATGGAAAAATTCTCAATGCCACTTACAGAAGCCTTTCTCAAGCCAACGGAGGAAGAGCAGAGGGAAGCCTTGTCAAAGATTTACGAAAGCTACGGGATAACGCTAACCGACAAGGAATGGAATTTTATCAAGAGTTCACCGAAACAAGAGTCCCACTAGAATACCAAATTAACAATGGGATAGTAGGTCAGATTCAGCGCGAACTCATTGCCAAGGGGGAGATTTGATATATGAAACATACACCTTTACCGAACTCTGTAGACAATTTAGCGGACGCGGCAGAGATAATGTGGTTAAAAACACTGGAAGAAATGTCGAGTCAGACCAATACCTCAAATGTAGAGCAGAAGCCACCAAAGTATGAAGATAACTGTTCTTAGAGCAGGTACTAAATAACCTAAAACACGAAAAGCACTCTAAACAGGGTGCTTTTCTAATGTGCTCACATCGAGTAGAATATTTTTCTTGCTAATATATGAAGTATTTCACACGTAGATGTATTCTGCCATAACTGGCTGTAAATCATGATTTAACAGGCTTTGATATACATCATCAACAGTGCGGGTATCAGAGATTTCAAATTGCGCATCTCCTTTGTCCTCTGCTTCAGTGCAATGCTCACCAATGGCAGTGCTGACACCGGCAGATATTTTGGTAGCAGCGATTTTTACCAGATTGTCCCGGACTCTGGCACATTCTCTGGTGGAAACCGTTATGCTGGCAAAGGGCATAAAGAGCCGATAGGCACAAACCACCTGCAGAAGCTGGGCTTCATGCACATCCATTGGATTGATTTTCTCGTTGTTGATAATAGGCCGCAAACGAGGGCAGGAAAAAGCAATTTCTGCCTGGGGATATTTTTTTTGCAAATAATAGGCATGCATACCGGTAGCCAGAGCATCCTTGCGGAAATCATCTAGTCCTAGCAGAGCAGCAAAGCCTACACCTCTCATGCCACCCTTTAGCGCCCGTTCCTGAGCATAAAAGCGGTATGGGAAGATACGCTTGTGACCTGCCAGATGAAGGGTTTCATATTTGTCGGCATGATAGGTTTCCTGAAAAACTGTTACATAATCCGCACCGCATTGATGAAGATAGGCATAATCTTCACTGTTCATAGGATAAACCTCTAAGCCGATAATTCGGAAATATTTCCGGGCTATCTTGCAGGCTTCTCCAATGTATTCCACCGTGGATTTTTGACGGCTTTCACCAGTGAGAATCAGGATTTCCTGAAGTCCGCTTTGGGCAATGGCTGCCATTTCCTTGTCAATCTCCTCATAGGTAAGCTGGGCTCGACGAATGTGGTTGTAGCGATTAAAGCCACAGTAGATGCAGAAGTTTTCACAGTAATTAGCAATATATATAGGGGTAAAGAGACAAATGGAATTGCCAAAATGCTTTTCCTTTTCCACCTTGGCTTGCTGGGCAATTTCTTCCAAAAATGGCAGAGCGGCTGGGGAAAGGAGGGCACGGAAATCCTCTGGTGTCTTACGGCTGTGCTGTAGAGCCCGCCGTACATCCTGAGCTGTATAGCTATCGTAATCATAGCTTTCCATATCCGCCACAACTCTGTCTAGCAAATCACTGTCCAGTACCTCCATATCCGGCATATATTCCATATGGTTGCTACGGTTTTCCTTGGCTAAAAAGGCTTTGGCTTCCCGGCTGATAATACTTTCATTAAGATGTTCATCCTTGCTCATATTCATTTCTCCTTAGTCCCGTAAGTATCCTGTCAGAGGGGAAGAGGCACTACCCTTGTCCTGAATTCGTCCCAGCTTTGCTTTGTAGGCCAGGTGACCTGCCTCAATAGCCAGCCGGAAAGCCTCTGCCATAGCTGGAATGTTGCCAGCAGTGGCAATGGCGGTGTTGGCCATAATGGCCGCAGCACCCATTTCCATAGCTTCACAAGCCTGAGATGGTCTGCCAATACCAGCATCTACAATAATTGGCAATTCAATTTCATCAATGAGAATCTGAATAAATTCCTTGGTGCACAGACCTTTGTTGGTGCCGATAGGAGCCCCTAAAGGCATAATGGCAGTTGCACCTGCATTGGTCAGGTCTCGAGCTACATTCAAATCAGGGTACATATAGGGGAGGACAGTAAAGCCTTCCTTGGCAAGAATTTCCGTAGCCTTAATGGTTTCCTGATTATCAGGCAGAAGATATTTGCTATCCCGCATGATTTCGATTTTTACCAAATCGCTGTGACAAAGCTCTCTGGACAAGCGAGCAATCCGCACCGCCTCGTCGGCATTTCTGGCCCCAGAGGTGTTAGGCAAAAGGGTGATATGCTCAGGAATATAATCAAGAATATTGGCCATGCCGCCATCATTAACTCGGCGAAGAGCCAAAGTAATAATATCTGCCTGGGCATTTTCCACAGCAGCCTTAATCAGATTGAGGGAATATTTGCCGGAGCCTAAAATAAAACGGGATTTGAATTCATGCTTGCCTAATTTCCAAGTCATTTTTCTGCCTCTTTTCCTAAATGTTCAATAATTAATTCTGCTACCATATTTGCCTCATGTCCTGCGCAAATTGCTACTCTTGGGGCCATGAGGGGCTGAGCTTCATTGCTGCTGATAGTGTCCCCGCAAAGGTAAAATTTGGACATGATAGCTTTGGTTTGAATCGAATTGCTTTGGCCATAGCCTGCCATGCCATTACCGGAAACAAGCCATTTATCTGGCAGCTGCTCCAAAACCGTATTTACCAGCATAGCCTTGTTCTCAGGTACATCAAAGGCTTCGCAAATAATGTCAGCATCTGAAAATAGAGTAGCTACATTGCTTGCTGTAATTTTCAAACAATCTGTACTTACCCGAATATAGGGATTGATTTCCCAAATCTGCTTCTTTAGGGCCTCTGTTTTGTACTGTCCTAAATGATGGATAAAATAATGCTGTCTGTTAAGATTGGTTAAATCTACCCGGTCAAAATCCACCAGATGAAGCTGTCCTACGCCTATGCGGGCTAGCCCAATAGCAATATTAGAACCAAGACCGCCTAGACCTGCAATGGCAACCTTGGATTTCTGCAACTTGTCCTGCAATGCCTTGCCATGACGCTGGCAGAGAGCAGTGTATATTTCCTCTTGTGATGGCATGGTATCAGCCTCCTCCTACAAAGGATACTATTTCCAGAGTATCCTCAGCTTTGATTTCCTGTTGTCCATAAGCACTTCTAGGTACAATTTGTCCATTTAGCTCTACTGCTACTCGGTCTGTTTTATGATTTTGCGCCTGTAGGAACTGTTGAATAGTGGTTTTTTCTGCCAAATCCACTATTTGACCGTTGATTTTGGCTTGAATCATTATTTTCACCTCCAAACAAAAAAGAGTTCACAAAGAAGTACACCCGCGGTGGTGCACCCCTTCATGAACTCCTGTTCAATCACTTGGTCAACTCTATAAAAATATTGAGAAATGAATACTAACATGTATTTATTTCATAATAAGTGTAATGTTTTTTGCATATATTGTCAAGAAAGAGATTTTTCCAGCGAAATATTGACATATATATCGTAATATTGTAATATATAAAACAAGAGGTGAATGTTATGATAGAAAATAAGGATTTAAAAGAGCTGCAGGATATGGCAGAGGTGCTAAAGGCATTGGCTCATCCGGTTAGATTATGTATTGCTAGAGGCTTGTGGCGTAATGGCAGCTGTAATGTAACTCATATGCAAAATTGCTTGGAGGCGCCTCAGTCTACTGTATCTCAGCATGTTGGCAAGCTACGTCAAGCAGGTATTATTGAGGGACAGCGAAAGGGTTTGGAGATTACCTATAGTATAAAGGATAAGCGAATAGAGAAGCTGCTATCCTGTTTGTTTGCAACAGAGGAAAAACCGGAGGAATAATATGGCGGTAAAACGAAAGGCGAGGATTCCTCAGGAAAAATGTGCGTCCTGTGGCAGCTGTCTGGAGGTATGTCCTAGAGGTGCGATTTCCATTTTTCATGGATGTTATGCTCAAGTAGATGCATCTTTATGTGTAGGTTGCGGATTGTGCAGTAGGGAATGTCCTGCTGGTATCATTCAGGTGGAGGTGATTTCATGAAGCAGAAGCATTGGTATCATTATCTGTGGATTTGGTCCATTTTGTATTTTTCCTTGGGCTTTGTGAATATCCTCTTTGCCTGGCTTGGGCTAATCAGCTTTTGCTTGCCATTGCTTTTTGCTATTGTTGGCGGTAATAAGCTGTTTTGCAATCGTTATTGTGATAGAGGCCAGTTGCTGAGATTTTTGGGTAGTCAGCTAGGTTTTTCCAAAAGACATGATATGCCGGCATGGATGTATGGCAGGGCTTTTCGCTATGGCTTTATGGTGTTCTTTTTTGCCATGTTTGGCAATATTATATATACTACATGGCTGGTATCCAGCGGGGCAGCCTCTTTGCAGGAATTTGTTACCTTGTTCTGGACCTTTCAGCTGCCTTGGCACTGGGCTTATAGTGGCAATGTAGCTCCGGCAACAGCTCAATTTGCCTTTGGGCTATATAGTCTGATGCTAACATCAGAGATTATAGCCTTGGCAGCTATGCTGTACTATCGCCCACGAGCTTGGTGCGCCTTCTGTCCAATGGGCACATTAAGCCAGGGGATATGCCAGATAAAATGCAAATAGAGATTTGCCGGATTGGCTATTTCCCTAAGGATGTAAATATAATTCGATATGTCAAAGATTCTCGAAATACAGCCTGCGGTCATAACGACTTTTGCTCTGTACGACTTAATGGCCCTATCTGATGATTTATCCTAACGCATTAATACCGCTTGTCGCTGAGCCAATTCACAGAGGCCATAATGATAGAGAGTGCCACCGGGGCCACTTTTGCTGCGCAAAAGCAGGAGTCTCCCGACGCAAAAGTGTCATGCCCCTCCGGCTGTTGTCGAATCATCAAGGCTTATCGACAGTGTCAATCCAATAATTCGGCTATCTTCGTAGAAAATAGGTTGTTCCAAATTGTGCCAAAGCAGGAAGGTGCAATGAATACACTAATTAAGCGGTATGGGAGTAACCTGCACAGGTACTCTTCGCGCCTCGGTACTTAGCGATTCATGAGCTTTCGGGGCGTCAGCCACGAATTGCCTCATGAGAGTTTTAGTACCGCTAGGCGAGAAAAGTAGCAAGAGCGTGCCTGAAAGGGTACTCCCATATCGCCATATAGGTAATTGATGTATTCGGCAAATCAAAATTTAGCACAATATTAAGTATCATAATATTATCCACAAATAGATACTGGGCTATATTTGGTATATATTTTGTCCCTTTTTACTATATTAGCAGGAAATTACAAATAAATGGCGAATATGTTAGAAGTATATAATTATATATAGGCTAAAGCCATCTTCGTTTTGGAGTCTTGAAACTGGTAACAATGTTAACATGGAAGGATTTGTGCATATGGAGACAGCAGTAGATCAGCTGAAAAAGGGATTAACAACTGCTTTTATAGATAAAGGTGTATATTCAGGGGAATCATATAGACCACAACTGGTATTGAATAATCATAAGCTTGGCCAGAAGGTACGAACCTCACTGGAAACGGAGCTTAATAATTGTGATGAATTTTTCATTAGCGTAGCCTTTATTACCATGAGCGGTATTACCCCTTTGCTGCAAACCCTGCAAGAATTGGAAGCTGATGGGGTAAAAGGCAAAATTATTACCACAGATTATCTTAGCTTTAGTGAACCAGTAGCTTTGGAAAAGCTAAACAGTTTTCGGAATATTGAACTGAAATTTTATTGTGCTGGGGATAGGGGCTTTCATACCAAGGGATATATTTTTCGCAGAGGTGAGGAATATAGAATTATTGTAGGCTCTGCTAATCTTACCAGTAATGCTCTTACTCGCAATGAGGAATGGAATACCAAGCTGGTATCCATGGAGCAGGGGGAATATACCGAAGGGATTATCAGGCGATTTCACGAACTATGGCAGGATGAACACACCTTGCCCTATGCAGAAATAGCTGGCAAATACAAGGATTATTATATAGCTCAGAAATCTTTGCAACAGTATACTAATCTGGCAGATGTTGCAGAAGCAAATAATGGCTATATCGCCAAGCTGCAGCCTAATCTTATGCAGCAGCAATTTGTAGATAATATGCAGCAGCTGCGTCAGCAAGGTGCCAATAGAGCCTTGCTTATATCCGCCACAGGTACAGGCAAAACCTATGCCTCGGCTTTTGCGGTGCGAGATTTTGCTCCTGAACATATGCTATTTTTAGTGCACAGAGAGCAAATCGCAAAGCAGACCATGAAAAGCTACACAAATGTATTGGGAGCCAGAGCCAAGGAGGAAATGGGCCTGTTATCTGGTAATTCCAAGGATGCCTTTAATAAAAAATATGTATTTGCTACCATGCAAACCATGAGCAAAACAGATATTTTATTAAAATTTGGCCCCAATGCCTTTGACTTCATCGTCATTGATGAGGCTCATCATGGTGGCGCCAATAGCTATCAGAAGATTATTGACTATTTTCAGCCTAAAATGCTTTTGGGTATGACGGCCAGCCCAGATAGATCTGATGGCTTTGATATTTACAAGCTTTTTGATTACAATATTGCCTATGAGATTAGACTGCAACAGGCTTTGGAGGAAGATTTCCTGTGTCCTTTCCATTATTTTGGTATAACAGATGCCTATGTAAATGATGAAAAGCTAGAGACAGAGAAATGGCAGGATGCTATGTCTGTGTTGACAGATGAAGGCCGTGTAGACTTTGTTTTGGACAAAATCCGTTTTTATGGCTATTCCGGGCATAGGGTAAAGGGACTGATTTTTTGCAGTAGAAATCAGGAAGCAAGTATTTTGGCAGAACTTTTCTGCCAACGCATTAATCCGGATACTGATAAACCCTATAGAGCAGTTAGTATTGCTGGCAGTAATAGTCAGGCGGAAAGGGCTGCTGTAGTAAGACGTTTGGTGGATGATAGTCTGCCAGAGGATGAGCAGTTGGATTATATTTTTTCTGTAGATATATTCAACGAAGGTGTAGATATTCCTGAAATAAATCAGGTAATTATGCTAAGGCCAACGGAAAGTCCCATTGTTTTTGTGCAGCAGCTAGGTCGTGGCCTGCGCAAATATCAGGATAAGGAATATGTGGTGGTCTTGGATTTTATTGGCAATTATAGCAAGAACTTTCTGATACCTATTGCCTTGTCAGGAGATAGAAGCTATAACAAGGATAATATTCGGCGAGCCCTTATGGAGGGGAATCGAGTAATTCCTGGAGCCTCTACTATTCATTTTGACAAGATTGCCAAGCAGAGAATTTTTCAGTCTATAGATAACTCCAATATGGGGGAAATCAAGCTGATAAAGGAGAATTACCAGCGGCTGAGAAATAAACTGGGACGGATACCGGCTTTAGCGGATTTTGATGCTTATGGAGAAATGGATGTGGCCTGTATTTTCCGGGGCAAGTTAGGTTCCTATCATAATTTTCTTGTTAAGTATGAAAGGGAATATACCATAAAGTTAAATGAGCTGGAGAGCAAATTTATTGAATTTATTTCCAGCAAGTTTGCTGAGGGGAAGCGCCCCCATGAGCTGGAGCTTTTGTCTATTTTGCTGTCGGGAAAAAGCAACCCTTTAAGGGAATTGGAGAAATGCTTGCAGGATAAATATGCTATTTCCTTTAAGCAGAATACTTTGGTAAACATGATAAATATTATGACAGGGAATTTTGCTACCGGCAGTTCCAAGGGTACTTTTGCTGATTGTGTGTTTTTAGCTAAGGCACAGGATGATTACGAGATTTCTGAGCTATTTGCCCAGTGTCTGCAAAATCCAGAATTTAAGAAGATGATTCAGGAGCTGGTGAAATTTGGCCTAAAGAGGTATAATGCATATTATATGCCAGAAAAAGCAGATAGAGGCTTTAAACTGTATCAAAAATATGATTATGAGGATGTCTGCCGGATTTTGGAATGGTCTCAAAATGTGGTTCCCTTAAATATTGGTGGCTATAAATATGATTCTGACACCAATACCTATCCAGTATTTATCAATTATGATAAGGCAGAAGATATTAGTGATACCATTGCCTATCATGATAGATTCCAGAATAATGCTCAGTTGATTGCCATTTCCAAGGGTAAGAGAACTATGGCATCTGAGGATGTGCGTAGATTTTTGGAAGCTGAGAGAAATAATACTCCAGTGGACCTTTTTGTGCGAAAAAATAAGGATGATAAAGAGGCAAAAAGTTTCTATTATCTTGGTAGAATGGCCGCAGGAAAGGGAGAGGATATTGTTATGGAATCCGGCAGTCAGGCGGTAGAAATTTTTTGGAATCTGGAGACTCCTGTGAGAGAAGATATCTATGAATATATTACCAGTGAGGTGCTATAGTTGAAGAAAATTGAGGTTGTGGCAGGAATTGTTTGCCGAGAGAATAAGATATTGGCTACCCAGCGGGGCTATGGTGAGTTCAAGGATGGCTGGGAATTTCCCGGTGGCAAGCTGGAGGCAGGAGAGACAAGGGTAGATGCTCTGAAAAGAGAGCTGCGGGAAGAGCTGGATATGGAGGTTGTTGTAGGGGATTTGCTGGAAACAGTGGAATATGATTATCCTCAGTTTCATCTAACTATGCACTGTTATCTCTGTCAGTTAGCTAAGGAGAAGTTTGTTCTCAAGGAGCATGAAGCTGCAAGATGGCTGGGGAGAAATCAGCTGGATGAGGTGGCTTGGCTTCCTGCTGATGAAGGTATTGTAGAAAAATTAAAGTCTATATTAGCATAAAATTTAGCAGATATTAGATAGTAAAAAACAGCCTCTGATTGTTGTGTCAGGGGCTGTTGTATTTTGCAGATATTTTATTTTTTTAGCTTTGTTTCATAGAGATTTTCAAAAAATTCGCAGGCATCCATAATGCAATCTGGGCAGGAGCGTAGAACTTTGCCATTGCCAATACCTTTCAACTCATGACAGATAACAGAGCCATTGCGGTTTTTGAAGTTTTCCAGAATTTCCTTATTAAGTCCATAGGTTTTGGCTTTTGTGGTAGGATTTTCCAAATCACCGCAGCTGTTCAAAAGGCCTACCAGAGCCAGAGCACCGCTAATGGCACCACAGGTTCCCTGCATATTGCCTCCACCCAGGCCAAAGCCCTCTGTGATTCTAAAAAGCTGTTCTGGCTCCATATCCACCAAATCAGCATAGGTAAGAGCCACAGACTGGGCACAGTTATAGCCCTTGTTATGCATTTCTATAGCAATATTTTTTCTGCTTTCCATAATTTCCTCCTTGATACAAGCCAATTAAGGACAGGTGATCATCCTTCTGACTTTGGCAAATAATACACATAGATATTATAGCATAATATACCATAAGCAGGAAATATGATATAATGTTAGATGTTATTGTATTGAATTGTGGATTTGGGTGGTGATAGTATGCACGATATATTGATGAGTTTTGGTCAGCTGGCTTTGGCCTGTGTGCTAGGCGGCATGATTGGCTATGAGCGCCAGTCCAGGCGCAAGGCGGCAGGCTTGCGAACAAACATTTTAGTGTGTCTGGGCTCCTGTCTGATTATGATGATGTCCTTTAGTATTTACAAATCCGTTGAGGGAATGACAAATGCAGATCCTGCCCGCTTAGGGGCACAGGTAGTTAGTGGTATTGGTTTTCTGGGTGCTGGTGCCATTATGAAGGAAGGGCTTAGCATTACAGGACTAACTACGGCGGCCTGCCTATGGGTAGTGGCTGGTGTAGGCTTGGCGGTAGGGGCAGGTTTCTATGTGGAAGCTATTATGACCACGGTTTTGGTAGTGGTAACAGTAGGTACCCTAAGTCATTGGGAACTAAAATGGTCGGCTAGAGCCAGCATCCTTAGAGTGTGTATCTATTCGGAAAATATTCCTGAGCAGCTGTCCATTATTAGCAGTTGTCTGGAAGAAATGGGGGTTGATATAAAATCAGTCAAAATTCGGGAGGAGTATGATAAGAATAGCCGGGAGCAATGCATTATGCTGGTAATGGAGCTGACCTTGATTAATAGTGATCATATAAAAAATATTTGCATTACCAATGGCCTCCAATCTTTGCGGGGCATTAAGGGTGTAGAGGTTCGTTAAGAGAAAGGAAGCTTGGAACTATGTTTGACAAAAATCATTTAATGGGAAATACGCATTTAAAGGCTGAGGCTGCTGGGGATTTTGTACAGCGGATACAAAACGAGCAGCCTGAGCTGGCAGAGGCTGTGGCTAAATTAAAGGAGCTGTTGCCAGAGGAGGTTTATCAAAGAGCCTTTAGCAATATCCAGACCTTTAACCGGAGAGGAGACAATCTTCTTATTGTTAGTGGAGGTATTTTGCAGAGAAGCTTTTTGGAGCGGGATTGTATTCCTGCACTGAAAGAAGCCTTGGGAGTAAAAAAAGTGCAAATTATAGGTTAGTTTTTGCGTAGGACTGTCGCTTGGTGTGAATAATAGAAGCGGCAGTCTTTTTGTTAGGAAGATTTTTGTCAATAAATGTTTTTTCTGATATAATACAGAATGAATGTTTAAACGAAAAAGATGTGGGTGAGATAATTGCAAAAAAAACGAACTGTGAGCCCTAAAGGCCGTAGTACAAATAATAAAAGAAAAACTGTAACCAAAGGGGCAGGGATAGCTGTTCCGGAGGGGAAAAAGGATCATTCCCTGCGGAATTATGAGCTAATGGGTATATTGCTGGCAGCTGTGGGCATTATTTGTCTTTGTGGTATTGTCGGCCTGAATGTAGGCTTCGTAGGCTTTAAGGCAGCCAAGTTCCTACAGTATTTCTTTGGGATAGGAGCCGTGCCAGCTGCTGCAGTATTTGTAGGGCTGGGTGGGTATTATATTATGAAGCATACCAAGCTGCATTGGAATACCCGTATTGTAGGAGGTATTTTATTTTATACCTGTGGCTTGGGAATGTATCACCATTGGGTGGTTAAGGAAGGTACCGAGATTTTGCCAGAAAGCCTTGTAGATGGGGGTGGATTACTGGGAGGTATCCTTACCTTGATTCTTCATAAAATAGTAGGTACGGATGGTACGCCAGTGCTGTTTGGTGCAGGGCTTCTAGGCAGTGCTCTGGTGGTAACCACCTGGTCCCTGGCCAAGGGGATTCTTACCACCAAGGAAAAGGCAGAGCAGGGGGCTCAGGTGGCCAAAAAGGCTACGGTGGTGGCTTACGACAAAACCCTTGAGGTGGGAACCAAAGCCAAGGAACAGGTACAGGAATATGTGCAGGAGCATGTTCAGGAATATGTCCAAGAGCAGGTACAGAGTGTAGGCGAAAAGCTGCAAAAGCTAAAAGGACGGGAGTTCCTGAGCCGTTATGAGGAAGAATCTGCCTTTTTGAATCGGGAACCATCAGAGAAGCAGCAGGATAATTATCAGTCTAAAGGGAAGACAGCGGGAACACCAAGGAAGCCACTTAATGAAGCCAGCAGGGCATTTCAGGAGCCGAAGACTACAGGTAATAATCTGGTGGATGCCAACCCAGTGGCTGCCAACTTCTTTGGGGCGGAATTTGCCAGTGATGTGGAACCAGAGGCTCAGGTGCCAAGTCTGGCTAGCCAGTTAGGTATTTCAGAGGAGGAGCTGCATCCAGAGAGGGAACGGGCAGGGGCTTCTAGTCTAGAGACGGACTCTGCTGTAGACAATGCTGCTGTTGAGAGTTCACACCATGATGCAATTAATTTTTTTGATGATATTGTTGAATTGGATTTGTCAGCTCCTGTCGGTCATGAGAAAACAGAAGAATTTCTATCTGATATGGTAGATTTGGAAACAGGAGAGGTGCTAGAGTCAACGGCTGAGGTGGAGAATTCCTTGCCGGAGAAAGCCGTAAAGGCAGAGCCAGGTGAGGTGCTAGAGTCAACGGCTGAGGTGGAGGATTCCTTGTCGGAGGAAGCCGTAGAGACAGAGCCAGAGGAGGTGCTAGAGTCAGATTCTTTGTCAGAGGAAGCTGTAGAAGCAGAGCCAGAGCTTGATACTACAGTAGAGGCGGTTACAGATGATGATTTGGATTGGGATAGCCTCCAGCTGCAGCAGCCAGAGGATGATGTGGAGGCTGAGGCATACGACTATAGCCTAGAAGATATGGATATTAGCTATAGTCAGGACAGCGTGGATATAACAGAGAATGTGCCAGATGATGAGGGAGAAATTGAGGTGGCAGCAGTTCAGGAACCTCCAAAGCCAGCAGTCAGCACTTCTGTGGGCAATTTGACTAAGGCTTCCACAGAGGTTGAGCCTCCACCTCCGCCGTATATTTTGCCATCTCTTCATCTTTTGTCCAAAAAAGTGAAGGTAATGAGTGAAACCCTGAATCAGGAAATTGCAGCCAATGCCCGTATTTTGGGTGAAACCTTGGCCAATTTCAAGGTGAAGGCTTCTATTCTCAACGCCTGTCATGGCCCTGCTGTTACCCGTTATGAGGTAAAGCCTGCCCCTGGTGTTAAGGTAAGCAAGATTACGGGGCTGGCTGATGATATTGCTTTGAATATGGCGGCCTCAGCAGTGCGTATTGAGCAGATTCCAGGCAAGGCAGCTATTGGTATTGAGGTGCCAAATCAGGAACTGGAAAGTGTTCAGCTACGGGAAGTGCTGGAAAATCCAGCCTTTGCTGCGGCCAAATCTCCTTTGACAGTTGGTTTGGGTAAGGATATTAGCGGTCAGGCCATTTTTGCAGATTTGGCCAAAATGCCTCATCTTTTGGTAGCAGGTGCCACTGGCTCTGGTAAATCTGTATGTATTAATACCCTTATTACCAGTATCCTGTTCAAGGCCAAGCCTACAGAGGTCAAATTCATTCTGATAGATCCTAAGATGGTAGAGCTGTCTGTGTATAATGACATTCCTCATTTGATGGTTCCTGTGGTAACAGATGCCAAAAAGGCTGCCTCAGTATTGAACTGGGCTGTACAGGAAATGGAAAAGCGTTATGGACTGATTGCTCAGGCCGGGGTGCGCAACATGGATGGCTACAATAAGCAGTTTGAGGAGGAACCTGAGAAGAAACTGCCTTCCATCGTAATTATTATTGATGAGTTGGCGGATTTGATGATGGTAGCTCCCCATGATGTGGAGGATGCTATCTGTCGTATTGCCCAAAAGGCTCGAGCTGCCGGTATTTATCTGGTGCTGGCTACCCAGCGGCCATCTGTTAATGTTATTACAGGTGTGATCAAGGCTAATATACCTTCCCGTATTTCCTTTGCTGTTACCTCTCAGATTGATTCCCGTACTATATTGGATGCATCTGGTGCAGAAAAACTGTTGGGTAAAGGTGATATGCTGTTTAAGCCACAGGAGGCCAACAAGGCTACTCGTATTCAGGGCGCCTTTGTTAGTGATAAAGAGGTGGAGCTGCTGGTGGAATATATTAAGAGCCAGGGACACAAGGCCGAGGCCAATCAGGAGATTATTGATTTTACTAACAAGGCTGCTGAGGCGGAGAATGAGCCAGAGGAAGATAAGCCAGTTAAGGCTAAGATGGATAGCCTCTTGCGGGAAGCTGTGGAGCTGGTTATGTCCAGCAACAATGCCTCAGCTTCCAGTTTTCAGCGTCGTTATCATATTGGCTATAGCCGGGCTGGCAGACTGCTGGATACAATGGAACAGCTGGGGATTGTGGGCCCGCCTCAGGGCAGTAAGCCAAGGGATATCTTGGTAACAGAGACCCAGGCCTTTGAGATTATGGATAATTATGAAAGCTAATAAAATTTGGCTACAACTTGAAATGGTATGAGCGTGGAGAATTGTAGAATTGCAGGAGGTATTAAGGTAATGGAAACAAAAGGGTTGATTATGGTTCATACTGGTGATGGCAAGGGAAAAACTACGGCAGCTCTTGGCTTGGCTCTTAGAGCCTGGGGTAGTGGTCTGCGGGTTATGATTTTACAATTTATCAAGGGTGGCTGGAAATATGGTGAACTGGAAGCCATAGCCAAGCTGAGAGAAATCAACGGTAAAATTGAAATTCGTCCTATGGGCTTGGGGCTTATGTCTAAAAGCGAGGCAGAGAAACAACAGCATATTGAGGCTGCCCACAAGGCCATGCTGGAGGCAGAGAAGATTATCACGTCTGGTGAATATGATTTGGTTATTTTGGATGAAATAAATTATGCTGTCAAATTTGGTTTGATTGAAATTGATGCTGTATTGGACTTGCTGGATAAGAAACCAGCTCAGGAGCATATACTGCTAACAGGCCGGGAGGCTCAGCCCAAGCTGATAGACAGGGCGGATTTGGTAACAGAAATGAAGCTGATTAAGCATCCCTTCCAGCAGGGAATCAAGGCTCAGCGGGGCATAGAGTTCTAAGGCAATTGTATATTAACTTCTTGTCACAACTATTGTATATGTGATAGAATAACAAAAAACACGCTGTTGATTTTAGAAGTAAAAATCAGTAGCGTGTTTTTGTTGCACAGTGTAGAGGAAGCACTACTATTTATTCATAATGGCATCAATAGATTTGATGCAGGCATTGCGGAAGCCCTGCTCCTCCAGAGCGGTGACACCACGGATAGTGGTACCAGCAGGGGAGCAGACATTGTCCTTTAGCTGGCCGGGATGCTGGCCGGAAACTAACTGCAACTTGGCAGAACCAAGAATCATCTGAGAAATAAGACCGTAGGCATCCTGGCGCTGAAGACCGTATTTCACAGCAGCGTCTCCGTAGGCTTCAATCATGAGATCTACAAAGGCAGGGCCGCAGCCGGTTACAGTGCCACCGATACCCATTAATCTGGAAGGCAGCTCCTTTACTAGGCCAACAGAGCGGAACAACTCTTCAATCTGCTGATGCTCCTCTGAAGTAAGGGTGTTTTCTTCCTCAAAAAGCAGGACGCCTTCCCCTACCATAGCAGGAGTATTTGGCATAATGAATTGCAATCTGGTGTTGGTAGTGATAAACTGACGATACTTGGCAATATCCCAGCCTGCGGCAATGGAAATCAGAGCCTTTCCCTCTAGAGCTTCACCTAGCTCTTGGATAACGGCTTCAATCTGATAAGGCTTGCAGGCCATAACCAGTGTATCAACACTTTGGGCCAATTCTGTCAAGGTTGCTAATGGTGTAAAGCCAATAGTCTCAGCATTTTTCCGCAATTTGTCCTGATGGGGGGCATAGGCATAAACATTTTCCTTGGCAATAGCTTTGGCATTAATGAAGCCCATCGCCAGAGCCTGAGCCATGTTGCCCATACCGATAAATCCCAGTTTTTTCATATAAGCGGAATCCACTGTATTTGCTTCCTGTTATGGGATAAGTACAGCGATTCCTTCGCTCCTTTCAAGAGTAGGGTAGATTGATGTAGCAAAATACGATTGTATTTGCTCAAAGGATATTATAACATAGTTGAAATGATTTTTCGAGGTGTGAATAATGGCAAAGAGTAAAAATATTGATATGCTTCACGGTTCCCTGTGGGACAAAATGGTGATTTTTGCCCTGCCACTGGCTTTGACAGGTATGCTGCAGCAATTGTACAATGCAGCTGATGTGGCAGTGCTGGGGAAGTTTGTGGGGACTACGGCAATGGCTGCTGTAGGCAATAATATTGCCATTATTGGCATTATCGTGAATCTGTTTTTGGGACTATCCCTTGGCGGTAATGTAATTATTGCCAGATTTATTGGTGCTAAGCAAAGCGAGCGGGCTCAGGCGGCCTTGCATACAGCCTTTGTCTTGGCTTTAATTATTGGCTTTTCTATGGCAATTCTTGGTCAAATTGCAGCAGGAGCCATTATAGACTGGTTACAGGTTCCCGCTGAGGTTGAGGAGATGGCAGAAACCTATCTTCGAGTATATCTTTTGGGTATGCCTCTCTTGGCCCTGTATAATTTTCAATCGGCCATTTTTAGAGCTCAGGGAGATACGAGAACACCTTTGATGGCTCTCATGGTGTCCAGTATGTCCAATGTGATTATGGATTTGCTTTTTGTCCAGTTGGGCTTAGGGGTGGCTGGCGTGGCCTTAGCTACGGATTTATCCAATGGTATTAGCTCAGGTATTTTGTGTTGGAAGCTGCTTCATGCCAAAGATGGACTTCGGTTACAGCTAAGCAAGTTGCGTCCAGAAAGGGTGCTGTTGAAAAATATTATTAAAATAGGTTTGCCAGCAGGCATTCAGGGCATGGTTTTCTCCGTATCCAATATTTTGATTCAGGCAGCTATTAACAGTCTGGGGCCCGATGCTATGGCAGCTTCGGCAGCTGCCTTTACCATTGAAATTAACGTCTATTGCTTTTTAAATGCCTTTGCTCAGGCCACTACCACCTTTGTTAGTCAAAACTACGGCGCTGGGAACATGGCTAGATGTCTAATGGTAACCAAACGGGGGATGATGCTGGCTCTTGGCTCTACTATGGGCATGGCGGCTCTAGTGTTGCTGTTGTCCCAGCAGCTTTTGGGATTCTTCAATCCAGATGTAAATGTTATAGCCTTGGGTACTATTCGTTTATGGTATATCGTAGCACCGGAATTTTTGCAGGTATTTATTGATGTATTTTCGGGAGCCCTGCGAGGCTACGGCTATTCACTAGGGCCTGCCATATTGACTTTGGTAGGAATTTGTGGCGTGCGGATAATTTGGCTGTATAGCGTATTTGCGGTATATTCCACCTATGATGTACTTATGGCCTGCTATTCCATTAGCTGGCTGGTAACGGGAGCTATGATTGTAGGGCTGTATCTCCACTATAGAAGAAAAATTCTTGGAACTAACGCTAAATAAAATCAAAAAACCCGCTTGAACCTAAATTCAAGCGGGTAAGGGGTAAAAAGAAGCCGGGCAGGCCTAATGGTCTGGTACCGGTTTCTTTTCGAGCCTTTTGGGCGCATCAGAAGGCTGCGTCTAAGCCACCCTCGATACGTTTGTCAGCTGCGGTGGAAATATGATTTGGCTCCAAATGATACTTCTGCACAGCTACTGGAGTGGTAGGACGAAGTTTAGCACCTACCTTTTCCAAATAAGCACGAAGAATCCAAGGTTTATCGGAAATCATGCCATCTACACCCATAGTGTAAAGCATTTCCATGTCAGAAACATTGTTAACAGTCCAAGGTACCACCTTCATGCCATAGGAATGAGCCAAATCTACATCATCCTTGCAAAGCTCAGTGTAATATGGAGATACTACATCAGCACCGATAGCATGAGCTGCCTTTACGGCATTGCCCTGGAAGTCCTTAATATCCAGGCCACCCAGATATGGAGATTTTTCCTTTTCCCATGCTCTCAGGTACTCACTGTCACGGCCCCAGGAAGGCTGCTGGCAATAGAGAGCAGACAGGGAAATATTAGGATTCTGCTTCTTCATCTCAATCAAGGTGCTCCAGTCAAAGGACTGGAGAATTACGTTGTTTTCCATGTCATATTTCTTAACCAGTCTATTGAACTCAGCAATAAACTTCTTGGTATTGGCATTGTTCTTGTGGTTAGGCTGAATTGGATCAGGGTAGGATTTTGCCTCGATATTCAGTAAAATATCGGTTTTACCGGAATCCTTAACCAGCTGGAAAACTTCCTCCAAAGTTGGTACCTGCGCGTGAGCTGGCACTACCTGAGATTTACCGTGAATGCTGTAATACTTGGTAGTAGGATTAATAGCGCTTACATCATACTTTCTTACCTGCTCCAAGGTCATGGTACGAATATCGTACTCGTCGCTATTGCCAACGTATTTGCCAGAAGCATCTCTGGTCAAATCCAGATTGAGTACAGCATTGTGGCTCATAACAATATGGCCATCCTTGGTGTACTGCATATCGCACTCAATGGAGGTTGCCCCCATTTCAATGGCATATGCATAGGCGTAAAGAGTGTTCTCTGGTCTGGCTGCACGGCCGCCTCTATGTGGTTCAAAGTCAAAATAGGTGTCTAAATCAGCCTTGGCCATAGCCTGCTGTGGTGCTACTGCTCCCTGCAGTCCCATACCCAGCACACCTGCTGCTAATCCTAAAACAATTGCTTTCTTGGTAAACTTTCTCATTATTAGTGCCTCCTGTTTTTTATTTTTTTGTCAATCCCTGCTTGCAATATAACCGATTTTTATGACCAAGTCAATACAGAATAATCTGCCAAAAGTTCAATATTTTTCTTCTGTAAGAATAATTTGAAGAGGCCTTGGCAGGGAAAATATAGATGCTATATGAGCGGTTTGAGTAAAAATAGCAAATGGTAAAAGATTTTACCGACAAACTGTAAGAAAAAAAATCAAAAAAATAGATAAAATCCTACAGTTAATTACCATAAATTCCTACAAAGCTTCTTGCTTTTTGGGAAGAAATATAATAACATAAAATACGAATGAGTGTGTCAATAAACAGATATAATTTGCTCTATTGTTATTGCTAATTATAACCCCTAGATTATTGAAAGAAAATGCCCTTGCATTTTCTTTCAATGGGGTTTCGACGAGGGTGGAGATATTAGTTCCATCCTGTCATCAGCACAGCTTCCCGTCATCTATAGAGATGGGGGACATCGGACACCTCGTTATATCTGTTGATGTGAAAGGATAGATTATGCTGGATTTTGAAAAGCTTGACAGTCTGTATACCAAGGCCTTTGCCATGCGGAAGAAAAAGCATTGGTTAAACTTGCCTTGGGATTTTTTGATAGGAATAAAAACCAGACATCATGGCATGTGGTATGGGTTGCCTGTTATAACCCATGATGATGAGGCTATTGGCTTTGCTATTTACGACAAGGCATATGGCTTGCCTGTAGTCCGCTATATGTTGGATGAAGAATGGATGGATAATAGTTCGGATTATGAATGTGATAGTTTGTTGAATCAGCAGAATGTTTATTATTTTACCTTTGTAAATAAATCTGAGTTAAAGCATTGGCAGGAAGCGGAGTGGATTCAGGATTACTGTGACAAGCATGGGCTGAAATGCCGTGGCAGAAGATGTTATCCACTCTTTCATCATCTTGAGCCAGGTTTTTATACCAGAGATTTGAATAGTGTGGCGGAAATTTCCATCTGCGAAACCTTTGTGAAAGCTCTGGATGAGCTGGATAGAATGTTGGCAGCAGGTGAATTAGCGCCACAGCAGTGGCAGTGTGCTAATAAAATTGAGGAAAAAATAACCTTGCCTGTTTTGCTGGAGCAGGCCAATGGCAGCTGGCACCAAGGCAAGGATACACTTCCGCCTGTTGGCACTTTGAATTGGCCTCGCTTGCTGCCTAATGATTTTGACACTGTTCGCATGAAGCGCTTCCCTAAAAATGGCAGTACATGGCAGTTGGAAAAGTTCGTACACGATATGAATAGTATGACCTACAATGTTGGTGGCCAGGTAGAGAAATTGCTTCGAGAGGGTGCCGGTATATATGTAGATGCCCTGATTATCTATGATGAAGCTATGGGGCATATCATGTTTATGGACAATTTCTTCATGCGGATTGAAGGTCAAAATGCGATTATGAGCTTTATGACAGAGGCTATGGAAAAGGATGGCCGTCCTATGAAGATTGTGGTGGGCTCTGAGGAATCCTATGAATTTATGAAGGTTTTCTGTCAAAAACTGGATATTCAGTTAGTGCTGGATGAAGTACCGCAGCTGGTAACCATGAGAGAAAACGTGCTGGCCGGCCGCAATCCTGTAGAGAATTTTGATGATGAGGAATGGGAGCCTACGGACCCAAGAGCAGATTGGGGTTGCACCAGAGGCTATATGCCAGATATAGAGGACGAGGCCATAAAAAATCATAAAGGCAAAAAACTAAAGCAAAATAGTAATATGGTTAAGAATGACAAGGACATGAGCAAGCTGCTTATGCTTATTGGTGATTTTTTGCATACTCAGCTTTCTGCCAATGCAAAAGAAAAACAAAAGGCGGAGAAAACCCTCAATGCCTTTTTGGATAAATGCACCAAAGCACATTATCTGGCCAAGATGGATGAAAAAATGCTAGAAGTCCTCTTGAATCTGGCTATGGCATCTCCTATGGACAGCAAGCTGTTCCGCAGCATTGTAGGTGAATACCAGCGGCGACTAGGAACAGGCACGGCAGGCTTTTTGGCTATTGTCAGTGATGAAGATGTTTAAGATTTTTATTTATTAGAGACCTATGGCCTTGCAATTTTTCACATAATTTTATTTCCAGCTAATTTGTTAGGGCTTGGTACTAGGAATTTTTGTGTGGCTATGGTAAAATAGAATTGATTTTTAATTCACAAGGTTATATTGTTGATATTCTACGAAGGGAAAGTGATTAAAACATGAAGGTATCTATCATTATGGGCAGCGACTCCGACTGGCCTATTCTGAAGCCTGCTTATGAACTTTTAAAGAAATTCGACATTGAGGCAGAGGTTATTGTAGCTTCCGCTCATCGCACTCCTGCCAGAGTAAAGGAAATCGTTACCACTGCTCCTGAGCGTGGTGTATGTGCCTTTATTTCTGCTGCTGGGGCAGCTGCCCATCTGGGAGGCGTTATTGCCAGCTACACAACTCTGCCTGTTATAGGTGTACCTATTAATGCAACCGCACTCAACGGCATGGATGCCCTGCTGAGCACTGTACAGATGCCTTCAGGGATTCCTGTAGCTACTATGGCTATCAACGGCGCCAAGAATGCGGCTATTTTTGTTGTAGAGATGTTTGCTATTTCCAATCTTGAGCTGGCCCAGAAGTTGAAGGACTATCGCCAGAACATGGTTGAGGAGGTAGAAAAGAAGGCAGCCCGTGTAGAGCAGCAGCTGGGTTGACCAACATATTGCCGCATATCAAGGCTCCCCAGATGTGGGAGAGCTGTGTCAATGTTAGGAGAAATAGAACAACAATGTATAGTGTAGAAGTTGAAGGCAGCAAGTGGAAAGAGGAATGTGGCGTTTATGGCGTATATTCCCATGAAATGGATGTTTCCGGCATGACCTATCTGGGCTTGTATTCCCTGCAGCATCGTGGTCAGGAAAGTGCTGGTATTGCCGTTACTGATGGCGCCTGGATGGATGTTACCCGTGGTATGGGCTTGGTAAATGAGGTTTTCCGTCATCAGGTTCCTCATATGGACAACCAGTATATAGCCATTGGCCATGTTCGTTATTCCACTACCGGCTCCAGCATGCTGGCTAATACCCAGCCACTGATGGTTAACTATTCTGGCGGCAAGATTAGTCTGGCCCATAATGGTAATCTGACCAATGCTACCGAGATTCGTCGGGAGCTGGAGGATGCAGGTACTATTTTCCAGACTACTATTGACTCCGAGGTTTTTGTGAATCTGATTGCCAGATCCCGCAAGAGTACTGTGGAGGAGAAGGTGATGGAGAGCCTAAATAAGATTCAGGGCGCTTACTGTCTCACCATTATGACTGAGAACAAGCTGATTGGTGCTAGAGATCCACAGGGGTTCCGTCCTTTGTGTCTGGGCAAAATCGGCGATGATACATGGATTCTTTCTTCTGAAAGCTGCGGTTTGGACGTAGTGGGAGCAGAATTTGTGCGGGATATTGAGCCAGGTGAAATGGTGGTCATTGACGAGAATGGTGTCAAGAGCTATCATTTTGCAGATGCCAAGCTTTCCATGTGCGTATTCGAGTATATTTACTTTGCTCGTCCTGATTCTGTACTGGATGGACTTAGTGTACATGAGGCTCGTTTTGAGATGGGCCGGGTATTGGCTAGAGAGACTAACTACAAGGCAGACATTGTTATCTCTGTACCAGATTCTGGTAATACTGCTGCTTCTGGCTATGCCTACGAATCTGGCATTCCATATGTAGAGGGTTTGATGAAGAACCGCTATATTGGCCGTACCTTTATTCAGCCTACCCAGAAGAAGCGTGATACTGCAGTAAAGCTGAAGCTGAATGCTATTGCTTCTGCCGTTCGGGGCAAATCTGTGGTTATGGTGGATGATTCTATTGTACGTGGTACCACCAGTGGCAAGATTGTTCGTATGCTTCGCAATGCTGGTGCCAAAGAGGTACATATGTGCATTAGCTCTCCTCCTATTGTTTATCCATGCTACTATGGTATTGATACCTCCGTCCGTAAGGAGCTGATTGCAGCCACCAAGAGTGTGGAGGAGATTTGTGAGTACATCGGGGCTGACTCCCTGCACTTCCTGTCCTTGGAGGGCTTGAAGCACTGCATGGGCAAGCTGGGGCCTGATCATATGTGTTATGCCTGCTTCAACGGCGGTTATCCGGTAGAGCAGAAGACTGCTTCTCCTGCTGAGCATGACAAATATGTATTTGAACAGCGTAAGAAGTCTTAATATACAGGAGGAAATGGATTAGATGGAAAAGAAACTTACTTATAGAGATGCTGGTGTAGATATTGATGCAGGAAATCTGTCTGTAAAGCTGATTAAGGACAGTGTAAAGGCAACCTATCGTCCAGAGGTATTGGGTGATTTGGGTGGCTTTGGCGGCCTTTTTGCCATGAGCACTAAGTACAAGGAGCCTGTATTGGTTTCTGGTACTGACGGTGTAGGCACCAAGCTGCGTCTGGCTTTTATTCTGGACAAGCATGATACCATTGGTCAGGATGCTGTTGCTATGTGCGTTAATGACATTCTGGTACAGGGTGCTGAGCCTCTGTTCTTCCTGGATTATCTGGCTGTAGGCAAGCTGGAGCCTGAGCAGGTAGCAGATGTAGTAAAGGGTGTAGCCAACGCCTGCAAGGAGTCCGGTTGTGCACTTATCGGCGGTGAGACTGCTGAGATGGCTGGCTTCTATGCTGAGGGAGAATATGATATTGCTGGTTTTGCTGTTGGTGCTGTGGAGAAGTCCAAGATTATCACCAGTGAAAAGGTAAAGGCTGGAGATGTTATTCTGGGCCTGCCTTCCTCCGGTGTTCATTCCAATGGCTACTCTCTGGTTCGTAAAATTGTCTTTGATGTAAAGGGCTTCAAGGGTGATGAGTACATTGACGAGCTGGGCAAGACCATTGGTGAGGAGCTTTTGACTCCAACCCGTCTCTATCCAAAATCCTGCCTGCCTCTTATTGAGAAATTCGATATTCACGGCATGGTTCATGTAACTGGTGGCGGCTACTATGAGAATATTCCTCGTGCCTTGCCAGAGGATATGGGTGCAGAGATTGATGCTACCAGCTGGCCTGTTCCTCCTATATTCACATTGTTGAAGGAATGGGGCAATGTAGATTGGCATGAAATGTATCGTACCTTTAACATGGGTATAGGAATGATTATTATCGCTTCTGCTGATGAGGCAGAGAAGATTAAGGCTGATCTGCAGGCTCGCAACGAGGCTGTTTACGAAATCGGCAAGGTTACTCAGGGCAGTCATGAAGTAATTGTTAAGGGCGGCGTATTCGATGAGTAAACATATTTTAGGAATTCTTTGTTCTGGTCGAGGCTCCAATATGCAGTCCATTATGGCTGCTATAGAATCTGGCCAGATTAAGGCAGAAATTGGTATTGTGCTAACCGACAAGCCAGAGGCTAGAGCTTTGCAGGTAGCCAGCGAGGCAGGCATCAAAAGTGTTTGTGTCAATCGCAAGGCCTGCAGTACTCAGCAGGAGTTTGAGGAAAAGCTGGTGGCTGAGCTAAAGGCTGCCAATGTTACCTTGGTAGTTTTGGCTGGTTTTATGCGTATACTCAGTCCATATTTTGTGGAGACGTATCGTCATCGCATTTTGAATATTCATCCATCCCTGCTGCCATCCTTTGGCGGAGCCCATGCACATCGTGATGTATTGGCCTATGGTACCAAGGTATCTGGCTGTACTATCCATTTTGTGGATGAGGGTATGGATCATGGTCCTATTATCCTGCAGGACACTGTACCTGTACTGGATGATGATACTGAGGATACCCTGGCTGCCAGAGTTCTGACCAAGGAGCATATTCTCTATCCAAAGGCTATAGAGCTTTTCGTTGATGGCCGTCTGGAGCTTATAGACGATCGTCATGTCCGTATCAAACCATAAACAGGCTCAGGGAATTATTTGGCCTCAGGGCACAGATAATGCTTTGACCAATGAGAAAAGGAGATAGACTACTATGAAAATCAAACGTGCATTAATTAGTGTATCCGACAAAACCGGTGTTGTTGAGCTGGCCAAGAAGCTTCATGCTGCAGGTGTGGAAATCGTTTCCACTGGTGGTACCATGAAGGCTATCAAGGAAGCAGGTATTCCTGTAACCTATGTTAGTGATGTAACTGGCTTCCCTGAGATTATGGATGGCCGTGTTAAGACTTTGAATCCATATATTCATGGCGGTATTTTGGCAGTTCGTGATAACCCTGCCCATGTAAAGGCTATGCAGGAGCACAAGATTACTCCTATTGATATGGTAGTAGTTAATCTCTATCCTTTCAAGGAGACTATTTCCAAGGCTGATGTTACTTTGGCCGAGGCTATTGAGAATATTGATATCGGCGGCCCTGCTATGATTCGTGCTGCTGCTAAGAACTTCAAGTACGTTACTGTTGTTACCAACCCTGCTCGTTATGACGAGGTTGCTGAGTGTGTAGCCAAGGATGGCTGTGTAGGTGGAATGTTGCGTATGCAGCTGGCTCAGGAGGCTTTCCAGCACACTGCAGAGTATGATGATTGCATTCAGAACTATCTCATGGAACAGGTGAACAAATAATGAATATACTGGTAATCGGTAGTGGTGCCCGTGAGCACACATTGGTATGGAAGCTGGCTCAGAGTGCCAAGGCAGACAAGATTTATGCAGTACCAGGCAACCCTGGTATGGCTCAGCTGGCAGAGTGCATTGATGGTATTTCCATTACAGATAATGATGCTCTGGTTAAGCTGGCTCAGGAGAAGAATGTGGAACTGGCTGTAGTAGGCCCAGAGGTACCACTGACTAATGGTGCTGTAGATGCCTTTAATGCAGCAGGTATCAAGGCTTTTGGCCCTGTACAGGCAGCAGCAGAGATTGAGGGATCCAAGTCCTTTTCCAAGAATCTCATGAAGAAGTACAATATCCCTACTGCCAAATACGAGGTATTTACTGAGGCTGAGGCGGCCAAGGAGTATATCCGTCAGGAAGGTGCTCCTATCGTTATCAAGGCTGATGGCTTGGCTGCAGGCAAGGGTGTTATTGTAGCCATGACTCTGGAGGAGGCTCTGGGGGCTATTGATGAAATCATGGGCGATCAGGCCTTTGGTGCTGCTGGCAGCCGTGTGGTTGTTGAGGAGTTCATGGTAGGGGAGGAAGTTTCCGTTCTTTGCTTTACAGATGGCAAGACCATCGTGCCTATGGTTCCCTCTCAGGATCACAAGCGTGTTTATGATCACGACAAGGGACCTAATACCGGCGGTATGGGTGCCTATGCTCCAGCTCCTGTTGGTACGCCTGAGCTTTTGGCCCAGGTTCAGAAGGAAGTTCTGGATCCTACTATCAAGGCTATGGAACAGGAGGGCCGTCTTTACAAGGGGTGTCTCTATGCAGGTTTAATGGTTACCGAGGCTGGCCCTCGTGTAGTAGAGTTCAATGCCCGTTTTGGCGATCCCGAGACTCAGGTTGTTCTTCCTCTGCTGGAAAGCGATTTGGTAGATGTTATGCTGGCATGTATTGATGGCAAGTTGGCTGAAACTGAGGTAAAGTGGAGTGACGGTGCAGCTGTATGTATTGTTATGGCTGCTGGTGGTTATCCAAAGTCCTACAATAAGGGCGACGAAATTGTAGGTATTGATGCTGCTGAGTCGGATGGTTGTACTGTATTCCATGCCGGCACCAGTGCCAAGGATGGGCATATCTATACCAATGGTGGCCGTGTCCTAGGTGTAGTAGCCAAAGCTGATGGAATTAAGGAGGCTGTTGACAAGGCTTATGCCGGAGTTGACAAAATTTCCTTTAAGGATGCGCATTTCCGTCATGACATTGCTCACTGGGCATTGGAAAGACTTAATAAGTAAATATTATTGTTGCAGCGGTGCATATTTTAGCTGGTTGCTAAATATGCACCGTTTTATTGTCTAATATTTGAACATTATATTGACAAAATTGGACATATGTTATACTATTGAACTGATTAAATTTTCCTAAGTGAAATTTTTCATGTAAAAATGGGTTGTTTGTTAATTATTATTTGATTGTAAAAAACAATTTGCACAAGGGAAGAAGAAAAAGAGAGGGGCTTGGGAAATGGCAAGAAGAAAGACTTATGCCAGCGAGGATGGCAATATTCAGAAGCTGGTGGGAAATCATGATCATGCATCAGCTGTAAGAGCAAGAATTATCAATAGCGCAAAATGCCTGTTGGCAGAGGAAGGATATAGCAAGACTACTATTCGTAAGATTGTTGAGCATTCAGGCATTCTAACTGGCAGTATTTACTATTTCTTCAAAAACAAGGAAGACATTTTTCATGCTATTCTGTTGGAGTTGATGCGGGATTGTATTCGCCGTATCAATTTGAGATTCCAAAATGAATCGCCTCTATTTATTTATGCAGCAGTTTGTCAGGTGGAACTAAAGGTGCTGGCTGATAATCAGATAGTGCGGGATAGCTATAAGAAGGGGTATGATTCCATTATTATCTTTGAGGGGATGATTGCCCAGTTCCATGAGATGGCCAGAAACCTCTTTAACGGCACCAAATATGAAAGAAGTGACGAGGAATATTACGAGAATACCCTGATGATTAAAGGGGCTATGCATGCTTGTTTAACAGAAATGTCCTTCCGTCGACCTATTTCTTTGCCAAAATCCAGAGAACGGCTAATTCGTATGGCCTGTGAGATGTTTGGCACCAAGAAGGAAGCCGGAGAGATTGTCAGCAAGATTCGCGAATACGGCAGTATTTGGGAGGATATTGGGGTGGAATTGGTAGAGAAGCCTATCTCTTCCGTGCCAGGTGAATATGAGTTTTAAAAGTTAACAAACTAAAAAAGACTTCTAGGAAACGATGGTCTGTACCGACCCCAAAAAGTTAGACCTAAAATCTAATTTTTGGAGGTCGGTTTTTTTGGCAAAATATAGTTATGAAT
>CAKPYV010000017.1 GCA_934203205.1 uncultured Anaerovibrio sp. | reverse complement strand
ACCGCTAGGCGAGAAAAGTAGCGAGAGCGTGCCTGAAAGGGTACTCCCATATCGCCATTAATAGGGGATAGTTTTGCCATCAATATAGCGCCAGCGTGCCTGTAAGGGTATATGCCATGCCTGCAGAAATCGTATATGTATGCCATTGCTAAGATTAGCATTTAGCTCGGCAACTCAGAATTTGAACGCAAAAAAATAGTAGCTATTCTAAAAGATGCTTTGTCAACATTTTTAGAATAGCTACTGTAAATAAATCGATTATTTTTCCAGCTCTTTAACCTTTTTCTCCAAGGCCTTTAGCTTCTTGTTCATATCGGTTATCTTCTGCAAATGAGCTTCCATCCGCAGCCATTCCTGATGTGGACGGGCTGGGAAGCCTGCGTAGAATACCCCCTCTGGAGTATTGCCAATAATACCGCTGCGAGCAGCAAATACAGAGTTCCCCCCAATGGTAATATGACCTACTGTACCAGTCTGACCGCCAAAGGTTACATTTGGACCAGAAGTGGTGGAACCTGAAATACCTGTCTGAGCTACAATAAGATTGCCCGCACCAATATGGCAGTTATGGCCAATATGTACCAGATTGTCAATCTTGGTACCCTTGCCAATAATAGTGGAACCAATGGTAGCCCGGTCAATGCCTGCGTGAGCACCAATTTCCACATCATCCTCCAGCACCACATTACCTACCTGTGGCACCTTGGTATGTACTCCGTCCTTGGTGGTAAAGCCAAAGCCATCTGCACCAATAACCGCAGAGCTATGTACGATTACCCGCTGACCGACCTTGCAATGCTCCCGAATGGTGGCACTGGAATAAATAGTGGCATCCTTGCCGATTCTGGTGTACTGGCCAATATAGGTGTGAGGATAAAGGGTTACACCATCTTCAATTACTGCATGGTCATCTACAAAGGCCATAGGCATAATAGTGACATTCTCACCAATGGTAACATCCTGGCCAATATGAGCCTCTGGGCTAACACCCTTTTCATGGATAATAGGCGGGGTGTACAGAGCCAGCATAATAGCAAAAGCTGCTCTGGTATCCTCTACGAAAACAGCCGGCAAAGGAAAGTCCTGCTGAGCCTCCTTAATGGCTGCTGGCAGCAGAATAGCTGTTGCCTGACAGGTTTTGGCCTCCTCCACATGATTTTCATCAGCAAAGGTAATATCTCCGGCTCTGGCACCAGTAATATTGTTAATACCGGTAATCTCTACACTGCCATCTCCCTGAAGCTGGCCATTAATACGGGAGGCAATCTCCTCTAAGGTCATAATCATAGCAAATACCCCTTTAATCTCTTATTTTCTCTACCCAGACTTCTACAAATTACTGCAGCTTCTGAATAACCTCATCAGTAATATCTGTACCACCGCTGACAACTACGCCATCCTTGCCGTTGCTGTTCACAACAGTGTCCAGCTTCTTGGCCTTAACCACATCATCCAGGGCAGCATCCACCTTGGACTTTATCTGAGTGCTATACTGCTGCTGTACACCGGCAGCCTTCATCTGAAGCTGCTGCTGCAGCTTCTGCATCTCTTCCTCAGAGGTGCCCTTGGCCTGAGCCTCCTGTAGCTGCTTATCCCCATCCTGCTGTACCTCCTGCAGCTTATTCTGCATTTCCTCAATAGAGGACTTTATCTGAGGTGCCTCATTCTGGATTCTGGACTGGTCGATATAGCCTATATTCACCTTGCCACAGCCTGTAGCCAAGGCAGCTACACATAATGCTGACATAACAACTGCGACAATTCTCTTTTTGGTTTTCATATAAAAAGCCTCTTTCCTGCTTTAACTTTTACTTATCTGCTCCTATGGGCTGAAAAGGCTGCTGCTTCATTTCCTGCAGCATTTCCTCTGTCAAATCCAAGGTATCTATGCCAATAACGGGACTAAGTGTAGGCTCCCATTTGCCTGCTCCCAGATTCTCATAGTCAATCCCCCGCAGATTGTCTGCGGGACTGGCCAGAATCAAGGTTAGTTTGTGCATAATAGCCAGCTTGGCAGCCCTGCCTGCAATATCATTGCGGATTTTGTCCTGTATCTGTCGAAGCTGAATTTTCCGCCCCTCCAAAAGAGCACGCTTCCTGGCTGTATTAATTTTGCTTTCTACTGGGGCTACGGCCTGCTCCATAGCCTGGGCATTGCGGTTTTGTACCTCCAGCGCCTTATCCAGCTCTGCCTGCTGAAGCTCCTGCTTAGTCTGAGCCTCCAGCTGCTGCAGCTCTGCCATAGGCCCTGCCGCCTCCTGAGCCATCAACTGACGAAAGCGCTCCTCCTGCTCCTGAGCCAGCTGCGCTATCACCTGTCCCCGTTGCTGCTGCAAGCTCTCAATACGAACTTGCATTTCCTGTATCTGCTCCGGGGTAAGTCCCAGTACATCGGCACTATCTATCTTAATGCGCAGATTCAACATCTCATTAAGATATTTTTGCTCTGCCTCCTGGCGCTCTGCCTCAAACTTTGGCCGCAGCTCCTGACGTTTTTCCTCTGCCAGAGCATTAAGCTGATGCACCAATTGATCATGTCTGGCCAAGCTGTCCAACCGGGACTTCTGACTGGCAGCCTCCTGAAATAACTCTTTATCAGGGGTGGGGACTGCTGTCTGAGGCAGCTTAATATCCTCCAGGGCTAAGGCATTTTCCAGATGGTAAATATCCTGCTGAATCTCCTGAAGCCTGCCGTAGTCTGGATGGGCCTTTATCAGCTGCTGCATATCCAGCACCCCAATAACCGGCTCCGCCACTACCGCTTCTGGCTTGACGGCTGCCCACATCAGGTAGGCCCACAAAGCACCGAGGGAAACTAGCACCACAGCAGCACCAGCCAGCACTTGTCTCTTATGCTTTCCCAATAGGGTGGAGGCCTGCTCACTGTTTTCCTGCTCTGCCGCCATGAAATCCCTCCTTTGCCATTCACTTCTAGCCAATATCAGCAAAGTACCGAGCGCCTGTGGAGCTCGGTACTGCATATGCTTCTATCCTTTTATTGATATTACTTGGACAACTTCTTGATAACGTCCTGAGTAATATCAGTACCACCATATACAACAGTGTCCTTGTTCAGAACTACAGACAAGCCTTTAGCCTCAGCAATAGCCTTGACTGCATCCTCAACCTGCTTCTGAACTGGCTCCATCAGGTCAGTATTCTGCTGCTGGAGTCTCTCCATAGTTTGCTGATAATATGCCTGCTTCTCCTGATCGCTCATGTTGGCAGACTTCTCATTGAACTCCTGCTGAGCCTGCTGTACAGCCTTCTGCATCTCAGCCTCGGCATCGGTATAAATCTTCAGAGTGGTAAACTGACGATAATCAACAACGCCTACATTGGAGGAAGATGCTGCGGAAGCTACACCAGTACCAGACTGAGTCAAGGCCAATGCCACAACACTACCTACGAATACTAGTGCAATCAAAACACTGACGATTTTTACCTGAGCTTTTTTCAACTGAATCATTTTCTTTTCTCCTTTTTCCTATACATAATATCTACAAATGCCTACCCTTAATCATGTCACAGCATGACAATATTTACATATCTAAAGGCAAGTCCATTATAGCAAACTCTTATTTTTACTTCAACATAATGAATTAAAAATACCCAATAAATCTTAGCCAGCCATTATGTTTGTCCATAGCATATTCCACCGTCAGGAAATCATGGAGCCTGTATCTAAGACCATATTCATTTTCCTGATCTCGGCTGCGATAGGCATATCTTAACTGCCATTTGCCTCCCAGAGGCTGAAACAACTCCAAACCTACCTTGTTATGGCGCAGATCATATACCCCGGCCAAGCTTGTCCCTCCCGGCAAATGATAACCATAGCCTAGATTCCAATCACAGCGGACAGCCTGGGGATAAAAATCCAATCTGGTAAAGATTTCCTCCCGTGAGGACAACATCCTGCCCAGATGCAGTCTGGCCATAATGCCGGTATCTTCCTGATTGCCCCAGTTATTCCCCATATCTGCCCAGCCCTCCAGCCGGACTCTGTAGGTATCAGAATCTGAACGACTCATTACCGTCAGCTGCTGCCCAGGGGTAATGTCTACCTTGGTATGCACATCCCAGCTGCGACTAAGGGAATCCTCATTCAGCACATTGGCTAAATAGTCTTCCAGCTCCCCTTGATGCCTTTCCACAAAGGACACCGGCAGACCTATCAGCTCATTTACCCGGTTTTGCATGGCCTGGCGCCGCAGCAGCAAGCCTGCGTTAAGCAGGGTATCAGAGTGCATGCTTAAATCCGCTGTGCGCACCACTGGTAACAAAGGATATAATACCAGATTTATCTGAGTATTTTCTGAAACTGCCACATCAAAATCTGCCTTAAACTCTGGGGCATGCTGCTGCAAAAAAGCATTTACCTGCTGTTTTAGCAGTCCCTGAGTCCAGTCTACCGCAGCAACTGGCAGTCCTTGTAAACTTTGCATAAATATTTTATCTATCCCAGCTACATCCTGATACAGCATATCCGACAGTGCCGGACTCATGCCCTCCACCTGCACGTGAACCTCTACCTGGCCGATTTTATCCTGCCAAGGAATTAAATCCACCTGCACCTTGGTGGTGTCACCGGGATAAATATGCACCCTATTCACAGTGTAGCCTATGAGCACTTTGTCAAAAACCTGCTGAATAATTTCGGCATAATGGGACTCCTGAGCCTTTAGCTCCTCTACCTTCATGCCCTCCAGCAGCTGGCTGCCAATAGCCTGGACGCTTTTCTCCATGCGCTGTTTCACTGGCATGGGCAGTTGGCGGCTATCTCCCACCACTGCCTCTACCTGGGTTACACGAGGTACAAATTCCTGGGCCTTGGCCGCCCCTAAAGGCCATAACGACAGACAGCATATAGCCAGCAACAGCGCCCCAAGCCCCTTGCCTGCCATTAGAAGGTGCCGCCTACATTGAAGTGAACTCTATTGCCCTGAGAACCATGACCAATATCCACGCGGATAAGTCCCAATGGAGAATCCAGCATAACGCCTATACCATAGCTGCCATGAAGCTTGGTTGGAGTCCAGCCAGAATCCCAGGCAGAACCAAAATCAGTAAAGAGAGCTGCCTTGAAATTCTTGGACAGAGGGAAGCGATACTCAATATTGCCCAGAACCATGCTATTGCCCCGGAACATATCATCACGATAACCTCTGATGGTGTCCTGACCACCCAGCATAAACTTGGATACAGTTGGCAAATTGTCAGTGGAATGACCATAGCTGCCATGGAATACCAAAACCTGATTCCGGCCTACCTTGTGGAAAACAGAGCCATCAATGGTAAATTTGTGATAGGTGAAATCGCCGCCCATGCCGGCATATTCATAACCCAGGGTGGACTTGTAGCCCTCAGTTGGATAAATATAATTATCCCTGGTATCAGTAATATGCTGAAGAATGATGGAGCGAGTCAAGCCGAAATTATCTTCCCGCCAAGAGTCCCAAGTACTTCTATCTGTACCACTCTTATGCTTCTCGTATTTATCATCCTTGTTGCGGAAGGTAATGGAGTTGGAGGTATATTCACTCTGAGGTCTGGAGAAGCCCAGCTCAAAGCCTACGTTTTTACGCATGAATTCCTCAGTGAAGTCCCCGTTTTCGTCATATTCATTGTACTCAAAGGTACGATTGTAAATCTTGAAGATGCCGGCGGTTTCCTTGCTATCCAGCCAAGGACGACGATAGGAGAAAATATATCCCCTGGCACTGGTATCAGTGCTGCTCTTGGTCAGGGTAACATTAATGGAATCACCAGTCCCCCGGAAGTTTCTATCACCTAGGCTAATCATGCCTACAAAGCCATCAGAACTGCTATAGCCGGCACCTACACCAAAGATACCAGTATTCTTCTCGGTAACATCAACCTCCAGAACGCAGGCATTTGGCTCTACACCAGCAATAGGCTTTACATCTACAGACTCAAAGAAGTCCAGATTGGTCAAGCGCTGATAGCTGCGAACTACATCGTTTTTGTTCAGTGGCTTGCCTACCTTTGGACGCAGCTCCCGCAGAATAACCTTTTCCTTGGTTTTCTTCAGGCCCTTTATTTTGAAGCCCTCCAGAATACCTTCATTTATCTTGATAACCAGCTTGCCATCGTCGCCAACCTCCATATCACGGATTTTGGCCATAACATAGCCATCCTTGATATACTGCTTCTGGAGTGCACGAACATCTTCCTTCAGGGCAAAACGATTCAAACGGTCACCCTTCTTCGACTGCATTTTGGCCATCAGCTTATCCGTAGGCTCTATCTCTGTATTGCCCTCCAGCTCTACACTGGTAAGAATAGGTGTTTCAAAAAGATGATAGGTGATGATTACACCCTCTGGCACAGACTCAAAGGTAGGATACAAATCGTAGAAGTAACCAGTGCCATAGATACTGCTGGCATCCTCAGATAAAAGATTGATGGAGCAGATATCACCTGGCTTGGAAACCTGGGCCAGCTTTATGGTTTCCATAATGTCGTCGCTGACACCTTCGTATTTTACATCCACAATGGTATTACCCTCAATAGCCTTCATGGACTTGTCCAGCTCCTCATCTGCAGGACGGTTCTTGGCCCATACGCTATCCCGGCTTGGGGCAGCTGGTTCGCTGGCAGGGGTAGACTCTACAGAGCTTTCATCAGGCAGCTCCAGGGAACCCTTTACTACACCTTCGCTATTCATCGTAGCACTTTCGCCGGTATTCAGATCAACTCCTACTCCCATAGGAGCAGTAGCAGGATCTGCAGCAGCCAAGGCAGACTGACTGCCTACACCCATAGACAGGGACAAAGCCACTGCACAGACCAAATATTTGTAATCATTTTTCTTCAAGGATATAACCTCCTATATACTCTTCTTTACTCCATCTATAAGTAAACAGCCGACCTACCCTGCTTTGTACCAGGCCGGTGGTAATTTTCCTACAGCTATTCTCTCAGGGTACTGCCGGCAGACTGCATCAGCTTTTGCATGGCTGGTGCCGGCACCTGTGAGGGCTGTACATTCTTCAAGGATGATGTTGCCTGCTGGCTCTCTACTTCAACAGGCCTGCTTTCAATAGTATTAGATACCTCCTCTGAGTGTGCTTCCTCATTGGGCTGTATCTGGACATAGGCAGGGGTATCAAATTCCCTCTCCTCACTGAGATTTTGATGGGATTTCTTTGCCTCCATCACCTTGTCCCTCCCTGCACCGGAGCTGGAAGCTTGCTCCGTTAGGGAAGTACTGGTTAGTGGGTTTGACTTTGGCAAGGCTTGGCTATCCTCTGCCTGGTGGGCGTAAATTATTCCCCCCAGAGCCAGTGCACAGGCCAATGCTCCGGGAGCCAGCCTTTTGAACCAGCGCACACATAGCTTTTTGTCATTTTTTTCCTGAGCTCGCTTAAGCTCCGCCTGAGCCAGCATCAACTTCAAATCTCCCTGAATGGCATTTTCCTGCGCCAGAGAATCCTCGGCTTGGCTTAACCAGCCCTTGGCTGCTGTAATATGCTGACGAATCTTTCTGTCCTGCTTCATAGTCTGCTCTCCTCAAACATTAACTAATGAATACACTCCTCAGTTGCCATTCTCTCTGAACATTCTATATCAGGGCAAATTCCTCTATTTTTTGGAAATTAACGGTTATTTTCTTGTGTTTTCGCTGACAACCTGCCAGTTATAACCCCTACATTATTCAAAGAAAATGCTTCTGCATTTTCTTTCAATGGGGTTTCGACGAGGGTTGAGATATTAGCTCCCCACTGTCATTAGCACAACATCCCGCTACCTATAGAGGTGGGGGACATCGGACACCTCGTCATTTCCATTGATGGATAAATCTTGACAGCATACCTCTCACTCTCCGGACGCCGCTTTTTTGCAGCCGATAAATATGAGAGGTACTGACATGAAGCTGCTGAGCTACCTGGGCCGCTTCCTGACAGCCTACATAGATGCTGTCCAGCACCATATATTCCTTTTCCGGCAGCCTGTCCATAGCTTTTTTCACCCGCCGGGAGGCCTCCTGCAGCTCTACCTGTTCCGGTACAGGCAGCCCTGTATCTGTCAGAAGCTCCAAGCCAGATTCCTTGCCTGGCAAAGCAGCTTCCAGACAGGCAATGTCTGCCCGGCCTTCCTTTTTTAGGAAATTGTACATTCTGCCTCGAATGCGATGAACAGCAAATATACTAAAGGCCACACCCCTTGTATAATCATAGCTCTCCACCGCCTCAATCAAGCCCACAGTCCCCTCCTGAATAACATCCATAATATTATCCAGCTTCAGGAAAGCTTCTGCTGTCTTAAAGACCAGAGGCTGGTAGGATTCTATCAGCCTGCTGCGAGCCTGCTGGCTTCCCTGCTCTTTGTAAGCCTGCCACAGCTCCTGCTCCTCAGTATAGGCCAGCAGCTTCACCTTATTTAGTTCTGATATATATCTATCCAGCTGCATAGACCTGCCTCCGCTGTTATTTAACATTCTCTCAAGCCAGTCTGCCTAGAAGGTAAATCTGGCTTCCACACCAGCATAATAATCATTGTCCTGATTCCGCTGGTAGGTGAGATTTATCTTGTTGGACAACTCGTAATCAATGCCATAGCTATAATCACTGGTTGTCATACTTTGGGTGTATTTTATCAATGCTTTATCGGAAATATTCTTTCCCAATGTTATATTGTACACCTCATACGCATTCTTGTCACCTTTTTTTTCGGTTTCACTGCCATTAGTAACATCCCCCAAATTCTTGGTGCCATCAATAGTATCTCTTTCAATGGTCAACACATCCAGATTCAGCACATTCCGCATGGCTGCTTCCACCTCGGAAAGAATAGTCATTTGCAGACCAATATTCAGCATGGAGGTTAGCTTGCTGGCTTCGCTTTTGTCCTTGTTGAAATAATCACTACGCAAGGTTAACAGCTGAATAATATCTGCCTCAGCCATTTTGGGATCTGACATCAGCTTGAAATGCATATTTGGCACTATGCCATCCAATGAAAGATATACTCTGGTTTTGTTGATTTTGGTACCAGCCTTTAGCACCACCTTTGGCATCAGTGTATTTACCTGACCAAAATTAATGGAACCTTCATATACCTTAAAATTGGTTTTGAGATAACTAAGAGTACCTCTTTTTACATAAATGGAGCCAGCGGTGCTAGGATGAATAGTATAGCCCCCAAAATATGCTCCTCCTGCCAGCCGCAAATCCCCAAAGGTGGAACTGAGGAAGCGAACATTCTTCCCTAGCTCAACGCTATAGTCCAGGGCTGCCAAAGGCATATCATCAGAGGATTCCGGCAACTCGTTTGGTGGAGAAATCAAAACATTTTCCAGGAACAAGCGCCCAGAAATTTTGGGTATAATCTGCTCCTGTATGCCTGGCACAGCAAATTTCATACTGTCCACATTCAAGGTGGCATTTAAAGGCCCCTTGAATACCGGACTGTCAATATCCAGATTGTCACAGGCAACAGAAAGATTATATTTATCTGCCTTATTCCCTGCTAAATGGGCATAGCCTGTTATATCAAAACTGCCTGCCCCCATCTGACCGTGACATTCCTCCAAGGTCACATCATGACCAGTGAAAAGCAATCTCACATTCAAATCAGTTACAGGCTTGGCCACATCCCTTATCTTGAAGGCACCCTGATACACATTCATACTGCCTGTAATATATGGGCTGGCCAAGGTTCCCTGCAGCTTCATCCGGCCATCTGTAGGGCCTACTGCCCAATCAATGTATTTGGACAAAGTCGGCAACAGGCTCAAATCTGCATTGGCCAGGGAAATATTCACATCAAACTGATTAGCTGCATTAGGCATTTCCTCTGTAAGAGCCGCCAAAGGCACCCGGCCCTGAGCTGTCAAGGCATAGCTTTGATCGGCATATACCTTGGTGGCAGTCAAGTCCTTTATCTCCACAATATTGTTTGCCACCTGCAAATTTCCTTCTACCTTATCTATCAGGGTGCTTTCTACCTGCAGGTTTTTGATGGACAGAGGAATCTCCGCCCTGGGGGCTGCATAAGGTCCGGTAATATTAACAGCGGTATCCAGCGTACCACCTACATGATTCTTAATACCAGCAGCCTCAGTCAGGGCACCAATATCAATATTGCTGGCTACAGCCTTAATATCAATATCTCCGTCCAAATCAACAACGCCTTTAGCACTAAAGTGGCCATCATCCCCTTCCTGACCGCTGAAATCCTCAATATAAATCTTTCGCTTGTCCAGAGAGGCTTTCAATATTACATCATCCATAGCATAGCTGCCTAGAGCACCCTTGGTAATAAAGGCGCTAAGGTTAACCTCTGGTTCATCCAGAGTGCCTCCAAACATACTATTACCAGTAATGGTTCCCTTAATACCGTTATCCTTAAGACCAGCCATAGCCACCAGATTGTGAATATCCCCCTTGTCCACATCCAGCCGTCCCTTGATACGCTTGTTATCAATATTCACATGACCGGTAAATTGATACTGGCCCTCCTGTTGCTGGAAGGAGAGATTGTCCATAAAGATATGGCGATTTTCATAGCGGACAATACCCCCTACATTGGTAATCTCCTGTCCGTTGGCAGCCAGATCATCTGCCTCCAGCTTTCCCTCAAACAGCGGGTTAGCCAAATCTCCTGTCAGCTTGCCGTTAAACCTTGCCTTACCCTGTAGCGGAATCGGCAGATTCTTGTTATACCGGCTCAGATTGACTTCGTGAACCTTGGCCGCCAAATCCAGCTTGCCCGCCTTGTCTATGGTGCCGTTAAAGTCCACATCCAGCCAAGGAGTAAATACATGGAAGTCCTGCAGGATTAAATCTCTATCCTTAATGTAGTAGTCACCATCCATACCATTAACAAAAATACCATTGTAACTGCCCTGATAAAAATGCACATAGCCAACTACATTAGGATCCTTTAAAGTACCCGTAATGGTAATAACATTGTCCACATTACCGGTAAGCTTCTGGTCTGGAGCTACCGCCTGCATAATATCCTCCATACGGGCACCTACGGTATCAATACGCATATTGATGCCTTTGTCCCCCAGGAAGCCCATCATGCCCTTGGCATACCATTTGGTTTTCTCTCCATGTTCCATAACAAAATCGTCAATCTTTACCCCACGAAGACTGCCTGCCGCAGAACCATGCAAACGATCAAAAGGTTGGTGATATATCTGTCCATTATGAGCAGCGTATTGAGCACGAACTATAGGGTTATTTATATCCCCCTGCATAGTTCCCTTAATATCCAGATAGCCAGCCACAGGCACATCTGGCAGGAAATTACTTAGGAGGGACATATCCATTTCGGAACCATAGAAGGCAATATCTATGGTTTTATCTGGCACAACAGTACCTTCTACACCAAAGGTCCCCCCTCCTGACAGGCCGCAGCTAAGATAATCTATAGAAATAACCTCTCCCTCACGGGCAAAGGAACCTTTGAGGGAATCCAGCGTTACCCCCTGATAGGAAAGCTGGCTACCCTTTAGGGTGCCATATAATTGCAGCTGTTCTACATTGTGTCCATTGCCTGCCAGGGCAAAATCTCCACTTATAGTACCAGCCACAGTAGAATAGTCATTATTCAGCCCCTGAGCTGCAGCTATGGCCCCTGCCTGACTGGCAGAAATCCCTGCCAGCTGTACATTGCCAGTAAAATCATAGCTTTTGGCATCAAAGCTGCCCGTGGCACTAATAGTACCTCCTGCCGCCTGAGCCTTGGCCTGCTGAATCACTACCATGCTATCGGCATAGGAAACCTGGGCCGTAAGATTGCTAAAGTCTATCCCCTGTACAGCACCCTGAGGCACCTGTAAATGGGCATCCACTCTAGGATTGTCAGCAGCTCCGGTAATATGGGCTGCAAATTTCACAGCCCCGGTATAAGGAATATTCTCTACAATTACGGCTGGCTCAAAGCCCTCCGACTCTGCCTGCAAATCCAGCTCCGGTGTGCCGGAAGTAAGGATAATCCGGCCATGCACAGAGGCCTGTTGTCCCTGAGTTTCTGCTCGGGCAAAGATTCTGGCCTCCTTTTCGTTAAGGGTAGCTAGGGCCTGAATATTTTCTACCTCATGAGAAAGCAAGGTACATTTGCCCTGTTCCAGCTCGACCTGACCGTGATAGATAAGCTCCTGGCCTACACGCTCTCCTGCAACCTGCAGGGATTTTACCTGACCAGAAATATTCTTAACCACATCCTCAGGGATGGTATCTGCCGGCAAATATGGCAAATAATTTTCCACCGCAGCATTTTCTACTGTAAGCTGGAAGGTCTGACGGCCTCCTGCCTTGCCCTCCTTGGCCATATCCGAAGTATCAAGGGTAGCAGACACCCGAGCCTTGGCGCCCTGATTTGTGCAATCTGCTTTAAGGGAAATAGCGGGATAAGAGGCCATATCCACATAGCCATTAACCGCCTCCAATACAATTGGCTGGTTGTTGTAACTGCTGCGGAGAATGGAATCCTTGATATTTATCTTGGCAGTAAACTTGTTGCTGCTTTCCTTTTCGGAGAGCAAATCCTCATAATTCCAACTGCCATCCTCCCGCTGGAGAATGCTTACATCTGCTTTATTAATATCTATTTCACTAATGCCCTCAGTAAGGGATTTGTCCAGCATAGCCCAGGGACTAAGCCTGATAACAGCTTCATCCACATGGGCCAGCTTTTCAGATTTTTTATCATATAAATCCAAGCTGTCAACCTTCAACTCCCGCCAGGACACAATCTCTACCCTGCCCAAATCCACTTTGGTTGCCAAAAGCTCTGTAGCCATTCTGCCAGCCTGGCTGGCAGCTGTTTCCATAAAGCTTTGAGAGGATATATATGTATATAACCCGACAAACACCAAACAAATTCCAGCCATAACCGCCCCCAGCAGTCCTGCTGTCTTTTTCTTATTAAGCACCCTCTCATCACCTTTCTATAAATTATTATCCATTTTCTATTATATCACAAATGTAAATGCTGATAATGAAAATAAAATTAAAAAACCCCACCAGCCTTTGTAAAAATAGGCTAGTGGGGTTGTGGTAGTTAAATTCTTTTTTAGATATTGTACATGGCTTTTAACAGCCTAATGCCTGCTTCGGTACGGAAGATATTCTGCAATACCTTGGCCACAGTTTCTTTAGAAGAACCATCCTCGTAAAGATTTACCAGGAAATCTGCCTCTACCAGAATTTGATAGTCCTGCTCCTGAATATTGCCATAGGTATGATGATGGGCAATAAGATATTTGATACGGTTGATTTGACCAGTGGTGAAGCCGCCTAAATTAGTCAGCAGGGTTTCTGCCTCGCCGGGGCCCTCTATTTCCTGATATTTGCCAGCAGAACTGTGATATTTTTCCTCGCTTTTGTGAATCCCAATATCATGGAGGATGGCTGCCGCCTCCAGGATGAACAGCTCATTCGCTGGCAATCCCTCTAAAGTACCAATAGTTACAGCCAAATCATGTACCTTAAGAAAGTGCTGTATTCTCCGTACATCCCCTTTATCGTAGGCAATCATAGCCTCCATCAAATCGGCAATTTTTCTGTTCATAGCAAATCATTCCTTCTACCAATAGTTCTAACATTATTCATAATCTTCCAAGGGAATATCTTGCAGTACAAGTTGAATTTCATAGGATCCATATTGCTGTACGTGCTTCAAAATGTTTGCAACTCTTCATCGTTATCAACCGGATATCATGATCATGAATACCGGATATGCAAAAGCATTTGGATTCAATGAAGGGATTATCATGGGTACGGCAGATGTAGCCAAAGCTGCCACGTTTATGCCGAAATCAAAGCTGGTAGCCGTTCATATGGATGCCATCAATCATTGTACAGTATCCCAGAAAAACATGAGGGATTTCATTCACATGATGAATTTGGAAAAACAGGTCTATGTTCCTGATGACGGAGAAATCCTAAATTTCGACCAATAAATCAACTATTCTTCTATGTCGATTCGTTCAATTTTGAAAATCACGGGGCGAGTCCCATCGGAGCAACAGGCAATCATGGTGTTTTCTTCACGCATCCACCCTTTCATGATGGAGCCGCCTTGCAGTCCCGTGTAGATATAACGGGCGATAGCGTCCCAAGCCTCTGAGCAATGGGGCATTTTCGGACCTCCGGCAACGGTTTCAGGATTGGCATCGGTCTTTGTCAGCGTATTCAACCCACCATGCCAAAAGTGGTCATTTTTTTCGTCCCGCTCAAATATGAATTCATCTCCCACATTGTAGCAAGGACACATCCCGGAATTGGGGTCTGCACAATATTGCTGTTGCAGTTCGGGATACAGCTTTTTGTCGATAACGGTGACTTTCACTTTGTACTTCATAATCGTTCTCCTAAAATAAATACATAATTGACAAAAAAAGCACTATCCGAAGATAGTGCTTCATACTCAATGGCAGGGGTAGCAGGACTCGAACCTACGAATGCTGGATTCAGAATCCAGTGCCTTACCAACTTGGCGATACCCCTAGGTATTCACACGCTGTGAACAAGAAATATTATATGACATTTGCCTATCCCTGTCAAGAAAAAATTATTTTATTTTTCAGATATTCGGCAGCTGCCAATTTATCGGCTCTTCTCCCACAGATTCTAAGAACTTATTTACCTTGGAAAAAGGACGACTGCCAAAGAAACCTCTGTAGGCAGACAAAGGACTTGGATGTGGAGATTCCACAATAAAATGCTGTGGATTGGTAATCATAGCCTTTTTACGGCGGGCAGGGGAGCCCCAGAGAATAAAAGCTACTGGCTTCTCCCGCTGATTCAGCAGGGAAATAATCTTATCCGTAAAAATCTCCCAGCCCTTATCACGATGAGAATTAGCTCTATGAGCCTGCACTGTCAGCACTGTGTTTAAAAGCAGTACTCCCTGCCTAGCCCAAGGCTCCAAACAGCCATTATTAGGCACAGTACATCCCAAATCCGTTTCCAGCTCCTTGAAAATATTTACCAAAGAGGGTGGCGGCGGAACATTAGGCTGTACAGAAAAGCTTAGTCCATGAGCCTGCCCTGGCTCATGATAGGGGTCCTGCCCCAATATAAGTACCTTGGTATCTGCATAGGAGGTATAATGCAGGGCATTGAAAATACTATACATATCAGGATAAACCTGCTTTGTACTATACTCCCCAATTAAAAACTGCCGCAGCTGTCGATAATAAGGCTGAGTCATTTCCTCCTTTAGATACTGTCCCCAGTCATTCTTAAAAATCTCCATAGCGCCTCTCCTTAATTCATAATATTCTAATTACCTATTATTTTAGCACAAATCAAGTTGACATACTCCCCACGGCTAAAGCCGGGGGATTCTGGGATATTAGCGAACCTTGCCTGCAAAATAGCAGGTCTTACGAGTTCTCTCCACAATGGACAATGCCCTGCCCATCATGATTTTACGCGAAGAATATTCGGCTTCCTTCACGCTCTATATTTATCGATGCGTTTCTGTCCCTATTGTGTATATTACAGCACTTAGGACAAGTCCACTTCCTGATTTTTAGATTTTTGGTTTCAGTATTCCGATACCCACATTCGGAACATAGCTGGCTGGAAGGGAAAAATCTGTCTATTTCTACAACAGATGCCCCCGCTCTGTGTGCCTTGTATTTCAACTTATTCACAAAATCAGCAAATCCCAAATCAGATATTTTTCTTCCGAATCGTTTTTGCATAGCTTTCAGGTTCAAATCCTCAATACATATCAAAGCATATTCTCCAACAAGTTTGTTGGCTGTCTGCCAATGAAAATTATCTCTTTGGTTCGCTACTTTCTTATGCAATCTTGCTAAGGCAATTTTTGCCTTTTTGCGATTATTGGAACCTTTAGACTTGCGGGACAGGTTCCTATTTGCCATTTTTATAGCATTAGCATTTTGCTTGAAAAACAGCGGGGAAGCAATATCCCTGCCATCCGAGGCATTGAGGAATATTTTCAGACCAAAGTCGAAGCCGACACTTTTACCTGTTCTTGCCAAGACTTCATTTTCTGATGTTTCGCAGACGAAATATAAATATATATCCCCTAATGCATCTCGTTTGACAGTGAGTGTTTTTATCTTGCCATCTATTTCTCTTGATTTTGCATAACGATAGCGCTGCTTACCAATTGTGATACTGTTGCCAGCTTCATCAAGTTTCCAACCAGCCTGTTTCAAAGTGAAAGACTTGTATTTCTTTATCTTTTTGAATGATGGTGGCGCAGTACGGATTTTATGTTTTAGATTGCGGAAAAATAATTTATACGCTCTATCTATTCGTTGAGTTATTTCCTGTACGGCTTGGGAACCAATTTCTTTTATATAAGCAAACCTAGAAATCCCCTTGAGCTTTGTCAGATGCTTTTGCAATTGATACATATTTAGCGATTTGCCAAAAATCTTATAATATCGTTTATGCAGGGCAATACAATGATTGTAGACAAGACCTGCCGCATTGATTTTCCTGTGAAGTTTTCTATTTCTTTTTGAATTATATAACTTAAAGCGATAGGTTCTCATCTACAATCACCATCTTATTTTAGTTTTTGGTTTTCTATGTACTGTTTTATAATCGACCGGGGAGCACCTCCAACAGTGGAACAGAAATAGCTATTTGTCCACAATGTAGGTATTCTGGATCGTAGCCACGGAAACTCCTGTCGCAGAATACGAGAGGTTTTGCCTTTAATATTTTTTACCGCTTTGTGTATTCCGAACTGAGGGGCTACCTCTAAAAGTATATGTACATGATCTGGCATTATTTCCATTTTGATTATATCCACTTGGATTTCAGCGGCAATGGATTTTATAAGCTCCTTTAATCTTATATCCACACCATTTACTAACACTTTTCTTCGATACTTTGGACACCAAACAACATGATATTGGCAAGAGTATACAACATTTTGATTGGATTTATAAGTTATTTTGTTCATACTCATATAATAGCATAAAGATATATAGCTTGCAACTATATACTATTGTTTACCTTCAATTGCTTATGCAAATTCGGTGAACGTGCCTTATATCCCCATGCCTGAAGGCAGGGGCTTTACGGCACATTTGGTAATTATTCCTCCTGACAAGAAATTTTCTCAACAAAAAGGCAGATATCGAAAATCCGATACCTGCCTAATAATTTTATTAAGTTTAAAGTTATCCACAGACTTATCCACATTGTGCACATATTCTGTGCACAACCAAGGATTTATCCACAGAAACTTTTGTTTAGTGAGTCAAAGCCTCATGCAAATACTTCAGTACCTGCTCGCCAGTTTCCATTTCCATAACCTTGGCCAGATGCTTCTGAGCCTCCTCATAGGTTACAGAACGAAGCATTTCCTTTACCCGTGGAATAGAAGGAGCACTCATGCTCAACTCATTAATACCCATTGCCATCAGAATAACTGCTGCATATGGATCACTGGCCATCTCGCCGCACATACCAGACCAAATACCACGGTCAGAAGCAGACCTAATGGTACGCTGAATCAGCTGCAATACAGCTGGGTGGAAATGATTGTAGAGATACCCAACATTAGGGTTTACACGGTCTACAGACAAGGTATACTGAACCAAATCGTTAGTACCAATGCTGAAGAAATCAACATACTTGGCAAAAATTGGTGTCATAACTGCCGCAGCTGGAGTCTCAACCATAACACCCAGCTGAACAGTCTTGGAATACTCCTTGCCCTCATCCTCCAGCTCCTGCATAGCTTCACGAACAAAAGAACGGAGACGGAGAATCTCATCCACACTAACAATCATAGGTGCCATAATAGCGGCCCTGCCATAAACACCAGCCCGCAGGATTGCCTTCAACTGAGGCATAAACAAATCTTTACGGTTCAAGCTGATACGAATAGCACGATACCCCAGGAATGGATTATCCTCATGGGGAATATTCAAATAAGGCAATGGCTTGTCACCGCCAATATCCATGGTACGAATAACACACAGCTCACCATTGCAGGCCTCTACAGCCTTCTTATAGCTTTCGAACTGCATTTCCTCGGACGGAATATCTTCACGGCCCATGAATACAAACTCAGAACGGAACAAACCTACACCCTTGTTACCATATTTGGCAGCATTCTCAGCATCATTAGGACTACCAATATTGGCAGCCAGCTGAACCTCTACTCCATCCTTGGTAACTGCAGGCAAATCCTTCAGAGCAGCATAACGTTCCTCATCAGCTCTCTGCTTAGCCAGCTTTGCTTCGTACTCCTTGATAGTCTCCTCATCAGGATCTACGAAAATATCGCCGGTATGTCCATCAATAATAACAAACGCACCCTCTGGAATAGCGTCAAGTCTGTGCTCCATACCTACAACAGTAGGAATCGCTCTTGACTTAGCAATAATTACTGCGTGACAGGTGGTGCTGCCCTGTCCCATAATAACACCAGCAATCTTATCATCTGGAACAGAAGCAATAACAGAAGGCTCTACCTCGTAACCACAGAGGATTACCATCTTGTCGCCAACCTCCGGCTCCTTGATGCCAAGAATCTTGCCAGCAATACGCTTGCTGACATCCAATACATCTGCTGCACGCTCACGAAGATACTCATCGTCCATAGACTGGAAAATCTTGGCAGACTCAGCAGCAGATGCCAAAATAGCTGCTGGTGCATTCCCCATCTCCTGAATCTTGTCAGTCATGCCGTCTGTCAGCATTGGATCTTGTGCCAAAAACAAATGAGCCTCCATAATATTGGCCTGCTCATCATGACCTACGGCACGCATCTGCTCAACGCTCTTTTCCAGAATATCTGCCACTTCGGCTACAGCACTATTGAGCTTCTCCAGCTCCTCTTCCACTGTACCTGGCTGATACGCAGCCAAATAGCCATCCAGTGCCTGACCAGCCTTCATAATATAGCCGATTCCTACTCCTTGAATGGCACCCATTCCCTGCATTTTTTCTGGCATAATAAATCCGTCCTTCCGCCCTTTTACTAATTAGTCTTCGCCGAAACCGGATTTGAACATGCCGCCGAACTTCTCAATAGCCTCATTCTCATCAGGACCATCTGCAGTAATGGTAACTACAGTACCGTTCTTAGCCTGGAGAGTCATGATACCCATCAAACTCTTTGCATCAGCCTTCTTGCCGGTAGCAGCCACAGACAAGGTTACCTTGGACTTAAAGTTTCTTGCCTCCTTGGCAATCTGTCCTGCTGGACGTGCATGGAGACCCTGAGCATTAACAACTGTGAAATTTTCTTCGCGCATTTTTACCCCTCATTTCTTGATTTGTGCTATACTGTAAATATAATTTTATATTTCCGCTACTGTTTTATTTCGACATCAATACAAAATTCCCTGCTTTTTAATAAAAAATCTTGGCATTTTTTTATGGCGAGTGAATTTTGCCACTGAAATGAAAATTTCTAGCGAAAATTTATCTGCTGTATTATTGTACAAGTATTGTGTGATATTTGCAAGCGAAAAACAATACAAACAAAAAAAAATAATGTGAAACGAAATTTAAGTATCATGAAATGAAGTTTTTTGTTATAATATTTTTGGTGAAATTTGGCAAGATAATAAATATGCCATATGATATAATAAATAAGTAATAATAAATCGTGGTGTGTATTTTGGAATTTTTTGTAATAGCAGCTTCCATTATGTCAGTCTGCATTATAGCCATTTATAAGATAGCCCGCAAGCTAGGAGCAGAGCTTTCTCTTTCTGCCTTGGTACTTTGTGGCGTTTCCGCCCTGATTATCAACTTTATGGCAATCCGGGTAAATCCTTTTTTGACAAAAACCTACTATTATATACTAGGCACAATGATTATTTTTGCAGCCACCGGCACAACCTGCTATAATAAGTACTTGTTATACAGGCGCAGCAAATTGGCTGTTCATGGTGCACTTAGCGAAGATGAGGAAATCACCCAGGCAGACTTGCCAGAGGAAACTGATGAATTACCTGAAACTCAGGCGACAAGTGAACCTGAAACAATAGTCGAAGCCGAGGTGGCAGAAGAACCTGAAACCACGGCCGAAGCCGAAGTGACAGAAGAACCTGAAACCACGGCCGAAGCCGAAGTGACAGAAGAACCTGAAACCACGGCCGAAGCCGAAGTGACAGAAGAACCTGAAACCATCTCCGAAGCCCAGCCGGCTGAGGAAGCACCTGTGCCTACTTTGCCAGAGGGGCTGGATTCTATGGATGCCCTTTTGGACTTTGCCTTTGCCCAGACTGGGGCAGGAGCTTATGAGCTGGCGCTTTTAGCCTATAGCACAGCCTTAGAGCAATATCGCAACGACGATTATGCTCCTTTTATAGTTATAGATATGGTTAACCTGTACAAATCTCAGGGCAGATATCAGGAAGCCATTGATTGCGTCCATAATGCTATGGATATTCCAGCGATTCAGGAAAACCCTGCTTACCAGCAGAATTTCCAAAATTATTTAGCCCAACTAAAGTCAATTTCCCATAGTGCAGCCTCCACCCAATCCTCTCAGGATTAGAATGGAAGCTACACCCTAATATATTTTCAGGAGGAATTCCCATGAAAAAAAGTGTTGAAATTATTGGCTTGCCAGTAATCAGTATTACTGAAGGCCGAGAGCTTGGTATGAGCAAATCTTTGCTCATAGATGCTCCAAATGGCAGTATTGCTGCTATTACCATTGAGGACGAGGATTGGTACAGAGGCGTTAAGCTGCTGCCATACTCCTCTGTAATTGCTATCGGCGAGGATGCCGTGACAATTACCAACAGCGAGAACATCCTCACTTTGGAGGATGCTGGTGACTATGAGGCTATGATGGATACCAACATCAAGATTATTGGCACCAAGGCCATTACCAAGTCCGGTACTATTCAGGGCAAGGTAGTTGAAATCTACATTGGCGATAACGGCAAGATTGAGAAATGCGAAATCGAAGGCCGTGACGGCAGTCTTTCCGAGATTGTTTCTGAACAGATTTCCATCTTCGGTAAGCAGGTTACTGTTATTGACTCCGAGGGTGAAAAAAAAACTGAAATTATAGCCCCTGTTGAGACTCCAGCTGTAGCAGCTCCTAAAACCGAAGCTCCAAAGGTTGAGGTTAAGGAAGCCCCTAAGGCTGAGGCTCCAAAGGCTGAGGTTAAGGAAGCTCCTAAGACCGAGGCTCCAAAGGCTGAGATTAAAGAAGCCCCTAAGGCCGAGGCTCAAAAGGCTGAGGTCAAGGAAGCTCCTAAGGCCGAGGCTCCAAAGGCTGAGGTTAAGGAAGCTCCTAAGACCGAGGCTCCAAAAGCACAGGTTAAGGAAGCTCCTAAGGCTGAGGCTCCAAAGGCCGTTGATGCTGCCGCTCAGATGGCAGACAAAGCCACTGAGGAGCGTCATCGTCGTTTCCTGTTAGGCAAGACTGTAACCAAGGACATTGTTTCCGCTACTGGTGTTGTTTTGGCTAAGACAGGAGATGTTGTTACCGAGGAGATTCTCCAGAAGGTAAAGATGGCTAATATGTTTATTGATTTGTCCATGAATGTAAAATAATTCCAGACAAACTTAGCCAAACAATTTTCCTTTAACTACTAAAACATGATGGCAAAACCGTAATAGACAGGTTCTTCTTTCAGGTTGCCTTCTCAGGCTTACCTGGAAAACTCCTTTCTGTTATGGTACATGTCATCATGTTTTCTTGTTTTTAGCTCCAAAATTTGCACATAATACACAAGCCAAAAAACCAATCTTTTGGGCGCTATATAAGCAAAAATTATGGTATAATAAATTATAAATTCTGGTTAATTTCTGGAAAAATTTTTGAAAAAATTTTTCCTTGTCAGGCGTTGTTCGCCTTTTTTAACATCCTAAAAGGGGGTATTTCCATGACATCTACAACTAATCCTGATTTTTCGGAGCATCTAAATAACTTCTATAACAACAATCCCTTCGTACAATTGTTAGGTATACAGTTAGAAAAAAGCCAATTTGGACAGGTTACTCTGTCTATGAAAGCTCAAAATCAGCTTTCAAATTTTTATCATATTGCCCACGGAGGAGCTTTGGCAAGTTTAGCAGATACCGCTATGGGTGCTACCTGTCTCTCCGTCAACAAAAAAGTTGTTACTCAGTCCATGAATATGTATTTTGTCAAGGCCGTACCAGAGGGAGACACCATACAGGCTACAGGAAAAATTATTCATAATGGCCGCAAAACCCTGGTCTGCGAAACTGAAATTGTAGATGACCAAGGACAGGTTTGCTGCAAGGCCACAGCTAATTTCTTTGTCATCGGGCCTTACACAGCCTAAGAAAATTTTCTACGGTCATAAATCTCAATATGAATATTTGTACAACGATTTTGTATACAAAAAATCACTGTTCACGTTCTCAGTCCATCACATATGCACATTTGTATACAAAACCGACCTTATCTGGAAAAAATCCTCGAAAAATAATTATTATTGTCATACATTTTTCTTGACAAAGTAGGAGTAAAATAATATACTATTCTCAGGTTAAAGAAATGGCCTCGCCGTTTTCCCGCACTTATTCTTTGATTGCGGCGTACGTCATATAACCGTCGAGCAGGGTGGAAGATTTTCCACCCTTTTCTCGTATACAAAATATTTAAGACACAATCTTAAAACTCCACCAAAATGTAGTAGCTTCATAAATTCTGAGTTGCCAAGTTGATTATCTCCCTAAGGATGTAAATATAATTCGGGATGTCAAAGGTTATCGAAATACAGCCTGCGGTCATAACAACTTTTGCTCTGTCCGACTTAATGGCCCTACCTGAGGGTTTATCCTTACGCACAGATACCGCTTGTCGCTGAGCCAATTCACAGAGGCCGTAATGATAGAGAGTGCCACCGGGGCCACTTTTGCTACGCAAAAGCAAGAGTCTCCCGACGCAAAAGTGTCATGCCCCTCCGGCTGTTGTCGAATCATCGTGATTTTTCGATTCTAAATCCCAAAATAGAGGTAATATAAACTAAATATCGCTCAGTAAGGGGTTTCTTAGGGTACTATCATCTGCTGTTCTTTTTCAGCTAGTTCGCAAAATCTACAAATTGTGTCAAGGCGGAAAATTGCGATGAATACACTAATAAGCGGTATGGGAGTACCCTGCACAGGTACTCTTCGCGCCTCGGTACTTAGCGATTCATGAGCTTTCGGGGCGTCAGCCACGAATTGCCTCATGAGAGCTTTAGTACCGCTAGGCGAGAAAAGTAGCGAGAGCGTGCCTGAAAGGGTACTCCCATATCGCCATTAATAGGGGATAGTTTTGCACATCAATATAGCGCCAGCGTACCTGTAAGGGTATATGATAAGATAAGAGCATACATAGCCATCTCAAGGCATGTGTGCTCTTTTTGTCTGCAAATTTAGATATATCTGGTCTAGCTTAAGGAGCGGCACTTTACATTATGGTTGAAGTTTTATTGAACGGAATATGCCACATAACAAGTCACTGTCCGTCTTTAGTGGACATTTTAACAAATAAAATCCGTGAATCTGCAATATATTCCGTGAATAGACATGGGCGATGGACATTTCTCATTGTATAATATATATATGAAGACTGTGTTTAAACTTTACTATTTAATATCTTCATGGAAAACCATTTCCAAGGATAAAATAGCATAAATGAGGTATTTGATTATGAAACAAAAACATACAAAAAAGATACTGGCCATTGCCGCCTTATCTGCTATTGGACTGCTAGCATATCAGCCTCCAATTCAAGCCCAAAAAACAAATCAGCCCGCCACAAGTCAAGCTAGCGAGGATGAACCCTCTATGTTGGTAAAAAGCCTAAGCTTTCGTGGCATTGAGGGTATTGCCACCAGTCAGGAGCTGGAAAAACAGCTGCCACAGCTGGTAGGCACTGAAGCCACCCTGCCCCAGTTGAAGGAAGCGGCTGCTCAGATTACCCGCTATCTCCGTCAGCAGGGCTATATGGTAGCCACCGCCTACATCCCTCCTCAGGACTTCTCCACCGGCCATGTGGATATTGCCGTGGCGGTAGGTCACTATGATGAGGTGAAGCTGGAAAACCATACTGATATCCCCGATGCTGTAATTCTCCGGGAGCTGGGAACCAAGGTAAAATCAGGAGAAATTATCCAGCACCAAAATTTGGAACGGGGTATTCTGCTGTTAAATGATTTGGCCGATGTAGAGGCCAGCTCCCTGCTAATGGCAGGCAGTCAATCCGGCACCTCCTCCCTGTTGATTACCGTAAATCCCAAGAATCATCCAGTTTCCGGCTATCTGGGAGTGGACAACGGCGGCTATAGCAATACAGGCCGTTATCGCTACAGTGCCTTGGTCAACGGTGCCAATCCTCTAAAGCAGGGAGATATTTTCACCGCCAGTGTGCTATATACCGGTCACGGTCAGACAGGCTACAGCTTTACCTATGGCAGTCCTGCCTTTGGACAGGGACAGCGTTACGGTATCAGCTATGGCCGTTCCCAGTACGAAATCGGCGGTGCCTTTACCGGCATGGGTATGCAGGGTGATGCAGATACCCTTTCCCTGTCCTATCAGCTGAATACCCTCCGCTCCCGTATGGCCAACAATTATGTGGGACTGCGCTATGATTACAAATGGCTGCAGGACAATTATGACAGCTTCAACTGGCAGGGCCGCAAAACCTCCGGAGCTGTGGTACTGGAAACCCACGGTGATTGGCAGGACAGAAGCCATCTAGGCCTTGCCCAGAATAATTACAGTCTTAGCTATACCTATGGCCATATGAGCCATGAGGACGATATTACCAAGGCCATGGCTGACCTTGGGGCTATGGCTCCTGCCGGAAATTTTGGCAAGTGGAATCTGAGCTATACCCGCAACCAGCCTCTAGCCGATAGATTGAGCCTTTATACTGCTCTTAATATGCAGTGGAGTGCCAACAGTCTGGATTCCTCTGAAAAAATGCCTATTACCGGGCCTTTTGCGGTAAGAGCCTATCCTACTGGAGAAGCCTCCGGGGATAGAGCCTGGCTGGCCACAGCGGAACTTCGCTGGACACTCCCCCAGCCAGCTCAGGCCCCCAATAGCTTCCAATTAATTGCTTTCGTAGATGGCGGCGGAGTAGAAAATATTCTGGCCACCTCGGTGACACGAGAGCTTTATGGCTGGGGTGTGGGCCTAAATTGGAACAATAGTGACAATTGGGTGGCCCGCCTCCACTATGCTCGCAAATTCCGCATGGAGAAGGACACTGCCGACGTAGACCGCAGCGGTCGTCTCTGGTTCCAGCTATACAAATTCTTCTAAAGAAAGGTGGAAAGGAATGAATACTATGCACAAGAATAATAAAACTATCTCCCGTCAGTTGAAATCTGCCTTTGCAGCCTGGGCTGCGGGTTTGTATATTATCGGCACCGGAGCTACCGCCTATGCCCTGCCTGAGGGCGGACAGGTAGCTGCTGGTCAGGCAGCCATTACTACCGCTGGCAGTACCATGACCATTGCCCAGCAAACTGCTCAGGCCATTATCAACTGGCAGAACTTCGGCATTGGCAGCGGGGAAGCTGTCCATATCAACCAGCCCAACAGCCAGGCCATACTGTTGAACCGGGTAATAGGCTCCAATCCTTCGGAGATTTTTGGCCAGCTGACAGCCAATGGCCAGGTTATCTTGGTAAACCCTAACGGGGTATTTTTCCGTCCTGGCTCCTCTGTTGATGTAGGAGGCCTCACCGCCTCTACCCTGAATATAGCCAATGAAGATTTTCTCAAGGGACAGCTCCGCTTTGCTGGAGACAGTCAAAATACAGTAATCAATGCTGGCTCCATTACCGCCCAGAATGGCTATGTCAATCTTCTGGCTAAGGAGGTAGTCAATGAGGGTATTATTGCCGCCCAGACAGGCAGTGTCAATCTGGCTGCTGGCTCTGGCATGAGTCTGGACTACAACGGAGATGGCAAAATGACGGTAGCCGTAACAGATGGTGCTTACCAGAGTGCGGTTGCCAACAAAAAGCTGATTCAGGCTGATGGCGGTCTGGTAGTTATGACCGCCTCCGGCAAGGATGCCCTGATGGATTCTGCTGTCAACAACTCCGGCATGATTCAGGCCGATACCCTAGGGAAAGCTACAGGCCAAATCAGCCTTACTGGTGATAATATTGCCACTACGGGAACTATTTCTGCTGATGGAGGCAGTAACGGCCACGGCGGCACCATCAAAATTATTGCCAACCACAAAACTGCTGTAGACGGACAGCTTTCTGCTCAGGGCGGCCATCTGGCTGGTGACGGTGGCTTTATTGAAACTTCCGGGGATATTGTCCGCATTGGGGATCATAGCTCCATTCAGGCCAATGCCCCTCAGGGCAAAGCCGGACAATGGCTCATCGATCCTGTGGATATTACCATATCTAATGATGGTGGTGATGACTTAAACGGCACAAATATCAATCCCGACTCCGTTACTAATGCTCTAGAAGGAGGCACCAGTGTCACTCTTAATACAGATAGAGCTGGCAATAATGACGGAACGATTACCGTCAACGGTGAGATAAGTGTCCAAAACAGCAATAGGAGTGCCACTCTGACTCTTAAAGCCAATGAGGCCATCAATATTAATAAGAATATTACTTTTACTGGCGAAAAAGCACCCAATCTCACGCTAGAAACCACTGAGGCTGGCAGCAGTATTAATAATGGGGCCAATATAAATATTGGTAATGGCACTCTTAATATCACCACTGGTCGAAACGGTGTATTGAATGTGGGGAGCATTGGCGCTGATACGGTAAAAATCACGGCCAATACCATTAAACAGGCAGATAGGGTTACTCCCGTTGCCATTAATCAATTAGAGCTAAGACAGGCTAATGAAAATAAAGGTATTTATATTGGAGCCACCTCCTCCAGCTCCACCGGTGCTGAGTCTATGGCCGATGCCTCCCTTTTCGCCTCAGGCGGTGTTTTCAGCAAGGTAGAAAATCTCAAACTTATTGCTGGCGATAATCAGGATATCCATCTAAAGGATGTAGACTTCCAAAACGCCAATATTACAGCATATCAGGAATATTTAAATGACGAACGAACCCTTAATATTGCCGGTAATGTGTCTACTAAGGGTTCTCTAGTGGTAAATACTGAAAAATTTAATGTTGCCGATAATGCCAGACTAAAATCCTACGGTCTAAAGTTAAACAATGGCGATAGCAATGGCGATATTGCGGTTCGCATAATCAGAGCCGGCAGCCATGCCAAGATCATCTCAGGCAATAATGAAGCCTTTACGTATAAGCCTAACCATACTGACATCATTATTGAAAACAGTCCAGATTTAACAGCAGATTTTCCTTATTCTATTAACTATGACTTTCTCAATGCCCTGGAGGGCTTTAGCAAATACGAAGTTGAAGTCATCTTTCCTTATGGAGAATCTCGTTTACTAATGCATGAGGGACAAATTAATAAGTCCATTACCTTTAAAGGAGATACTATTGAGCTAGGTGAAGGAAGTATCCAGATGCAGGGAAAGGGCACTCTGAATTTAATCGCAAAGGATGCAATCGAACTTGGTGGTGTTCAACTTAATATGGGCGAAGGCAATCTGAATATGATGGCTAAAAACTTGAATGTATACGGCAATTCCCAGGTCAGCGGCACGGGAAATCTTTATCTCAACACCGCTGATACAAGTGGCATTCAGACTATTATCCTAGGCAGCACTGGTGGAGATGACTGGGATCTCTACATAAAGCCAGAGTACTTCCGTTCTGGAGGACTATTCAGCAATCTAACGGGCCGTGTTTATATTGGCCTTTTGCCAGACGGCACTATTACCAAGGCGCCTATCAATCTTACAGGTAGTACAAATATAAACAATGAATTATATCTGGCAACACAGAGCGATATTCGGGGCGACTCTGGCTCCCTCAATACAAATGGCAACAACCTATATTTAATATCAGACGACATTATAGATTTAAGCGGTACTGCCCTCTATAATACCCCTATTAAACAGGCTGTGGCTCAGGACAGCGTAAATCTTAACAACAATAAAAATGAATTAGGCCCTATAACCAATGTCAGCGGCCCTAAAGGGGTAGAGATTTATAGCACTGGTAGAATTTACACGGGCAGAGAACCAGATAGCGGTATCACTGCCTCCAATGGCTGTATTACCATAATCTCTGACGGCAGTTCTGTAGAATTAGGTAAATATGCTAATTTTACAGCTAACAAGGTTTTTATCTTTGCCCAGGACCGGGATAAGGGTGCCTTCAAAAACTATGCCGATAATCCATTCCCTTATGGTACAAAGTGGGGTATTGCCACCTATGATGCCCTAAAGGATGATTATGGCAATCTGACTGGCAATTTCCGCCAGTATGGTACAATCTATAAACCTGACCTAGAAGCTTTGATGGCCAAGGGCAATGGATCTATCCATGTAAATCGGCCTACAGTAAAAATTGTTTCTGAGCGGGTTTATGGTTCGGATTCCCAGGCCTGGCTTACTCAGGATGGAACGGTCAACTCTAAATTGCAAACCTACATTCTCAATGACCAGGGAGAAATTGATACCTCTCTCACCCAGAAATATCTCCAGGCAGACAATAAGTTCCTGAATAAGAACAATACCTTCCTCCTTGAGGGTGTAGCCGATGCCGGTAATTATACCTTTGGATACGATACCAACTATGTAAATAAAAATATTGGAGGCACAGGTCAGGATGGCACAGCCTATGGCTCCGCCAATACTAATGTTGACCAGCAGGTTAAGTACAATGGAGCCAGTGATAATAACTACAATGTTCAAACCGAGTTTTGGGTAACTCCTGCCCCACTGGAAGTCAGCACCAATAATTTAAACATAACCTATAATGGACTGAACTCTGCCACTGATAATTACAAGGACCAGTTGAGTTTTACAGGCTTGAAGAACAATGATTCCATCAACAAAGATGATATCTACAGTTTTGACCTTGACTATATCAAGGCGGATGGCCAGTCTAATAAGGGGCCTCTCCATACTGGCACTTATGGCATCAGATGTGACAATTTAAAATTGCAGTCTGGGAATAATACCCTGGACAATTACATCATTACCTACAAGGACGGTACCCTGGTTGTAAAGCCAAAGGAAGTCAAGGTAGCCTTGGCCTCTCCTAACATAAGCAAAACCTATGATGGTCAGGCTAGTGTCAGCCAGAATGACTTTACCTACACTGGCTTTGTTGATGGTGAATCCCTTGCAGCTGGCAATGTGCTGAATTTTGCTGGCACCAATGATTTGGCCATAACCAAGGATGGCCAGCCAGCTGAGGGTATTGATGTAGGCAGCTATCAGGTCAAGATAGGCAAAATAGGTGTTACTGCCAGTGACTATACCTTTGTGGCTGATGATACCTCCAGTGCCACCTTGGAGATTACCCCTCATTTGGTAAAACTCAGGGCCAATGATGATAGTATAGTGAAGAATAATAAACCCTATGAGGCTGGCACCAAGGGCTTTAGCTATGTCACAAAGTTTGTAGGCAATGATACCCCCGAATCTTTGGGACTGTCCACCGATAAGCTTAGCTATGCCAATAAGGCTGGCACCACAGATGGAGCTGATGGGGCTACGCTGGTAGGGAAATACAATATCTATCTGGACGGCAGCTGGAGCAGCAAAAACTATGAATTTGCCTATGAGCCAGGCCAGCTGATTATCAGCAATCCGGCACCACCAGTAATGCCAAAGCCTCCTAAGCCGCAGCCTCCTACACCAGAACCTCCTGCACCACAGCCTCCTACGCCACAGCCTCCTACGGTAAATCCAGATGGTGGTTCCACCTCTCCTGATACCCCACAGCCTCCTACGCCACAGCCTCCTGCCAATGTACAGGAAGCACTAGAGGCCATGCAGGCGGCACAGGACAATATCGTCAGCAGCGCTATCACCATAAACAGACCTGATACGGCTGATGATAGCACCATAGAGCCAGAGCAGCAGGACAATCTGCCTCAATACTCTGTAAAGACAATCAAGTTAGAAGGACTGCCTGTATTTATTGATAACAACTTAATACAGGATAAGGATTTGGAGGAAAGTATTGAAGAAGATTTAGAGGACCCCCAGTCCTAAAAGGTAAATATACCCATAAAAAAAGCTGCCACCCTGCGTGACAGCTTTTTTATATATCATTATTTAGTTTTCAGAGTTTCCAACAATGTCCGCCAAGAGAGAACGGCGCATTTGACTCTGGCTGGCATATGGGAAATATTTTTCAGCGCCATGGCCTCATCCAGTTCCTCCAGCTCATCATCCTCGGTGATTTCTCCCTTAATCATCTTCAGGAACAAATCTGCCAAATGCTGGGCCTTTGCCACCGATTCCCCTTTAATCAGGTCAATCATAATGGAGGTAGAAGCCTGAGAGATGGCACAACCTACCCCGGTAAAGGAGGCATCCTTGATTTTACCCTCCTCCACCTGCAGCTCCAAGGTTATTTCATCACCACAGCTAGGATTCCGGCCCTTCTGTACCACCGTAGGCAGCTTTAGATGATGCTTGTTCTCCGTGGAACGGCTATGCTCTGCAATTAGCTCTGTATAGATGCTATCCAACTCATTTAGCATAACCCAGCACCCCCCTTACCTTGGACAAAGCCTCTAGCCAACGGTCTACATCCTCTCTGGTGTTGTAGAAATAGAAGCTGGCTCGGCAGGTGGCATTCTGTCCCAGATATTGCATCAAAGGCTGAGCACAATGATGACCTGCCCGAATGGCCACCCCCTGAGCATCCAGAATGGTAGCAACATCATGAGGATGTACATCCTTCACATTAAAGGTAATAATACCAGTCTTGTTATCCAAGGTGGAATTACAGCCATAAAGCTCAATATAAGGCATGGCCTTTAGCTTAGGCAAGGCATAATTTACCAAATCCTTTTCTACCTGCTCAATATAGTCAAAACCTACCTGCTCCAAATATTCAATGGCAGCGGTAAGGCCGGCAGCACCGCCTACATTCTGAGTACCTGCTTCAAATTTGGCTGGCAAAGGAGCAAATTCTGTCTGCTGTTCCTCCACATAGTCAATCATATCCCCACCCATAAGGAATGGTGGCATATCATTCAGCAGTCTTTCCTTGCCGTAGAGAACGCCAATGCCCATAGGGGAAAGCATTTTGTGACCGGAGAAAACAAAGAAATCCGCATCCAAGGCCTGGACATCCACTGCCATATGAGGCACTGACTGGGAGCCATCCACTACCATGATTGCCCCTACCTTGTGGGCTCTAGCAGCAATTTCCGCCACAGGATTTACCAGTCCCAATACATTGGAAACCTGAGCCACAGCTACGATTTTGGTTTTCTCTGTAATCTTACTGGCAATATCCTCATGGGACAGATTCCCATCCATTTCCAGATAGATATATTTCAGCACAGCTCCCTTGAGGTGGCAAATCTGCTGCCAAGGCACCAAATTGCTGTGGTGCTCAGAGATGGCAATTACCACCTCATCCCCAGCCTGAATATGGCTCATGCCATAGCTATAGGCAATGAGATTAAGAGATTCAGTAGCATTCTTGGTAAAGATAATCTCATGACTGTGACGGGCATTGATAAACTTCTGCACCTTGGCTCTGGCATTTTCGTAAATATCTGTAGCCTGCACGCTAAGCTCATAGGCCCCTCTATGGGGATTGGCATTACAGCCGCCATAATAGCTGCACATGGCCTGAATTACCTTTTCCGGCTTCTGGGTAGTAGCGCCATTGTCCAGATAAACTATCTGCTTATCGTGCATTTTCCTCTGCAGCAGGGGAAAATCCTTTTTGTAATTCTTAACCTCACTCATCAGCCAATCCCTCCTTTATGTATTCATCCAGTTCCTGATACAAGTCCTTGTCCTCAATTCTATCCAGCACAGGATTAAAGGCAGCCTCCACCACCAAACGGCGGGCTTCCTGCATATCCAAGCCTCGGCTCATAAGATAGAACAGCTTGTTTTCATCAATCTTGCCAATGGAAACCGCATGATGGCCCTCCACTGCATCCTCAGCGGATAACATCAGAGGCACACTGCGATTCCGCACCTTGGAGGAAAGCACCACCACTTCTTCCTTTTCATATCCCTTGGAACCCTTGGAGCCATGACGAAAATCCAAGGTACCACGGAAAATTTTGTTGGCCTCTCCCAGCAAAGCACCATAAACATGGAGATTGGCCTCTGTACTGCATCCCTGCTGAACCAGAACATAATTCATATCCAGCTGGCTGGCACCATGACCAAAATACAGTACATACACATTGGCCTTGGACTCATTGCCTGCCAGATTAACCTCCATTTTGGCCAGGGATTTGGCACTGCCAGCCTCTACAGCCACAGCCTCCAGCTCTGCTGTATCCGCCAGCTCCACCTGTACACTGCTGGCGCCCTGAGCATCTACAGGCAGCAGCTGTACCGTGGTCAGCTTCAAAAAGCCACCCTTTTCCACCTTTACCTGCACCTGTCCCTCACCAGCCTGACGATAAACCACTGTCAGCTGACGGCTTTCTCCTGCTGGCACCACCAGCTCCTGCCGTCCATTATCTATAGCCAAAACAGCCTCATCTGCTTTGGCCTCATTTACTCCCAACCAGCGCCAGGTACGCATTGGGATTTCACTATAAATCTTTTCTGCCATTTTTTACCTCACGCTTTCTCAACCCATTGTGCCTTCCAGCTCAATGTTAATCAGATTGTTCATTTCCACCGCATATTCCAAAGGCAGTTCCTTGGCAATAGGCTCCACAAAGCCACGCACAATCATGGCTCTAGCCTCCTCCTCGCTAATGCCTCGACACATAAGGTAGAATACGGCTTCCTCGCTGATACGGCCAATGGTTGCCTCATGGCCGATATCCGCCTCATCCCCCTGAATATCCATCACCGGCAGGGTATCAGACCGGGACAAATCATCCAGCATCAGGGATTCACAGTTGACAGAGCATTTGGCGTGATGGGCATTAGGCGTAACCTTGACGGCACTTCTATAGGTAGCCTTGCCTCCCGCCTTGGAAATAGTACGGGTGCTGATATTGGCAGAGGTGTGAGGTGCTGCGTGAATCACGCTGGCACCAGTGTCCAGATTCTGCCCCTTGGAAGCAAAGGTTACACCGGTAAATTCACAGCGGGCATTTTCCCCGTGAAGAATACTGCAAGGATAAAGCATGGACACATGGGAACCAAAGGAACCGGACACCCATTCAATAATGCCATCCTTTTCCACCAAGGCCCGCTTGGTGTTCAAGTTCATCATATTCCGAGACCAGTTTTCAATGGTGGAATAACGCAGTCTGGCACCCTCACCTACATACAGCTCTACACAGCCAGCATGGAGATTGGTTACATTGTATTTTGGTGCACTGCAACCCTCAATAAAATGCAGGCTGGCATTTTTTTCCAGAATAATCAGGGTATGCTCAAACTGGCCAGCCCCCGCCGCATTCAAGCGGAAATAGGACTGCAAAGGAATATCCACATGAACTCCCTCTGGCACATAAACAAAGGAGCCACCAGACCATACTGCTCCATGGAGAGCAGCAAATTTGTGGTCTTTAGGGGGAACCAGCTTCATAAAATGCTCCTTCACCAGTTCTTCATGCTCTCGCAGGGCGGTTTCCATATCGGTATACACCACCCCCTGCTTGGTAAGATTTTCCTGTATACTGTGATATACTACCTCAGAATCATATTGAGCACCTACACCTGCCAGAGAAGTTTGCTCTGCCTCTGGAATACCTAAACGATCAAAGGTGGATTTGATATCCTCCGGTACATCCTCCCATTTGCCAGCCATCTTGGTGTTAGGCTGTACATAGGTAACAATCTCATCCATATTCAGCTCAGACAAATCCGGCCCCCAGGTAGGCAGTCCCATGTGGTTATATACCTCCAAGGCCTGCAAGCGCCGTTCCAGCATCCACTGGGGATCATGCTTCCGAGCAGATATATCCCGCACTACATCTTCCGTAAGGCCCTTTTGAGATTTGTAGGCAGAATGATCCTCATTGCGAATATCATAGAGGGTGCGCTCTATATCATCAACAAAGGTTTTATTTTTGTTTTCCATAATTCCTACCTCAATTCTCTCCGGCTTCCTCAGCCAGCTCCCGACGGATAAAGCCAAAGCCCTCCTTGTCAATCTTCTGAATCAGCTCAGGGCCGCCTTCCTCCACAATCTTGCCATTCAACAGCACATGAACCTTGTCCACGGAAAGCTGCTCCAAAATACGTGTATTGTGGGTAATAATCAGACAGGCATTGTTTTCATTGTGGAATTTCCGCACACCGCTGGACACAATCTGCACCGCATCCACATCCAAACCGGAATCAGTTTCGTCCAGCAAAGCCAGTTTAGGATTCAACAGCAAAAGCTGCAAAATCTCATTCCGCTTCTTCTCACCACCGGAAAAACCTACATTCATATAACGCTGTGCATAGGCTGGATCTATCTGCAGTTCCTCCATAGCAGCTTTTAGCTCCTTGCGGAACTTCATAATCTTCACAGGAGCACCACTCACAGCCTGCTTGGAAGCTCTCAGCATATTCTCCACAGTAATACCAGGAATCTCCTCTGGATTCTGAAAGGAAAGGAAAATACCCTTGCGACACCGCTCAAAGGTTTTCAGCGCCTGCAAATCCTCTCCCTCAAACTTCATTTCACCCTCTACCACCTGATACTTGGGATGTCCCATAATCACATTCATCAAGGTAGATTTACCAGAGCCATTAGGCCCCAAAATAACATGAATCTCACCAGGGGCAATCGCCAAATCCAGCCCCTGCAAAATCTCGCCCTTATCCTCTCTGCCTGCCACACCAGCATGCAGGTTCTTAATCTCCAAAAGCTTATTGCTCATCATACACACTCCTATATCTATCTAAATTCTGATTAAATTACTCGGAATTAACTATACCTATTATAAGAGTATGCCATACAAAAAGTCAATAATTCTGACTAAAAATAACGGAATTAATTTTCCCCATCAAAAAAAGCCCCGCGGTTTGTCCCCGCAAAGGCCTTAATTAATATGTTAAATACTACTGTAAATATACGCCATGAGAGGCATGGCATATACCCTGTTCAGGCATGTTGATGAGCCTCGCTTCTTAACGAATGGAATTCATTAGAAGCTGAACATCGTGATAGCTTCTAATAAACTTCCATGAGTTTAGCAGCGTGAGGCTCATCTACATAGCGAGAGCGTGCCTAACAGGGTATTGTCATGCCTCCAGAATGTATATAATTAAAAGTTAGCTTTCACAAACCCAGCAGCATACTCCCTGCACTGCTGCAATCCAGCCTCATCAGGCACATCATTAATAATAACGCCATCCCCATAAACCTTGGCCCCATCGTCGCCACAACGCTTCTTCCAATCATCCATCCATTCCCCGCTGCCCCAGCCATAGGAACCAAATAAGCCTACTGGCACTCCTGCCAGCTTGGCCTCCAGCTCGGCAAACATAGGCTCAAACTCAGATTCCTCCAGCACCTCATTGCCCATAGCAGGACAGCCAAAAAGCACGCCGTCAAAATCCGCCAGCTTGTCTACATTAAACTCATCCACAGACAGCAAATCCACTGCTGCCCCAGCCTCCTTGGCTCCCTCCGCCATGGCATTAGCCATAGCCTCTGTATTACCTGTACCACTCCAATAAACAATTGCCAACTTCATCAATAAATCACTCCTTTGCTCTTACGCCGCCTTATGTATCATCGCCTGCAAGCTAATACCATTTTCCAATCCCTGACAAGCCTGTCGAATACAATTGTCATAGCACTGAAACAATCGCCGTACAGCCTTTTCGTTGTCATAAACCTTCCAGAAGCCGCAATGACGGAATTTCTGTCCCTTGTATTTGATAAATCCTGCCACATCTCCCGGGGGATAACCTAAAAACAGGCCAATTTCATGAGGAAATTCTTCCCCAGCCTGCATCCTCTGGCGGAGAAACGCCAACAACTCCTCCAGTGAGGCCTGCTCCGGATAACCACACTCTTGCAGAATTTCTCTGGCTAAGGGCCTGCGCAAAAGGCGAGCCAATACAACGGGACGATAAATCAACAGCAGCACATGCTCCTTCTGCTGACGCAGCTCCATTACCTTCAGGCCCTTACAGGCAAAGCACTGGTCATAGCTTTGAAAGAAATCCCCTAGCTCCTTCATGCTTTTCCCCGGCAAGGCCACCATGCTGGCTGCCTTCAGGCCGGCCAGGGTAGGGGCACAATGCTGAGCCAACAAAAAATCCAATTTTTCCTTGCCCATAAGTTCCCTCCTTTGTAATTGAGATTTATTATCAACTTCACATATACTATAGCATAGTTGAGAATTATTTTCAACTACTTTTTTGAGAACTTTTATCATTAGTATTTTTTATTAAGCTTTTACCGCCCAGCGCAGCTTGGTGGAATGAGCGCGGGAATTGCGGAAGCACTCCTCCCGACTAGGCTTAATAACCTCCTTGGCTATATCGCTATATACACCTGCCCGCTGAAAAGCCTGAAAAGCTTTTTTCACAATTCTGTCCTCCCCGGAATGGAAGGTAAGAATGGCCGCCCGGCCTCCAGTACGAAGCGCCTCCGGCAGCTTTTCCATAAATTCGTAAAGTACCTCATATTCATGATTCACATCTATACGCAAAGCCTGAAAAACTCTGGCACTGCTTTTCTTTATCACCATTTTTCTATCCTCATCAGGTAATAGCTTAACCTTGGACAGGGCTTCCACAATCTGCTCATGGAGGGCGGTGGTGGTATCAATCGGCTTTTTCTTTTTGTGCAGGGTATTGTATATCTGTCTGGCAATCTCCTCAGCATAAGGCTCGTCTGCATTTTCCACCAGCATACCCGCCAAAGCTTCCTTGTCCAGCTCCTTTAAGCGCTGAGCCGCCGAAATCCCCGCCTGAGAATTTAACCGCAAATCCAAAGGTCCCTCTGCCTTGTAGGAAAATCCCCTTTCCGGATTGTCAATCTGCATGGAGGATACCCCTAAATCCGCCAAAATAAAATCAAAGCCCCCTACTTCCGCAGCCAGCTTATCTATTTCCGCAAAATTCATTAGCTTAGGTGTCCAAATATCCGCCCCATAGCCGGCAGCTCTTAATCTGGCTTCCGTCTTGGCCTCCTCGATAGCATCCACATCACCGCTATAGAGATGGCCCTGGCCCTGCAGCTTATCCAACATGGCCCTGGTATGACCGCCATACCCCAGAGTACCGTCAAAGCCCTGCTCTCCCGGCTGAATATTCAGTACCTGCAAGATTTCCTCCACCATAATAGGTATATGCATCCCTGCGGGGGTATTGCCCTTGGAGATAACATGGGACACGGCCTCGCCGTATTTCTCCGGGTTCAGCTCCTTGTATTTCTCACTAAATTTCCGAGGATATTTTCCCTTGTACCGCACCCGCCTCTTATGCACCTGAGGTTCCTGTTCCTGTAATCTCTGCTCTGTCATCCTTATCACCCTATTCTAATTTCCAGCTTTAATTCCAATGATGGCTATCATCGGACTATATTATCTTCTATATTAGCTTATCCCTCTCTATATTGCAAAACTGCCCAATAGAAAAAACCTCCGAGATATGCTTTCTCCGAGGTTATTTACCTTTTGTCACATAAATTGCCACACTAATAAAAATATCCTGCAGCGAGGAAATATTGTAATGCTGCACCGTCATCAGCCACCTTATTCAGGGGCAGGCCTGGCGCCTTCATGAAAAACATCGCTACACTGCAGGATATCCTAAGCAAAATTTACATTATCTTCTTCAGATCATCGGCAGCAGAATTTACCTTGCCAAGATTATCCGTAATCTGTCTAGTGCTCTGAGCCTGCTGTTGTCCAATAGCTTCAATAGTGCTAACAGACTGGGCAATATCATTTACAGCCTTGTTCATATCAGTCAAGGTCTTTTTGATGCTTTCTGTAGCCGCTCTGGACTGCTCTGCCAGCTTGCGAACCTCCTCTGCTACAACAGCAAAGCCTCTGCCCTGCTCACCGGCTCTAGCTGCCTCAATAGAAGCATTCAAGCTCAGCAGATTGGTTTCCTCCGCAATGTCAGTAATCAGGCTAATCGCCTTCAAGGTTTCCGCATTCTTCTCCTTCAACAGCTTGGACTGCTCCACATAGGACTTACCTGCACTGGTAAAATCCTCTGTCATCTGAGCAAAGCTTTCCAATTCCTTATATAATTCCTTTACAGAAGAAGCAATTTCATTCACCAAAAACTTCTGATCTTCATTTGTTGCCATTTAATATAATCCCCTTTCTAGTTTTCATCAGTTTCTATAGTTTCTATTCGCCATTTCTTAGCAAAATCCTTTTTTCTGTGAAAAAAAAGTGGCTAGCAAGAAAAATTCTTCCAGCCACACATTTTTTAGAATTTTACTACCATCAGGGTACCCTCTCCTACAACGCTATCTACCTCCAGCTTCGCATTGTGCAGCTTGGCAGCGTGTTTCACAATGGAAAGGCCCAAGCCGGTGCCTCCCACGTCCTTGGAGTGGCTTTTATCCACCCGATAGAATCGCTCAAAAATTCTGGCTCTATCCTTTTTAGGAATGCCAATCCCCGTATCTCGCACAGAAATACGAGGATGGCCAGAGAATTCTGCCACCTGGATAACCACACTGCCCCCAGGCCTATTATATTTAATGGCGTTCTCGCAAATATTATAGACCATGCTGTTAATCAGCTGGGGAATACCCTCCATAACCACCTGCTGGCCGATTAGCTCCACAGCAACCTGATTTTCCTCCGCCATATGCTCTAGGTTATTTACTGCAGCTTCCGCCACACTATACAGGTTTACAGGGGAACGGGTAGTATTCTCCTGACCTTCGTCCAAGCGGGACAGCACAATAATATCCTGCACCAATCGAATCATCCGCTGTGCTTCGCTGTAGACTTTGTCAGCAAAATAACCCATATCCTGCTCCATAACCATGCCGTTTTTCATTAGCTCCGCATAACCAGAAATGGCGTGAAGGGGAGTTTTCAGCTCATGGGAAACATTGGCTGTAAATTCCCGCCGCATGGCCTCGCTTTCCTCCTGATTAGCTTTCTTGGTTTCCTTAGCAGATATAATCATGGAAAACCCTATTACCAAAAGCAGAATAATACCTATGGGCAGGCCCATATCCCAGATAACCTTCAACACCGTATGCTGTGGCATACTTAACCTAAGGATAGAGCCATCCTGCAGCTTCTGAGCCGAATACAGCATTCTGGTCAGCATGGTGCCGGAATAGCGCTGGGATTCACCATAGCCCCTAATCAGAGCTATTTTTACCTCCTCCCGAGCCAGATGATTTTCCAGCTCACCAGAGGCTTTTTCGCTATCATAGAGAACCTGTCCATTGGCCGCAATCCAAGTAATTCGATAGTCCCCTTTAGGCAGACTTTCCAGATACCGCAGCTGTTGACTATTCACGGCCAAAGATGCCATTTCTGTTTCTGTCCTCAGCTGTTGTCTTTGGACATTGGCAAAATAACTGTACATAGTGCCTACAATCAGAGCCAAAGCAATAACAAAAGCTATCAAGGCGGTAATGACGATACTGCTCTTGTGCTTAAGCATGAGGGACCTCCAGCCTGTATCCTACACTGCGCACCGTATGAATAGCCTTACCCCATTCTCCCAAATGAGTACGGAGGCTGCTGATATGCACATCAACAGTACGGGTTTCTCCCATATAGTCAGTATCCCAAACACTGCTTAGAAGTCTATCCCGGCTAAAGACCATGCCTGGATTCTCCATAAACAACCGCAAAAGCTCAAACTCCTTCAAAGGCAGTTCCAGCCTTTGGCCATCCACCATAAGCAAATGCTGCTCTGGATCCATAGATACCCCGCCAAAGGAAAGGAGCTTGGCAGCCGGCTTCGATTTACTGCGCCGCAGCACCGCCTTGATTCTGGACACCATTTCCATCATGCCAAAGGGCTTGGCCAAATAATCATCAGCACCAGAATCCAGTCCTAATACCTTGTCGTATTCTGTGCCCTTGGCAGTAGCCATAATCACAGGAATACCTGCCGTAGCTCCATTACCTCGCAGCTTTTTCAAGATGGAAATACCATCCTCTCCCGGCAGCATTACATCCAGCATAACTAGCTCAGGCTTTTCCTTAGCCAGAGCCTGCCAAAACGACTCAGCCTCAGAAAACCCCTGTCCCTGAAAACCAGAGGCCTTCAAGGTATACAACATCAATTCCCGAATGCTATCATCATCCTCAACACAGTAAATCAACAGCCTAACCCCTCTCAAAATATTTTTATTGCCCTAGTTATACAACAAAATATGTTTTTTAGCAATATATTCCCCATCTGCATCTATATTTCCCGCCTTGGTAATTTCCTCCCAAATACACAATTATGCCATTTATTTCCTTATCCTATATAGTACCGCCTTAATTTGACATACTCCCCACGGCTAAAGCCGGGGGATTCTGGGATATTAGCGAACCTTGCCTGCAAAATAGCGGGTCTTACGAGTTCTCTCCACAATGGACAATGCCCTGCCCATTATTTTACGCGAAGAATATTCGGCTTCCTTCACGCTCTATATTTATCGATGCGTTTCTGTCCCTATTGTGTATATTACAGCACTTAGGACAAGTCCACTTCCTGATTTTTAGATTTTTGGTTTCAGTATTCCGATACCCACATTCGGAACATAGCTGGCTGGAAGGGAAAAATCTGTCTATTTCTACAACAGATGCCCCCGCTCTGTGTGCCTTGTATTTCAACTTATTCACAAAATCAGCAAATCCCAAATCAGATATTTTTCTTCCGAATCGTTTTTGCATAGCTTTCAGGTTCAAATCCTCAATACATATCAAAGCATATTCTCCAACAAGTTTGTTGGCTGTCTGCCAATGAAAATTATCTCTTTGGTTCGCTACTTTCTTATGCAATCTTGCTAAGGCAATTTTTGCCTTTTTGCGATTATTGGAACCTTTAGACTTGCGGGACAGGTTCCTATTTGCCATTTTTATAGCATTAGCATTTTGCTTGAAAAACAGCGGGGAAGCAATATCCCTGCCATCCGAGGCATTGAGGAATATTTTCAGACCAAAGTCGAAGCCGACACTTTTACCTGTTCTTGCCAAGACTTTATTTTCTGATGTTTCGCAGACGAAATATAAATATATATCACCTAATGCATCCCGTTTGACAGTGAGTGTTTTTATCTTACCGTCTATTTCTCTTGATTTTGCATAACGATAGCGCTGCTTACCAATTTTGATACTATTGCCATCTTCATCTAGTTTCCAGCCAGCCTGTTTCAAAGTGAAAGACTTGTATTTCTTTATCTTTTTGAATGATGGTGGTGCTGTACGGATTTTGCTTTTTAGATTGCGGAAAAATAATTTATACGCTCTGTCTATCCGCTGAGTTACATCCTGTACGGCTTGGGAACCAATTTCTTTTATATAAGCAAATCTTGAAATCCCCTTGAGCTTTGTCAGATGCTTTTGCAATTGATACATATTTAGCGATTTGCCAAAAATCTTATAATATCTTTTATGCAGAGCAATGCAGTGATTGTAGACAAGACCTGCCGCATTGATTTGCCTATGAAGTTTTCTATTTCTTTTTGAATTATATAACTTAAAGCGATAGGTTCTCATTTACAATCACCATCTTATTTTAATTTTTGGTTTTCTATGTATTGTTTAATAATCGACCGGGGAGCACCTCCAACAGTGGAACAGAAATAGCTATTTGTCCACAATGTCGGTATTCTGGATCGTAGCCACGGAAATTCCTGTCGCAGAATACGAGAGGTTTTGCCTTTAATATTTTTTACCGCTTTGTGTATTCCGAACTGAGGGGCTACCTCTAAAAGTATATGTACATGATCTGGCATTATTTCCATTTTGATTATATCCACTTGGATTTCAGCGGCAATGGATTTTATAAGCTCCTTTAATCTTATATCCACACCATTTACTAACACTTTTCTTCGATACTTTGGACACCAAACAACATGATATTGGCAAGAGTATACAACATTTTGATTGGATTTATAAATTATTTTATTCATACTTATATAATAGCATGAAGATATATAGATTGCAACTATATACTATTGTTGACCTTCAATTGCTTACGCAAATTCGGTGAACATGCCTTATATCCCCATGCCTGAAGGCAGGGGCTTTGCGGTACATTTGTTAAAATTCTCTCAGTTTCAGTCTCTATTGTCAAAATTTTCACATTTTCATCCTAGAAATTGAAAATATGTCCATATAATATGGATAATTATCTCAAAATATCATTTTCACTTGACATATAATACAAAAAAAGATACGATTTTTTTTAGAGTGATTTACATTGAAGAAAATTCTATCTTATTTTTCTTCAATAATGTATGGGCGAAACAAGAATACAAATCATATAGGGAAAATTTTCTAAGGAGGATATTTTTATGTCAAAACAAACTATCAATGCCAAGAAAGCTGTCATGATCGGTTGCGGCTTTGTTGGCTCTGCATCTGTATTTGCCCTGATGCAAAGCGGCTTATTTACAGAGATTGTCCTGATTGATGCCGATAAGGCCAAGGCTGAAGGCGAAGCAATGGATATTAGCCACGGTATTCCATTTGCCAGCCCTATGAAGATATATGCTGGCGATTATGATGATGTGGCAGATGCCGGCATTATCATTGTATCTGCTGGTGCAGGTCAGAAGCCTGGCGAGACCAGATTGGATCTGGTAAACAAGAATGTATGCATCTTCAAGTCCATTATTCCAGAGATTGCCAAGAGAAATTTTGCCGGTATTCTGCTGATTGTTGCTAACCCTGTAGATATTCTTACTCAGGTTGCTATCAAGCTGTCCGGCCTGCCTGAAAACAGAGTTATCGGCTCTGGTACTGTACTGGATACTGCTAGACTGAGATATATGCTAGGGGAGCATTTGTCTGTTGACAGCCGCAGCGTTCACGCCTTTATTGTTGGCGAGCACGGTGACAGCGAGGTTGTAACCTGGTCCTCCGCCAATGTTTCCGGTGTACCTTTGCGCACCATGTGCGAAATGCGCGGTCATTTTAAGCATAAGGAAAATACCGAGGAAATCGCTGAATCTGTTAAGAACAGTGCTTATGAAATCATCAACAAGAAGCATGCTACCTACTATGGTATTGCCATGTCTGTAAAGAGAATCTGCCAGGCTATTATGAGAGACGAGAAGTCCATTCTGCCTGTATCTCATATGATTCACGGTGCTTGCGATATTGACGGCATTTGCCTGAGCATGCCTGCCATTGTAGGTGCAGATGGTATTGAAACTGCTATCCCAGTTAATTTGGACGCTGAGGAAACCGCAAAGCTTAAGAAATCTGCCGATGCTCTGAAGCAGATTATTGACACCATTAATCTGTAATATCTCATTGTAAAACAACCTTCCTGCAATTTTCAGAAAGGTTGTTTTTTCATACGTGTATATTTTGCTACAACCATCTTGTAATTAGAAAAATACGATGAATATATAGGTATATCAAAAGTTTTCGACAGCGACAAATCAAAATTATTGCTATTCAAGCAGGAGATTGGAAAATATTGTCGAATAATAAATATATAAATCCTTTGTAAGTTTATTTTTGCAAAGGATTTTTTGTTGTCCACAAATAAAATAGTGGGAGGTGCAAGGATGAGAAATTACTTACTGTATCACATTTTTTAGTATCAACTTGATTTGGATTTTCTAATTTGCGATAATATAGGAAAGGTCTGGTGTTGATGGGACAAAAGGATATTACGCAGAAAAATTTCGAAGCGTATAATGATGTTTTTTCGGATATAGTTAATGGTACACTTTTTGATGGACGAGAGGTAATCAAGCCAGAAGCTCTTGTTGATGCAATGGCTAAATCACAGTATAAAGCTGATGATAATGTAATACATGAACAGGAGCGAGATGTAGCCAAATATTGGACGGATAAGAACTGTTATATCCGTTTAGCCTTGTTGGGAGTAGAGAATCAACTGGCTATAGATGTGGATATGCCCTTGCGGGTAATTGGCTATGATGGCAGTTCCTATCGGGATGAAATGAATCAGGATGAAATCGTCATTGATGAAAGAACAGGTAAAAAGCATAAAATTCGCCATGAGCGTTATCCAGTTGTAACTATTGTGCTGTATTTTGGCAAAGTACCTTGGAAGAAGCCATTGAGATTGTATGATGTATTGAAAATATCTGATGAATTGAAGCCATTTGTTAATGACTACAAAATCAATTTGATTGATGTGCCAAGGCTTACAGGGGAGCAGGTAGAAAAATTTACCAGTGATTTTCAGATTATTGCAGACTATTTTGTACAACTTAGTAAAAATAAGGATTATGTACCAAAGGATAAAATAATCAGGCATACAGATAGTTTCCTGAAATTAATGTCTGTACTAACTCAGGATAATAAATATGTTGAAATGGGCAGAGAACTTTCTCATGATAAGGAGGGCTTTAATATGTGTGAAGTATTAGATAAGGTAGAGGCGCGTGGCGAAGCACGTGGCGAAGCGCGTGGTGAGGAACGTGGAAAAGCCATTGGCAAGACTATTGGCGCGTTAAATAAAACTGTAGAAATTCTGCGGGTAATTATTGCCAAGAATGGCTGGTCCCAGGAACAGGCTATGGAGTTTATTGGCATACCAAAGAGTGAGTTTGCCAAATATGCTGCTTTATTATAAGGTATTTTGCCAAACAAACCTAATATAAAAAATTTTAATTAATGATAAAAACAACAGAATAAATATTTACAAACTTTATGAAAAAAAGGCATATTCGGCTTGAAAGGCGAATATGCCTTTATTTTTTGTCAAGAATAAGGCTGTTACAAGCAGGTACTAGAGGCGAGCTGTGAAGGAATATAAAAGAATTTCATTCTGTCTTGTACGGGGGGGCATTTGTGTTATAGTAAAAGAAATATTTAATGTAGGTGATTTTATTATGCCACAACCTTTTCTTTCAGTTTTAATATTAACGAAAAACAACCAACGAAGTATAAATTATGCTTTAATGAGCGTTCAGCCATATGCAGATGAAATAATAGTTCTAGATTCTGGTTCACAAGATAAAACGCTAGAAATTGCCAACAGATACACCGATAAAATTTACTTTAGAGAATTTGAAGGTCATTTTGGACAACAAAAAAACTATGGTCTATCCAAATGCACTGGTAAATGGATTTTTATTTTGGATTCTGATGAATTTATAGGCGAAAATTTTGCCACTACTCTGAAATACCTTCATAGTGGCTTTAAATGTATTACTATGCCACGTTACCATATATGCAGTATATCCCAATGGAGCCATTTTGTTACAAAAGCGCATTATTATGATTGGCAAAAACGACTTATAAAAAATGATAGCAATATATTCTATGGTAATAATAAAGTACATGAAAATCTACAAAATTACAGTCCTAGTCTTCACTGTGCTGCAGGACACATCTTTCATCTCGATTTTTTGCTTAATTATTATACTGCTAGAGCTAAGAAATCCGCTTTTTATGATCATTTAGCAGGTGGGGGCTATCCCCAATTATATTTACCAGAAAATTATCCATACTATACAATGCCTATGCAGGAATTGCCAGAGCCTGATATTCTGCAAGCTTTGCGCAGGGACAAATCGTTTAGAGAATATGAACTTAGAGAAAACTATTTTATTACCTTACGGGAATGCTGCAAATGGAAGGTTCGACAAGCCGCTACCTCATTGCGCGTAGCGCTTAAATTCTGATTTGTCGAGTTGCCTATCTCTGCCTAGTATCGTAAATATAATTCGATATGTCAAAATTTCTCGAAATACAGCCTGCGGTCATAACGACTTTTGCTCTGTCCGACTTAATGGCCCTATCTGATGATTTATCCTAACGCACAGATACCGCTTGTCGCTGAGCCAATTCACAGAGGCCGTAATTGTAGAGAGTGCCATCGGGGCCACTTTTGCTACGCAAAAGCAGGAGTCTCCCGACGCAAAAGTGTCATGCCCCTCCGGCTGTTGCCGAATCA
>CAKPYV010000016.1 GCA_934203205.1 uncultured Anaerovibrio sp. | reverse complement strand
ATTCATAACTATATTTTGCCAAAAAAACCGACCTCCAAAAATTAGATTTTAGGTCTAACTTTTTGGGGTCGGTACATGATTGTCACAAGTGGGACAGCCTCTTTTATTTGTATTTTAATGGATTTTGTAGGTTACAGCATACATAACTGGCAGTACCAGCAGTGTAAGAATAGTTGCAATCAGCAAACCGCTGGCAATAGCTACCGCCATTGGTCCCCAGAAGCTGCTGGTCATCAAGGGCAGCATGCCGAGAATAGCTGCGGCCGCTGTCAGCATAATGGGACGGAAGCGCAGTACCGCTGAATCTACAATGGCATCTCTAGGAGCTTCTCCAGCTTCTATATGCTTCTGTATCTGGTCAATTAGAATAACAGAGTTGCGGATAATCATACCGCTAAGCGCCATAACACCAAGAATAGCTACAAAGCCCATAGCCTGATTGAGAAGCAGCATACCTGCCACCACGCCGATAAGTCCCAAGGGAGCTGTCAACAGGGTAAGTATCATATCCTTGCCGCTGCGGAGCTGGAACATCAGGAGAGTCATGATGATAAAAATCATAGCTGGAATAGGTATCAGCAGGTATTTCATAGAATCTTCACTGTCCTCCAGAGAACCACCTACGGTAATTTTGTAGCCAAAGGGCAGTTCATCCCGAATATCCTTTACTGCATCATAGGCCTTCTGGGTGGCATCGTTGGCGGTACCTTCCTTGATATTGGCTTGTACTGTAATGGTAGGCTGCATATTTTTGCGCTTAATTAAGCTGTCCTCAGCCTCATAGGAGATTTTGGCCAGCTGCTCTAAAGGTACATAGCCACCAGCAGAGTAAACAGGCAGATTCTTTATCTGGGACAAATCCTGTCTGTCTGTATCCGCCAATCTTAGCTGAATATCAATGGTTCTATCCCCAGAGTAAAGCTGGGCAGCAGAAGCACCAGAAACTTCTGTATAAACTGTCTGAGCTACAGCCTGAGGAGAAAGCCCCAGTGCTCTTAGCTTGGCCTGGTCAAATTCCAGATGGAGAACCTTGGACTTTTCGTTCCAGTCCATATTTATATCAGTATTATTAGGATCCTGAGCAACTCTATCAGCCACCTGAGAGGCAATATCTCTTACTTTATCCTTATCATAGCCGGAAACTAGCAGCATAATAGGATAGGGAGCTGGTGGGCCAGTCTGGATTACGGAAATATTGGTTTTTACCTCTGGGATATTTTCGGCTAAATAATCCCTAAGTTTGGCTGTAAGAGCATCACGATTATTTGCATCCTTGGCCACAATGACAAACTGAGATAGATTGTCTGTAGGCAGTTTTGGATCTACAGTTAGTACAAAGCGAGGAGCACCTTCACCTACATAATAGGTATAGTTTTCGATTTCCTCAGAGTTTTCATCCAGGAATTGGGCAAAACGGCTGGCTGCCTGGCCTGAAGCTTTAAGGGAGGAGCCTTCTGGCAATTCCATATCAATGATAATCTCTGGCCGGATAGATGGCGGGAAAAATTCCTGCTTTATCGTGCCCAGCATGGCAATTGATAGGGCAAACAAGCCGGCTGTGGTGGCCAGTACGATTTTTCTATGCTCCAGGAACCAGTTGAGCAGGCCACGGAAAGCCAGATAGAAACGGCTTTGATACATTTCACCTTCATCTGTCTTGGCAGCAGGCTTTATGAGATAGTAGCCAAATAAAGGTGCAATCATAACGGAAACAATCCAGGAAATAACCAGAGCCATACCAATAACTGGGAAAAGGGAGCTGCAGAATTCAGCTGCCATACCCTTGGAGAAGCTAACTGGGATAAAGCCGGCACAGGTAATCAAAGTACCTGTAAGCATAGGCTTGGCTGTGGCTCGGAAGGCGTGGCAGGCAGCATCAAAACGGCTGTGTCCTCTTTCTAGTTGGACGCTCATTTGCTCCACCGCAATAATGGCATCATCTACCAAAAGGCCCAAGGAAATAATCAAGGCACCCAGGGAAACCTTGTGCAAATCAATACCGAAAATGTACATACCACAGAATACAGCTGCCAGCACCAAAGGAATACAGCCAGCCACCACCATGCCGGTACGGAGACCAAGACTTAGGAAGCTAACGGCCAAAACGATAATAACCGCCTCCCGTAGGGTGCTGACGAAATCATCAATAGATTCTTCTACCACCTTTGGCTGGTCAGATACCTGATGGATTTCCAAACCAGCAGTCATATCTTCCTGAATACTATCCATGGCACTTCTTAGCTCATTACCGAGAGTGATAATATTGCCGCCATCCTCCATGGAAACAGCAATACCTACTGCTGGCTGGCCATTGTAGTACATGGCTGTATCTCCAGGCTCTGCATAGCGGCGCTCTACAGTGGCAATGTCTCCTAGATAAAAGGTTTTGCCATTAGCCTGAATAGGAGTGTTTTTGACAGCATTTTCATCATCAAAGATGCCACTGTAGCGAATATATACATTGTCAGTGCTGGTTTCAATCATGCCAGAGGGGGTCATTTCATTTTGACTCTTTAGAGCATTGGCCAGCACAGTAGGGCTGATGCCTAGCTCAGCCAGCTTGGCACTTTCGATTTCCACATAAACCTTTTCGGTTTGTACCCCCAGCAGCGTAACCTTTTGAACCTTGTCAATGGTGGCTAGCTGACGGCGAATTTTTTCTGCTGCCTGTCTTAGCTCTTCCATGGAATAGCCATCACCAGTGATGGCATAGACGGAACCAAAAACATCGTCAAACCTATCATTGTAATATGGGCCATAGACACCGGAGGGCAGCTCAGATTGCACATCATTGCCAAAGCCTCGGACATCCCGCCAGGTATCTCGGATAGTGGATCTGTCCACATCGTCCCGCAAAGTGACATAGACCACACTGGTACCAGCTCTGGTATTGCTGGTGATTTCCTTGACACCGGGAATATCCCGGAATTTGGATTCCAGCTTGTCTGTTACCTGCTGTTCCATCTGGTCAGCAGAGGCGCCAGGCCAGGCAGCAGTAACAACCATCTGATTGATGGTAAAGTTAGGATCCTCCATGCGGCCTAGCTTAAAGTAGAAGAATATACCTCCAATGGCAGTGACGATAATAAAATACCAGACTAGAGCCCGGTTTTTGAGGGATACTTCTGTGAGATTTCTCATGGCTGCTCCTCCGCCAGTCTAACCTTTGTGCCCTCTCGCAGCTTGTGCACACCGGCTATGACCACAATATCGCCGTTGCTAAGACCATGAACCTTTAGCTTGTCCTTGGCGAAATCTTCTACCTGTACATCTTTGAGGCTTAGGGTTAAATTGTCCTTATCAACAACCCATACCTGTGGTGCATTATTAGTTTGGTAAATAGCAGATATTGGCAGGATGGCAAAATTATCATCACCCTGCTGTATAGCTGGTTTATTAGTTACAGTGTTCAAGCCGGCTATGGTAATGGTAGCAGTCATGCCCAAATGCAAACCGGCTGGTGGCTGAGGCAGGGAAATACGCACCTTGTAGGTGCCTGCTACCTTGTCAGCCATAGGGGATACTTCCCGTACAGTACCGGCTACAGTCTGATTGTCTAAAGACCAGAAAGAAACCACTACCTGCTTGCCAACAGTAACATCGGCAATACGGCTTTCTGGTACATTGATTTCTACCTCCAGTTCCTGAGATTGAACCAGAGTAATTACCACCTGACCAGCGCCTACCACCTGACCAACCTCTGCATTGACAGCAGAAATTACCCCGTCAGAGGCGGCTACCAGATTGGCATAACCTAGGGCGTTCTGTCCCTGAGTGGCTAACGCCAAAGCCTGATTGTAGGAGGCCTGAGCAGCATCATAGGCAGTCTGGTACTGATCCAATACACTGGCTGGTACAGCATCCTGAGCATAGAGAGTGCTGTAGCGGTTCAAATTGGTACGGCTAAGCTCCAGCTGAGCCTTGGCTGCAGCCAACTGAGCTTCCCCTTGATTGGCTTGCTGTAGCACATCTCTGTTATCAATGGACATAAGCACATCCCCAGCATGAACTCTGTCCCCAGCCTGAACGTAACGCTGGAGAATACGGCCTCCCACCTGAAAGGACATATTGGTTTCGTAGCGTCCCCGCACCACACCTGGGTATGAGCCAGAATCTTGGCCATTGCCTAGGGCAACTACTTGAGTCTTGACCAAAGGGTCCTTTTCTGTGGCTGTTTCCTGATTACCGCATCCAGTTAAGGCCAGGGGAATCAGGATACATAATAAAATAGAAATTACTTTATTCATACGCTAACCCCTTCTTTGAGCAAATTCAATAAATACTATGCTTCAATTGTAGCAAAAAATCCACGGCAACACAATCTAAATTGTCTTTTATTAGGAAGAATACTTGATAATATTTTTGCAAACCTGCCAGGGGACAAGGCAGGAGAATGGGCCTAAAAATTCGTAATCAGGCAAAATGTCTTGCTAGGGGGGGCAAATGTGTTATAGTAGTGGCATAATCCGGGGAGGTGTCTCTTAATTAAGAGAAATTAATGCTGCCAATCAGGGATGAAGTAAGGTGGCAACGACACGGAAATATTAAGGAGGGAGGGCAGAAACATGACCAATATGCAAATTGGAATCCGGCAAACCATATTTTCCAAGCATGCCCTGCGGAGGCTGTCTGACCGGCATATCCAGTTCGACCACCAGGCCATGGAAAAGCTCAACGAGGCGGTGGACAGGCTATCAGCCAAGGGGGCCAGAGCCTCTCTTATTTATCTGAATGATGTAGCAATGGTGGTCCGCATCAGGGAAAGAACGGTAGTAACTGCCGTAGATGGCGATAGTGCCAAGGAAAATATTTTTACGAAGATTGACAGTGCAGCAATCCTATAAGGCTGGACCCACGGGAGGCTTTGGATTGACAGAGATGAAAACACAGTCATGACCAAAGGAGAATGATTTATTATGATGCGTTCACTTTATTCTGGTGTATCAGGCTTGAAAAATCACCAGACTCGTATGGATGTTGTAGGCAACAACATCTCCAATGTAAATACCACAGGTTTCAAATCCAGTCGTGTAACCTTTAGTGATACACTAAGCCAGACACTAAGCGGAGCCTCCGCCCCTACGGATAATGGAGGAGGTACCAATCCAAAGCAGATTGGCTTGGGTTCCGCTACTTCCTCTATTGATACCTTGTTTACAGATGGTTCTGTACAGTCTACTGGTGTCAATACAGATTTGTGCCTTTCTAGCAATGGTCTTTTTGTTGTGAAGGATGGCAATAATGCATATTACACTAGAAATGGTAACTTCAAATTTGATGCTGAAGGAAATTATGTCAACAGTGATGGTTTGATGGTTCAAGGCTGGATGGGAACTGATGGTGTAATAAATAGTGGTGGCGATACCACAGGTATTAAGATTCCTGCAGGAAAGACGATGGCTGCCAAAGCAAGTGGCAAAATGATTATAAGTGGAAACTTGAATGCAGATGCAGCAGTGAATGATACATCAAATATTATTAGCACATCTTATGATTCGCAAGGTGCTGCTCAGCAAATTACGCTAACCTTAACAAAAGTTGCTGCTAATGAGTGGTCCATTACTGTTGGTACACCAGCCAAAGGAACTATTCCAAATTTGAAATTTGATGCAGGTGGAGGCTATGCTTCTGGCGGAACTGGTACTGTAACATTGGATCCACAGGCTCCATCTGGTGCAGCTGCAATTAATTTAGATATTAATGCATCAGGGCTTTCCTCCTTAACTCAGTATTCTGGTAGTAATACAGCTTATAGTACTACAGATGGTTATGCGGCAGGTACCTTGAAGAGTGTTTCCATTGACTCTAAGGGCATAATTACAGGTACCTACACTAATGGTGTTAATCGTCAGGAGGCACAGGTGGCAGTGGCTCAGTTTAATAACGCAGCAGGATTAACTAAAACAGGTAATTCTTTGTATAGCCTCTCCAATAACTCTGGTGAAGCAAATATTAAGACTGCTGGTGATCTTGGCTGTACCATTACTCCATCCTCTTTGGAAATGTCCAATGTAGATATGGCCAGTGAGCTGACAGATATGATTGTTACCCAGCGTGGTTATCAGTCCAATTCCAAAATTATCACAGTTTCCGATGAATTGCTGGAAACCTTAATTAATATGAAGCGTTAATTTCATAACAACTAAAAATCCGGGAAGGCCTTGGCCAACCCGGATTTTATTTTGAAATTATATTTAGCTCCAGAATAAGGCCTGCATATCGGCTGGCAGGTCGGTGTAGATGGAGAGGTGCTGGGCGGTTAGGGGATTGTCCAGCTCTAGGTGGTAGGCATGGAGGGCCTGTCGCTGGATATATTTCATATTCCCGCCGTAAAGCTCGTCTCCCAGCAGGGGATGGCCAAGAGAGGCCAAATGCACCCTTATTTGATGAGTACGGCCTGTTTCCAGTTGCAGTTCTAGTAGTGACCTGCCTTGCCTTTGGCAAATTGTACGATAATGGGTAATGGCTCTTTGTCCCTGCCCATCAGGGGGACAGATACGCTGAATAATGCTCTCTGGATGTCTGGCAATAGGCAAATCTATAGTGCCCTGGGGCTGGGGCATTGTCCCCTCAATGATGGCCAGATAGCTGCGATGAAAGAATTTGCCTCCATTCTGCTGGGTAAGCATATTCTGTAACTGGGGTAGTTTGGCTACAATTACCAAGCCGGTAGTATTTCTATCCAGCCTATGGACAGGATGAAAATCCAGATTTTGGCCAGTTTCCTGATAATAATGCAAAATTCCATTGCCCAGAGTATTGCTATAATCTCCTCCTGTAGGGTGAACCAATATGCCAGCAGGTTTGTTCAGTACCAACAGATATTCATTCTCATAGCGAATATCCAGCTTCATAGGAGTAGCTACCAGAGATGATTCCTGGGGAATAATACAGCGAATTTTATCCCCAGCCTGAGCCATAGCTGTGGTACACCGCACCTCCTGATTGTTTATCAGGAGACGGCCATTCCACTTCAAACGGCGCCAAAGACCGTGGCTAAAGCCACATTCCTTTCTAAGAAAAGCCCTGACCTCCACAGGGGCCAGAGCTTTCTCAGAAACCTTATAGGTTATATCCATAAATTATTCTTCGCCTCTTAGTTTGCTAATAAGATTGAAGCAGATACTTAATACAATAGCTACGACAGTGGCCAAAGACATACCGCTAAGGGTAACAGTTCCCAGGGTAATGCTGGCGGTGCTGACACCAATACCCATAACAACAGCCGTTAGCATAAGATTAACAGGTTTGTTGTAATCCACCTTGCTTTCTACCAGTACACGAATACCGGAAGCTGCAATTACACCAAAGAGCAGCATGGATACACCACCCATAACAGGGGCTGGAATGCTCTGAATAGCTGCCGCCAGCTTGCCGAAGCAGGACAAGATAATGGCAAAAATAGCTGCGCCGCCAATAACCCAGGTGCTGAAAACCTTGGTAATGGCCAGGACACCAATATTCTCGCCATAGGTGGTATTAGGGGTAGAACCAAAGCAACCGGAAATCATGGTAGAAATACCATTGCCAATAATGGAACGATCCAAGCCAGGGTCCTTGGTCAAGTCCGCTCCTACAATATTACCGGTAACAATAAGATGACCTACATGCTCTACGATAACTACCAGGGCAGCAGGCAGAATAATCAAAATAGCATTCATATTGAATTCAGGGGTATAGAAGGTAGGCAGTGCAAACCAAGGTGCCTTTTCAATAATGCTGAAATCCACAATGCCAAAGAGGCAGGCAATAATATAGCCTGATACAATACCGATAAGGATAGGAATAATCTGCAAAAATCCTCGGCAGGCAACCTGAGCCAGCAGGGTAATAGCCAGGGTGAGTACAGCTACAATAATGGTAGCAGAATCAGGCTCCTTGGAGGTTAGTCCTGACATACCAGCAGCTACAGGCATTAGCTCCAAACCGATAACAGCCACAATGGCACCCATAGCAGCTGGTGGGAAGATAAAATCTATCCAGCTGGTACCTACAGCCTTTACCACCAGGCCTACAGCCACAAATACTGCACCTACCACAATAAAGCCTCCCAGAGCGGCTTCGTAGCTGTACTGACTAAGTACAGCAAAAACAGGGGAGATAAAGGCAAAGCTGGAGCCTAGATAGGCAGGAATCCGCCCTTTGCACAGGAAAAGGTACAGCAGGGTGCCAATACCATTAAAAAGCAACACAGTAGCTGGATTTACATTAAATAGAATAGGAACCAGTACAGTGGAACCAAACATAGCAAAAAGATGTTGCAGGCTCAGAGGAATGGTTTTTTGTAATGGCGGCCTCTGATCCACCTGAATAACACGATTGTTCTCTAACATGAAAACACTCCTTTACAATTAAACTTAATAACAAAATAAATTCAAACCTTATAAAATTTATCACATAAAAGGTCACTTGTCCATTTAAATTTTTACCATTGAAAGATTGTTCATTTCAACATTTACAGGCTTTACAAAATTTCATCAAAATTTGATACAGATAATAAAAAATATCTTTTTAAACACTGTTTTTTTAAAAAAAACTGTGCTATAATGAGTACATAATTTTGATAGGGGGTTTTTATATGCCATTAGTAGGAACTAAAGAAATGTTCAAAAAAGCATACGAGGGCGGTTACGCTATCGGTGCATTCAACGTAAACAACATGGAGATTGTACAGGGTATCACTGATGCCGCTGCAGAGCTTCATTCACCTGTAATCCTCCAGTGCTCCGCTGGTGCTCGCAAGTATGCAAACCATCAGTATCTGGTACATCTGGTAAAGGCTGCTTTGGAGGTTCATCCTGACCTGCCAGTAGCTCTCCATCTGGATCATGGTGCAGATTTCGAGACTTGTAAGTCCTGCATCGACGGTGGTTTCACTTCCGTTATGATCGATGGCTCTGCTCGTTCCTTCGAGGAGAACATTGAGGTTACCAAGAAGGTAGTAGAGTACGCTCATGAGCGTGGCGTAGTAGTAGAGGGCGAGCTGGGCAAGCTGGCCGGCATTGAGGATGACGTACAGGTAGAGGCACATGATGCTGCTTACACCAGCCCTGATGAGGTAGAGGAATTCGTTGAGCGTACTGGCGTTGATTCTCTGGCTATTGCTATCGGCACCAGCCACGGCGCTTTCAAGTTCACTCCTGCACAGTGCACCCGCAATGCAGAGGGCGTTCTGGTACCACCTGAGCTCCGTTTCGATATTCTGGAGGAGATTACCAAGAAGCTGCCTAACTTCCCAATCGTTCTCCACGGTGCATCCTCTGTAGTTCCAGAGTATGTAAAGATTATCAATGAGAATGGCGGCAACCTGGCTGATGCTATTGGTATTCCAGAGGATCAGCTCCGCAAGGCAGCTCGCAGCGCAGTTTGCAAGATTAATGTTGACTCCGATCTGCGTCTGGCTCTCACTGCTGGTATTCGTCAGCACTTCACTCAGCATCCTGAGCATTTCGACCCACGTCAGTATCTGGCTCCTGCTCGCGATAACATCAAGGCTTTGGTTGAGCACAAGATTAAGAACGTTCTGGGCTGCGACGGTGCTTACTAATATTGGCATAGCAGTATAAACGAAAAAAGGCTGCAGGATTTCGGTCCTGCAGCTTTTTGTGTTGTAAAATAAATCTGGATTTTCTAACATGGAGAAATTCAAAATTTTTAGTTTTTGTCCTTTAGCTGATCCTTCCAATATTCCAGATCATGTTCGTTCAAGGGCAGCTCTACAGTATCTTCATTGTCATAGGTAAATCTGACTATTACCACCTGAGCTTGGCGGATAGCCTCAAAGGTTTCCGTAGGAAATTCCGCAAAGAGCTTATTGGTGTTCTTGAAGGTGGTTTTGTCATTGTAGAAGGCAACGGAGTAGCTAGGAGGTGTCTGTCGTACAGAAGCCTTAATGTCGTACATATCATTATCGCAAATCAGCAGAATCACAGGTTTTAGCTGATTTCCTGCAAAACGGTAATCCTGCAAGGTTAGATTTGCCGTGGATATTTTGCCCTGCTCATCAGTATCCGCTCGAAAATCAATATCACAGTAGGCAGATAGGCTGTCAGCACTGCGATGATCCAGCATATAGGTATAACCATAGCCAAAGCCACCCAGTAAGATTAACAGGCTGCCAAGAAGAAAAAATATTTTGTGTTTCACGCTATCGTTCCTTTCAGGGTAAAGATACAAGTAGAGGTTATCTCACTAAATTCATAGGGGATAACCTCTGCTTTTTATTTTTTATTAAACATTTTGCCCAGAGCATTTTCCTTGAAAAGATTGCCTTGCTCTATATAGCGGTGAACCATCTTTTCAGATTTGTGTCTGGTTTGCCGCATGATTTCCAAAGTGTTCAAATCATGCTGGGCTGCACTGGTGGCAAAGCCACGGCGGAGACTATGACCAGCAAAGTCAGAGGGGTCCAGCCCCAATCTGGCCATGTATTTCTTGACAATTTCTGCTACGGCCTTATCGTTTAATTGAGTGTCCCTAGGCTGTAGATTTCGCTTAAAACCTCGGAAGAGGGGACCGGAGGTAATGCCTGCTGCCTCCATCCAGTTTCTTACTGCCCGAACAGCACATATTTCCTTCTGAGGTGCATAGGGAATGGCGATTTCTGAGCCAGCTCCCAGCTGATCACCTTTGGATTGAGGAATAAAGACAACCATTCCCTGGGTGGTAAAGGTCAAATCTTCTATTTGCACCGCCACCAGCTCAGAACGACGGAAAGCTCCGGCAAAGCCTAGAAAAAGCAATGCCTTGTCCCGCAGAGTAACTAAATCACTGCCTGACAGCATATCTGCCAGCAGGGGCAGGGTTTCCATGAGAATAGGAGCCTTGCCGTGCTGAAAGGTGCCCTTTTCCCGGCGAATGGCCTGCATGGCATTGTGTACCATTACATGCTTGGCAGGATTGTTTTCCTGATAGCCTCCAGCAATATGATTCTCGGAAATAGCTGTTATCCGGCGGGAAACGGTATTAGCCTTGGCGTTATCTGCTAAATCATTGACGTAGTTGACAATATCCTCTGGCTTGCAGGGGAGGGGGCAAAGCTTGTTGGCTTCGCACCAATCCGTAAAATCATTCCAGTCTGCCGCATAGGATTTCAAGGTATTATCACTTTTGGATTTGCGCATACGCCGTTTGCTTTTGGCAGAGAGCAGTACATTTTTATTTATTTCCTTGTTATTGTATAGCAAAAAATCATCACGTACATTCATGAAATTTACCTCGAATTTTTCCTATGTCTCAAAATTGACAACTGGAAATACCTTTCTTTAGATTTTGAATTTGCTTACAGCCTCCTGCAGCAATTCAGCCTGAGCGTTAAGCTCTACAGAGGCGGAAGCGGATTCCTCTGCTGTGGAGGAATTGGTCTGTACCACATTGGATACCTGCAAAACCCCCTGATTCAGCATTTGCAGGGCAGAGCTTTGCTTCTGAGAGGCCTGGGCAATATCTGCCACCAGCACCGTTACCTTATCGATGCTTTCCTTAATGCTGCGGAGAGCCTGAGCCGTGCCCTTGGCCAGCTCAGTGCCGGCATTTACCTTGTCAATGGAATGCTGAATAATCTCTGTGGTAGATTTGGCAGCCTCCGCACTGCGGGCAGCCAGATTCCGCACCTCCTCAGCCACTACAGCAAAGCCTTTGCCGTGCTGACCGGCTCTAGCGGCCTCTACAGCAGCGTTAAGAGCCAGAATATTGGTCTGGAAGGCAATTTCATCAATTACTTTGATAATCTTGGCAATATTGTTGGAGGATTCATTAATATCCACCATAGCCTGCAGCATTTCCTCCATACGCTGATTGCCTATATTGGCCTTGGTATGGGTCTCGCTGGCCAGGTTATTGGCTTCTTCGGCATTGCCAGCATTGTTCTTGGTCTGCTCGTTAATTTCGGAAATAGAGGCAGACAGCTCCTCTACAGAGGAGGCCTGAGAGGAAGCACCCTTGGCCAGCATATTGCCAGCATCAGCGATGTTTTTGGAACCGCTGGCTACCTGCTGGGAGGCAATGGAAATCTTGCTCATAACCTCATTCATCTGGCAGGACATTTTGTTAAAGGCATTGGCGGCATGGCCGATTTCGTCATTGGATTCTACATTAAGACGGACAGTCAAATCTCCATTGGCCATCAGCTCAGATTTCTCTGCCAACTCCTTCATTGGAGCAGCAAAGGAATTAGCCAGTATCCGGGCAAAAACCACTACCAAGGCCAGCAGGACTATCATAATAATAGCAATTGCTGTTATAGCATTATAGATAACACTCAGAACATCACTGCGGGAGTTTTCCACCACGATACCCCAGCCCAGATTTCCTACAGGGGCACTGGCTGCCAGGGAGTCTACATTATCACCATTTACATATTGACACACTTCGGTTTTGCCAGAGGCAGCAGCCTTTACAGGCTCCATGCCACTCCAATTGGTAAGAGTCTGCACAAATTTTTCCTCTGGATGTATCATAACATTACCTTTGGAATCGGTGAGGAATACAATTTCCTGTCTATCTGTCAAATTGTTGGTATCCTCCAGCAAAAGTTTCTGGAGGGTATCCATATTAAAGGTGGAGGCCATAGCACCGATAACATTGCCGGATTCGTCCTTGATAGGTACGGCAGCAATAATCATTACCTTGTTGGTAACTTTGGATATAACAGCATCACTGAAGGCATAGGCCTTGCCCTCCTGCATGACGGCCCGAACATATTCTCTGTCTGCTACGTTGACATAATTGCCAGAGTCTCTAGCCACCTGATTGCCTGTTAAATCACAGATAAACATATTGGCAATCAAAGGAGAGTGCCTTACGCCATTTTGCAAAAGCGGTATCATCTGAGCTGGATTCATGCTTTTGGCTTCCAAAGAGGCAGATAAAGCTTCCATGAGCTGTATCTGATTCATGAGAATATTATCCATACTATCAGATTTCATCTGAGCCACATAAAGATTGTGCTGGTTTACTGTTGCCATACGTTCATTGTACATATTGTAGGAGGCAATAGCCGTAACAATGACAATAGGTACTAGAGCTAGAGTCAAAAAGCTTATGGACAGCTTTTTGGCAAGATTTAGATTTGCAAAAAGTCCCTTTAACATATTTCCATCCCCTTGTTATACATTTAGTAACATATACAGATATCATCTTACAGTGTAACATATTTTGTTGAATTTGTAGATATAATTTACAGATGCATTAAACAAAATTTATAGAATAGAAGAATAATTTGCGAAAATGCAGGATATGTAGTAACATTATTGTGTCGTGTTTTATAAAATGAGACTTATTCAGTGGGAGCTTTAGACTCCCACTGAATTTAGTCGAATAAATCCAGAGCCTTACGGGTGCTTAACTCCCTTCTAAGGGGAGGGAGCCTTAGCACCCGTTAGCATGGGGTAAACACGAGAAATTAAATGCAGGTGATTTATTTTGGCAAACAAGATGTTTGATTTGATTAAAAATGATTTGTCTCAGCTAGAGCTGGCATTACAGCAGGCTGCTACAGCCCCAGAGAAAATTATTACGGAGATTGGCTCCCATTTGGTGGCTTCTGGTGGTAAGAGATTGCGCCCAGCGATTTATTTTCTGGCTGGCCGCTGTGGACAGGACTTTGATTTGCAGAAGGCTATGCCTTTGGCTGTAGCTTTGGAAATGATGCATATGGCATCCTTGGTTCATGACGATGTTATTGACAGTGCAGATACCCGTCGGGGAGCTGTTACTGCCAATGCTAAGTGGGGCAACCAGATTTCTATTCTGGCAGGAGATTATCTCTTTGCCAAGGCTTTTGCCTTGGTAGCTGAAAATAACTATAGCAAGCGAGTGGATAGACAGCTGGCTCGCCTTATTTGTGATCTTAGCTCTGGAGAGTTGATTCAGAACAAGGAAATCTATAAGGCATCCTGTGATGTACAGGAGTATTATGAGCGTATCGCCAAGAAAACCGCCAATTTTATTGCCATTGCCTGTCAGCTTGGGGGCGATGTGGCTGGTCTTTCTGAGGAGTATATTCAGGCATTATATGATTTTGGTTACAATGTAGGCATGGCTTTCCAGCTTACTGATGATTTGCTGGATCTTACCAGTGATGATGCTACCTTGGGCAAGCCAGCAGGCAATGATATTCGTCAGGGAATTGTTACCCTGCCAGCAATTCGTGCTTTGGAAGTAAGCCCTGATAGGGAGGAGCTTCATGCTATTGTTACAGACAAGAATATGACTGATGCCATGCTGCAGAGAGCCTTGGAGATAGTAAGGGCTTCTGATGGCATTGAGTTTTCCAAGCAGAAGGTGGAGGAGTTCCTGCAGGCAGCTGTGGATGTACTGCCACAGGAGATGCCAGAGGAGATACGGGATTCCTATCGCATGGTGGTAAGCTTTGTAGGTGGCAGAAAATATTGAGCCTGTACTAGAATAGGATATAGACAGATTGAGACCAATGGCGTTGAAGAATGGAAGCATTTGCCATAACTCAAAATCTGACAGTATAACGTAAAGGCATCTGCTTTTTGTGGGCAGGTGCCTTTCTGACAAAAAACACAGGGAGGATAGGGTATTTATGGCCTTTAAGGATTTGCGGGAATATATAGCTGAGCTGGAAAGCAGAGGGCTTTTGAAGCGAATTACCACCGAGGTGGATTGCCAGCTGGAGATTACAGAGATTACGGACAGAGTGTCCAAGATGGAGGGCAATAAGAATGTAGCCCTGCTATTTGAGAATGTTAAGGGCTATGATATGCCAGTGCTGATGAATGCCTTTGGCAGCATGGAGCGCATGGCAATTGCCTTTGGTGTGGAGAAGCTGGATGATGTGGCAGATGAAATGCGGGAAATCCTGAAGCTGCCTTATATTTCTTTGTCCCACAAGACAGATTTGCTCTCTATTATTCCAATGGCCAAAAAAGCCATTAATTTTCCTAAATATGTGAAAAAAGCACCTTGTCAGGAGGTTGTTATAACAGATAATCCATCTCTGGATAAGTTCCCTATTTTGAAATGCTGGCCTCAGGATGGAGGTTCCTTTATTACCTTGCCTTTGGTCTTTACCAAAAATCCTAAAACCGGCAAGCGGAATGTAGGTATGTATCGTTTGCAGAAATATGATAGCTGCACCACTGGTATGCATTGGCATATCCACAAGAATGGTGCAGATAACTGTCGGGATACCAAGGCTATGGGGGGCCAGAGAATGGAGGTAGCTGTAGCTATTGGTACAGATCCAGTAGTAACCTATGCTGCTACAGCACCACTGCCAAGGGATATTGATGAAATGGTTTTTGCTGGCTTCCTGCGGCACAAATCCGTGGAAATGGTAAAATGTAAAACCGTAGATGTGGAGGTACCTGCTGGAGCAGAGATTATTCTGGAGGGTTATGTAGATGTGGATGAACGCCGCTGGGAGGGACCATTTGGTGACCATACCGGCTATTACTCCTTGGCGGATTATTATCCGGTTTTCCATATTACTTGTATTACCCATCGCAAGGATCCAATCTATGCTTCTACCATTGTAGGCAAGCCTCCTATGGAGGATTGCTTCATAGCCAAGGCTACAGAGCGGTTATTCCTGCCTTTGTTACAGCAGGCTATTCCAGAGGTGGTGGATATTAATATGCCGTTGGAGGGGGTATTCCATGATTGCATCTTCGTATCCATCAAGAAAACCTATCCCATGCAGGCGAAAAAGGTTATGACTGCCCTGTGGGGTATGGGTCAGATGATGTTCATCAAGATGATTATTGTGGTAGATGCCCATGTTAACGTACAGGATGAAAAGGAAGTATGGTGGCGGGTATTTAACAATATTGATGCCAAGCGGGATTTGATGATGGTAGAGGGGCCGCTGGATGTGCTGGATCACTCATCTCCAATGGCCAAGTGGGGCACCAAGGTTGGTATTGATGCCACCAAGACCTGGCCAGAGGAAGGCCATACCAGAGAATGGCCAGACGAGATTACTATGGACAAATCTATCAAGGATATGGTAGATGCAAAGTGGGAGGCCTTGGGACTTGACTAAGCACAGAGAAGGAAAGGCCAGCCTGTGGCAAAAACTGAATGCTCATTTGGACAATATAGCCTTTTATCAGACCATATTTTCTCTGCCCTTTGCCTATATGGCGGTATTGCTGGCCTCTAAAGGTACAGTGGATTGGTGGACCATGCTGTGGGTAACCATGACCATTGTTTCTGCCCGCAGTGCAGCTCTGGCCTTGGACAATATGATTGATTTGAAATACGATGTGGATCAGCCAAGATTCCAGCAAAGACCAATGGTGGCAGGTACAGTCAGCCGTCATGGTGTTCATGTGTTGATTGGTATTTGCGCAGCTGTGCTGATATTTTCTGTATTACAGCTGAATCCTATCTGCATTAAGCTGCTGCCTATAGCGGCTCTGCCCTTTGTGATTTATCCCTTTATGAAGCGATATACCTGCTTCTGCCATTATATCTGCGGTATTGCGGTGGCTATGGCTCCGGCAGGAGGCTGGGTGGCTGTAACAGGCACTATTGATTATCCTATGGTGGTATTATTCCTGGCAGTTACCTTGTGGATTGGCGGTTTTGATGTAGTATATGGCGCTCAGGATGAGGAGTTTGACAAGGCTCATGGACTCCACTCTATGGCCGTAGTTCTGGGGGCAAAAAATGCCCTGCTGCTGGCCAAAATCACCCATGTGATTACCTTGTGTATTTTCTTTTATCTAGGCCAGTTATTGTCTCTGGGCTATATGTATTATATAGGTGTCGGCATTGCTGGAGGAGTGCTGTACTTTCAGCATCAGATTATTGCCAGACAGGGCTTCAAGGCCTTTAATCGGCGTTATTATTTGAGAAATGGTATTGTTTCTGTGGCAATATTCCTGTGTACATTAATGAGTGTGCTATGGGAAGTAAGATAGGCTGACAGTTGTCAGTCATAATAGGCAGCTGGCTCTGCCAGAACTGCATGGTGGAAGGAAGCGATAGTTATGACAGCAAGATTGTTGGAGGGCAAAGTATTTGCCGCTAAGTTAAAGGAAGAGGCAGGCAAAAAGGCTCAGGAGCTAAAGGCTAAATATGGCATTACCCCTGGTCTGGCTGTAATTATAGTTGGGGAAAATCCAGCTTCTCAGGTGTATGTCCGCAATAAACACAAGGCTTGCACGGAGCTTGGCTTTTATTCCGAGGGGGTGGAGCTGCCTGCTACTACCACCAGAGATGAGCTTTTGGCTGAGATTCAGCGTTTGAATAATGACGAAAAGATTCATGGTATCTTGGTACAGCTGCCTTTGCCAAAGGAATTGCAGCCATATGAATCTGAGGTGCTGGAGGCCATCAATCCATTGAAGGATGTGGATGGCTTCCATCCAGTTAATGTAGGCCGTTTGGTAACTGGTCAGAAGGCACTGGTGCCTTGTACCCCTCATGGCTGTCTTCGTATGTTGGAGCTGGCAGAGATTCCTGTAGAGGGAGCCAATGCCGTGATTATTGGCCGCAGCAATATTGTTGGTAAGCCTATGCTTCACCTACTGCTGGGGAAAAATGCTACTGTTACCATCTGCCATTCCAGAACCAAGAATTTGGCAGAGATTACCCGTCAGGCAGATATTCTGGTAGCAGCTGTAGGCAAGGCTGGCTTTGTTACCGCAGATATGGTTAAGCCAGGCGCTGCTGTTATTGATGTAGGTATAAACCGCATTGCTCCTAAAAAGCTGGTGGGGGATGTGGATTTTGAAGCCGTGAAGGAAGTGGCAGGAGCCATTACTCCTGTACCTGGAGGCGTGGGACTGCTGACTATTGCCATGCTGATGCAGAATACTGTAGAGGCAGCCCGCTTACAGCTGGAGGGCTAAGGTTCAATATCTAAGCTAGGGGTTTGCCGGTGAGATTACCTGTCCTGGAGGCGGGAAGCTACACTGGAAACATATATTTCTTGTAGTATATAGGGAGGTTGTTGTCGAATGAAAACAGACGTAGAAATTGCGCAGGAAGCCCAGATGCAGCATATTAGGGAAATTGCTGCTCAGCTTGGTCTGACGGAGGATGATATTGAATTGTACGGCAAGTACAAGGCAAAGATTTCCTTGGATTCTTGGAACAAGGTAAAGAATGGTCCAGACGGCAAGCTGGTTCTGGTTACTGCCATTAATCCTACACCTGCTGGTGAGGGTAAAACCACTACCAGTGTAGGCTTGGCTGATGCTTTCCACAAGTTGGGACACAAGGTTGCTGTAGCTCTCCGTGAGCCATCCCTGGGACCATGCTTTGGTCTGAAGGGCGGCGCTGCTGGCGGCGGCTATGCTCAAGTAGTTCCTATGGAAGATATTAACCTGCATTTTACTGGTGATTTTCATGCTATTACAACAGCCCACAATTTGTTGGCAGCAGTTATAGATAACCATATCCAGCAGGGCAATGCGCTGGATATTGATGTACGCCGTGTGGCTTGGAAGCGGGTTCTGGATTTGAACGACAGAGCTCTCCGCAATGTGGTAATTGGTCTTGGTGGCAAGGCTCATGGTGTCCCAAGAGAGACTGGCTTCGATATTACCGTAGCCTCTGAGATGATGGCCATTCTTTGCTTGGCCAGGGATTTGGAGGATATGAAGAAGCGTCTGGGAGAAATCGTAGTAGCTTACAGCCGTGATGGCCGTGCTATTAGAGCTGAGGAGCTGAATGTAACCGGTGCTCTGACTCTTCTGTTTAAGGATGCTATCAAGCCAAATCTGGTACAGACCTTGGAGGGAACTCCTGCTTTGATTCATGGCGGCCCATTTGCTAATATTGCTCATGGCTGCAATTCTGTTATGGCTACCAAATTCGCTTTGAAGTTTGCTGATATAGCTATTACTGAGGCCGGTTTTGGTGCTGACCTGGGCGCAGAGAAGTTCCTGGATATTAAGTGTCGCTTCGCTGGCATACATCCAGATGCAGTAGTTATTGTAGCTACTGTTAGAGCTTTGAAGATGCACGGTGGTGTACCAAAGACTGAGCTGGGCAAGGTGGATATGGCAGCTCTGGAGAAGGGCCTGGCTAACCTGACCAAGCATATTGAGAATGTACACAAATTTGGCCTGCCTGCTGTAGTGGCTATTAATGCTTTCCCTACCGATACCAAGGAAGAATTGGATTTCGTAGAGGAGAAGTGCAACGCTTTGGGTGCATCTGTAGCCCTGTCCCAGGTATGGGCCAAGGGTGGCGAAGGCGGCGTGGAGCTGGCAGAAAAGGTATTGGAGGCTATGAAGCAGCCTGCTGATTTCCACTATATGTATGAGGTGGAACAGAGCATTCCTGAGAAGATTGAGGCCATTGCCAAGGCTATCTACGGTGCTGATGGAGTAGATTTTACTGCTCCAGCCAAGAAGCAGCTGGCAGAGATTGAGGCTTTGGGACTGGACAAGATGCCTATTTGCATGGCCAAGACACAGTATTCCTTGTCTGACGATGCCACCAAGCTGGGACGTCCAGAGGGCTTCCGCATTACTGTTAAGGAACTGCGGATTTCTGCTGGTGCCGGCTTTATTGTAGCTCTTACGGGCAATATTCTCACCATGCCAGGTCTGCCAAAGAAGCCAGCAGCCGAGAATATGGATATTGATGTAAACGGCAAGATTACCGGCTTGTTCTAATGTATGTGGAGAGGTAGAGCAGGTACTCAGGCTGATGTCTGCACAGGTGCTTGCTCTGACTCTTATTGTTATTAAATGTATAATGGAAGTGATATAGTGGGAAGAATTTCTTTGGAACTGGTGCCACGTACACCAGAAGAACTGCGTAGCAATTTGGAATTGGTTAAGGAAAAAATCAATGGTATTGATTTGATTAATATTCCAGATTTGCTGCGTTTGGAAACCAGAAGCTGGCAGGGGGCAGCCATTGCCCAGGATTATTATCCAGCTGTTATGCCTCATATCAGGGCTATTGATGTTAATCTGGCGGAACCTTTAGCTATGCGGCCGGAGCTGCGGCAAAGCGGTATTACAGAGGTGCTGGTTATTGAGGGAGATCCTCCCCAGGATATGACACATAAGGTTTATCCTACTATTACCACTGATGTTATACAAAAATTCCATCAGGAAATGCCTGAGGTAAAGGTTTATGCCGGTATTGACCAGTATCGTGGCAGTATGCGTCAGGAGCTGTACCGTATTCATAGAAAGCTGCAGGCAGGTGCTGTAGGTTTCTTTACCCAGCCATTTTTTGATATGCGTTTTTTGGAAATGTATGCTGATATGCTGGAGGGGCAGAATGTTTACTGGGGTATTACGCCAGTGGCCTCCGAGCGTTCCCAAAGCTATTGGGAAATGAAGAACAATGTTATTTTTCCAAATGATTTCCAGCCTACCCTTGAATGGAGTATTGAATTTGGCTGTAAGGTAAGGGATTTTGTCAAGCAGCATGGAGATAATCTCTATTTGATGCCTATTCGTGGCAACCTCGAAGCCTATCTGGAAGGAATTTTGGGCTAAAAGTTTTTTCTGCCTTTGGGGATATGTTGTGTATGTTTTAGAAAATTTTCTCAGAGGTTTTAGCTATTATAAAGGAGAGTTGAAAGATGTTCAAGATTTTGAAGAAGCAGGAGCTTTCTCCTGGTATTTTTCATTACGACATTGAGGCACCAAGAGTGGCCAAGAAGGCTCAGGCAGGACAGTTTATTGTCCTCAGAGTTGATGAGGATGGGGAAAGAATCCCACTGACTATTGCGGATTTTGACCGTGAAGCAGGCACTATTACCTTGATTTTCCAGGTAGTAGGCGCTTCTACTCAGATGCTGGCTGCCAAGAATGAAGGGGATTCTATTGTGGATTTTGCTGGCCCTTTGGGACAGCCATCTGAGATTCATGAGAATATGGGCACTATTGTCTGCATTGGCGGCGGTATTGGTGTTGCTCCGGTTTATCCTATTGCTAGAGCTATGCATGAGGCAGGCAACAAGGTTATTTCTATTATGGGTGCCAAAACCAAGGATATTCTGATTTTTGAGGACAAAATGCGGGCTATTTCTGATGAGGTTTTGATTGCCACCGATGATGGTTCCTATGGTGTCAAGGGCTTTGTTACCACTGCTCTCCAGCAGCTGGTGGATAGAGGGGAAAAGATTGATCAGGTTACTGCTATCGGCCCTGGCGTTATGATGCGCAGTGTGGTAGAGGCTACCCGTCCATTGGGTATCAAGACTATTGTTTCCCTGAACCCAGTTATGGTTGATGGTACTGGTATGTGCGGCGGCTGTCGTGTGCAGGTAGGGGATGAAATGAAATTTGCTTGTGTAGATGGTCCAGAGTTTGATGGCCATTTGGTAGATTTTGACAGCCTTATGTCCCGCAGCCGGATGTTCCGTCCACAGGAAGCACAGGCCAAGGATCATGTTTGCAATATCGGACTGGGGAGGTAATGAAAAATGGCATTAGTAATGGAAAAGCACAAGATGCCGGAGCAGGATCCAAAGGTTCGTGCTCGTAATTTTCAGGAGGTAGCACTGGGCTATGATGAGGATACTGCTGTAGCTGAGGCAGAGCGCTGCCTTAACTGTAAGGTACCAAAGTGCCGTCAGGGTTGTCCTGTACAGGTAAATATTCCTGCTTTTATCGGCAAAATCAAGGAACGGGATTTTGATGCCGCTATAGATATTATCAAGGAGTCCAACTCCCTGCCAGCCGTATGTGGCCGTGTCTGCCCACAGGAGAATCAGTGTGAGAAGCATTGTATTATGGGCATCAAGGGGGAGCCGGTAGGTATTGGTCGTCTGGAGCGGTTTGCTGCTGACTATCAGCTGGCCAAGAATGAGGAAATCAAGCCGATTCAGTTTGCTGAGGATGCTCAGAAGGTAGCTGTTATTGGTGCTGGCCCTTCTGGTTTGTCCTGTGCTGGAGATTTGGCAAAGATGGGCTATAAGGTTACTATTTTTGAGGCTCTTCATGTAGCTGGCGGTGTACTTTCCTATGGTATTCCTGAGTTCCGTCTGCCAAAGGATAAGATTGTACGCCGTGAGGTAGAGAATCTCCAGAAGCTGGGAGTTACCATTGAGGTTAATGCTATTGCTGGCCGTCTCTTTACTGTAGATGAGCTGATGGGGGAAATGGGCTTTGATGCTGTATATGTAGGTACTGGTGCCGGCCTGCCTCATTTTATGCATATTCCAGGTGAGAATCTCAACGGAGTATATTCCTCCAATGAGTTCCTGACTCGCTGCAATCTGATGAAAGCTTATGATTTCCCTAATCATCTGACTCCTATTGCTATCGGCAAGAATGTAGCCGTAGTAGGCGGTGGTAATGTAGCTATGGATGCTGCTCGTACCTCTCTCCGTCTGGGGGCTGAGAATGTTTATATCGTTTATCGCCGTTCTGAGGCAGAGCTGCCAGCTCGTGCTGAGGAAGTGCATCATGCCAAGGAGGAGGGGATTCAGTTTAAGCTGCTGAACAACCCTGTGGAGATTCTTGGTGATGAAAACGGCTGGGTAAAGGGCTTGAAATGTATCAAGATGGAGCTGGGAGAGCCTGATGCTTCCGGCCGTCGTCGTCCTGTAGCCATTGAAGGCTCTGAGTTTGAGCTGGATGTGGATACAGTGATCATGGCTATTGGTAATGGTCCAAATCCAATTGTGGCTTCCACTACTCCTGGTATGGAAACCAACAAGCGGGGCAATATCGTAGCTGATGAAGAAACCTGTGCTACCACCAAGAAAGGTGTATTCGCCGGCGGTGATATTGTAACAGGTGCTGCAACTGTTATTCTGGCAATGGGTGCTGGCAAAAAAGCCGCAGCCGCTATTGACGCATATCTTAAAAGCAAGAAATAAGTAAAATTAGGGGTTGTCCTGCTAAGAAATTAGTGGATAGCCCCTTTATTATAAATTAATTCCAAAATTTGCTATACAAGTGCATTAATATTTGTTATAATATCATTAGTTAAAGGACAGATATACTGATGTGTATCTGTAGTATAAAAGGAGGAATTTTTAAATGAAAGTAACAGTTGTAGGCGCAGGTAATGTAGGAGCAACAGCAGCAAATGTAATTGCCAGCGCAGGTTATGCTAGCGAAGTAGTTCTGCTCGATATCAAAGAGGGCGTTTCCGAAGGTAAGGCTATGGATATGATGCAGACTGCACAGATCCTGAACTTCAACACTACTATTACCGGTGTTACCAACGACTATGCAGCTACTGCAGGTTCCAAGGTTGTTGTTATAACTTCCGGTATTCCTCGTAAGCCTGGTATGAGCCGTGAGGATTTGATCGGTGTTAATGCTGGTATTGTTGGCAGCGTTATTGAGCAGGCTGTAAAGTATTCTCCAGATGCTATCTTCATCGTAATCTCCAACCCAATGGATGCTATGACCTATTTGGCACTGAAGAATTCCGGTCTGCCTAAGAACCACGTAATCGGCATGGGCGGTATGCTTGACAGCTCCCGTTTCCGTTATTTCCTGTCCAAGGCTCTCCAGAAGGCTGGCTATCCAGCAACTCCTACCGACATTGAGGGCATGGTAATCGGTGGTCATAGCGACAAGACCATGGTTCCTCTCGGATCCATTGCTACTTACAAGGGTATTCCTGTATCTCACCTCCTCAGCGAGGCAGAGCTGGAGGATGCTATTGCACAGACCAAGGTTGGCGGTGCTACCCTGACCAAGCTGCTGGGCACTTCCGCTTGGTACGCTCCTGGTGCTGCTGCAGGCGAGTTGGTTAAGTCCATCATCACTGATGGCAAGAAGCTGATTCCTTGCTGCGTATATCTCGAGGGCGAGTATGGCGAGGACGATCTCTGCATCGGTGTTCCTGTAATCCTGGGCGCTGACGGCGTTGAGAAGATCGTTGAGCTGAAGCTGGATGGCGTAGAGAAGGATCGTTTTGCTGAGTCCGTAGCTGCTGCACGTAACACTCAGAACAACCTGGGCGACGCTCTGAAGAAGTAATTAACATTGCTTCACAAATTCAATATAGCAAGCTAGCATAACCAAAGACCTGCGGAGAAATCTGCAGGTCTTTTTCTGGTTATATCCACATATGTTAAAAAGAATTTAGCAAAATTTCAGTGATGATTAATAATATTTATAAAAGTATTAAATTCTTTTAGGCGTTGTAAAGGCTATATTGGGAGGGGATAGGAGATAAGGACTGGAAAAAATGAAAAAAATAAAAAATATAGGCAAAAAGTATTAATAAAAGACTTTTTCCAGACGATATATATGTAAAAGAGTTGAAAGTATGTAAGTAGTTTATTGTTCCCTGGTAGCAAATGAGGTGATTGTCATGATGGGCAAAATTGATAAAGTAAGCAGAATTACAGGCGTAAAGCTGGACCCCAACAGCCCTTGGCTCCAAAGGCGGCAGCGGGATGATCAGGGTAATGAGAGAAGCTTTCAGGATATGCTGAAGAACCGTAAGAGCAGGCTGGAGGCCAATGCCCCAGAAACTGAGGCAGCTACCTGGGAGGGCAATGGAGCTACTCAGTCCTTGTTTTATGAAAAGGGCGTAAATTTGGATTTCTTTTATCATCAAAGAATAGGAATGTAGTTGTATATGCTAGACCACGAGAAATATATGCGCATGGCTCTAAAAGAGGCTGTTAAGGCCTATCAGCAGGGGGAGATTCCCATTGGGGCCGTTTTGGTAAACAATGAGGATGGTCAGGTGGTGTCCACTGGCTTTAATCTAAGGGAGCAAACTATGGATGCAACAGCTCATGCAGAAATGGAGGCTATTCGCAAGGGCTGTCAGGCTCTCCACCGTTGGCGCCTTAGTGGCTGTACATTATATGTAACCATTGAGCCATGTGCTATGTGCGCCGGGGCATTGGTAAACAGCAGAATAGACAGGCTGGTATATGGCAGTAATGAATCCAAATTTGGAGCTGTAGAGTCTATTTTCAATGTAGTGAACCACAAACTATTGAATCACCGCATGGAGGTAGTGGCCGGGGTTTTGGAAGATGAATGCCGCCAGCTGATGAAAAGCTTCTTCCATATGCGACGTTTGCAAAATAAAGCTGGCAAGCAAAAGCAGCATTAATTGGACTGTTAAATAATTTATCAAAATAAAAATCCCGCTACACTAGGGCAGTGTAGCGGGATTTTTGTTGGCTTGGATTAGATATCCCAATGAATATTGTCTGGGTTTGGGGTGGCCTTGTCGATTTCTGCCATAATCCAGGAAATATTTTCATGCTGAGCCTCGAAGGCAGTTTTTAATTTTTCCTGATTAATAGGTGGAATATCCATAGCATGGAGAGCCATATGCATAAAGTCCTTGGCTACCAGTACTACGCCACGCTCTGCGGCCAGCTGAGCCTTGAAGCGATAGCCATAGTAGAGATAGCTGTTGTGAGCCACAGGAATATCCTTGAAAAATTCAATTCTTTCATCCGCTTCCGCTTCTGCCTCCTCAGTACGGTTCATGAGGTGAAGCAGATTCCAGCGGTCAGCCCACAGTTCTCCCCGGAGAATGTATTTGTAGAGAAAATCTGATTCTTCAGCAGTTTCCAGTGCGATATTGATGTAGTTGAGAGCCTCCTCGTAATGGTTGGCCTCCCGTTCCATCTGGCTGAGATGCTGGAGAGCATAGGTCTTTTCCTCAATGTCCTCAGCGTTTTCAGAATCTGGCTCCACATCAATTATGGAGTGGAATAGTTCCTTGGCTGCCTCTGGACGGTTCAGCTCCGGCATGGCCAGAAAATGAGCCAATCTAGCTCGGCAATGCCAATCCTCATAGCCACCGGCAAAAAGCTTTTCCGGTGGGCGGGCAGAGGTTTCCAATACGGTATCTACCAGTACATCAAATTGTTCCTTATCCATAGTAAATCTCCTTCAAATGTATATACAATATTTTTTTAATAGCGCAATGGTATCTGATTGGCCAGTAAAACTACGAATCCCACCAGGCTAAGGCTGATTAATATCAGACCGCCGTAATTGGGCATACTGTCCAGATTGCAAAGGAACAGCAGGGACAAGAGCAGCAGCACATTGACCAGCAGAGCGATAATCCAACTGGTGCGCTGGCGTTTTTTTACCATAATAGCAATGTTCTTAGCGGTGGCAATGGTGCCAATGCTATTGGTGTGAATCAGCACATCTGCCATATCCTTGACACTTTGCTGGGCATATTCCAAAGCAAAGCTAATATCACAGCTGCGGAGAGCCCCTTCAAATTTGCTGGTACGGCCAGCAGCAGCAACTACCTGGCCAGTGGCCTGCTTCAACAGCATTTCCTTGGCCTTTTCCAGATTACTTAGCTGGCTTTGCAGTATATCTGCCCCAGATGCCTTAAGATAGCTTTTGGCAGTGGAGCGATTGCTGCCGCTCATAATAGTGACCTTGATACCGGTTTCCTGCAAAAAGCTGATGTCCCCGGGAATACTGCGTTTTAGCTTGTCCTGCAAGGTAATAAAGCCACGGCAGAATTTGCCGATAGCTACAAAAACAATAATCTGTCCCTTGTAGGCCAGCTGGTCTGCCTTGGTGTAGATTTCCGCTGGAATATCAATGCCTTGCTCCTGAAAGAAATCAGCAGAGCCAACGCTAAGAGTCTGGCGGTTCATAAGAGCCTCTGCTCCTCGGCCGTTAACAGGATTGGAGGTGGAAATCTCTGGCAGTTCCAGTCTTCTAACATGGGCTTCCTCCACAATAGCCTCTGCTATAGGATGATGGATGCCTGTTTCAATGGCTGCCGCCAAGGCCAGCAATCTGGCGGAGGAAATGCCGTTAGGATATATATCCGTAACTTGGGGGACTCCATAACTGATGGTGCCAGAAAGATTTACTACCAATTCCTGCATCTGGCTGAGGAGAGGCAGCTTCTGTCTGTTTTTCAGCACGATTTTCCATTTCCTTAGCAAACGTCGAATTTGCCAAGGAAAAAGGAGTTTTTGCAATCCCAGATTCAATAGGTTAAAAATTACCAGAATGGCGGCGAATATGATATATATTCTGAAGGGTTGTCCCTCCAGCAGAAGATAGTCCAAAAAATCACCCTCTTAGAAAAGTATATTACTAAATTATTATCCTTTTCTTGGGAAGAAAAGTCAATAATACTTGCTGAAAAGCTAAAAAATTGGTAGAATTTATAAGTAATAAGTAAATTTCGACCAATGGGATGTGGGGATACATTGCTAACTTTAAATGCAAATGCAAAGATTAATCTAACCCTTGATATTCTTGGCACCAGAGAGGATGGATATCATGAGGTGGCTATGATCATGCAGGAAATTTCTCTGCATGATACTTTGAGTATGGGGAAAATTAATCAGGGTATTAGTTTGACCATTGTTATTGAGGGCCAGCAGGGAACTCTGCCAGCAGATGAAAGCAATCTCTGTTGGAAAGCTGCAGCTCTGGTACAAAAGGAATACAATTTGCAGGAGGGTGTGGAAATTCACCTTACCAAGAGGATTCCTATGGCAGCTGGCTTGGCTGGAGGCTCCGCTGATGCTGCGGCTGTGTTGAAGGGCATGAATCATCTTTTCCGGCTGGGGATGACAGAGGCAAGGCTCTGTGAGTTGGGAGCAAGATTAGGCTCTGATATTCCTTTCTGTATTATGGGAGGCACCATGCTGGCTACCGGCCGAGGAGAGGTTTTGACCAGATTGCCTAGTTTCCCAAGACTTAGTGTGGTTTTGGCCAAGCCACCGGTAGGTGTATCAACGGCTTGGGCTTACAAAACCTATGATGCAGGCTATGATGGTCCTCATCCTGATAATGAGGCTATGCTGGAGGCTATTCATGGGGGAGACGCTCACAAGGCAGCTGGTTTGCTGTGTAATGTGCTGGAGGGTGTTACAGAGACTGAACATCCTGTGATAGCAGATTACAAAAGGCTTATGATGGAGCATGGGGCTATGGCCAGTATGATGTCTGGCAGCGGTCCGACAGTTTTTGGTCTGGTAAGAGAAAAGCAGCAGGCATGGCATTTGGCAGATACATTGAAGAAATACGATGGTGAAGCCGGTGTCTTTGTGGCTGAGACTTTGGGTTAATTTTTTATTTTAGAATAAAAGGATTTGAGTTTAATGGAAAAAAAGCTGACACCTATTAAATTGGATAGTTATCAGCCTTTGCGGGAGGTTGTGTGTGAAACCCTTCGGGATGCTATCCGCAAAGGTGTACTGGCTCCTGGCGAGCGCCTGATGGAAATCCAGCTGGCAGAGGAACTGGGGGTAAGCCGTACTCCTGTTAGAGAGGCGATCCGCAAGCTGGAGCTGGAAGGATATGTCATTATGATGCCTCGCCGCGGTACTTATGTGGCCAATCTTTCCATTCGTGATGTGAATGAGGTATTTGAGATTCGTACCTCTCTGGATTCTCTGGCCAGCGGTCTTGCTGCGGAGCGCATTACTGATGAGGAACTGGAGCATTTGCAGCGCTTGTTGGTGTCCATTGGTGAGTACATTAAAGAAGGGGATATGGATAAAATCGTGGAAACTGATATGGAGTTCCATGATTTGCTGTATCAGGCCAGTCGTAATTCCCGCTTAGTGGGCATTATCTTTAATCTGCGGGAACAGCTGACTAGATTCCGTTCCACCTCTATGTCCTATCCAGGACGTTTGCAGGCAACTCATGAGGAACATTGCCGCATTGTAGAGGCCATTGCCAAGGGGGATGTTCAGGAAGCCCAGGCGGCAGCAGAGTACCATATGGAGCAGGCAGAGCATACTCTCCTGGCCAGCATGGAGGAATTGAAGAAAAAGACTGGCAGTAAGGCTGGTAAATAAAAAGGCTGATACCTGTCACGGGACAGGATTTGCAGGATAGCTGGGGCAAGCCCCGAAATGGCTATCAATATGAATATATTTTTTGGAGGCAATCAAATGCTGGATTTAGTTACTGTTATTCTGGCAGCAGGCAAAGGAACTCGTATGAAGTCCAAGCTGCCTAAGGTTCTGCACAAGGCAGCAGGGAAGCCAATGCTGCAGCATGTGTTGGATGCTGCCAAGGGAGCAGGTGCCAAGCGCAATATTGTAGTTGTGGGCTTTGGCGGTGAGATGGTAAAAGAAGCTATGGGAGACCAGGCTGAGTTTGTGGTACAGGCAGAGCAGCTTGGTACTGGCCATGCGGTGCGTCAGACTGAGGCTTTGTTAAAGGATGAGCAGGGTACTGTAGTGGTGCTGTGCGGTGATACTCCTTTGGTAACAGCAGACCTTATAACCAAGCTGTATGAGGGACACAAGGCAGCAGGAGCCAAGGCAACTGTGTTGACCGCTATTATGCCAGATGCTGCTGGTTATGGCCGTATTATTCGTACTGCTGATGGTGATGTGGCTCGTATTGTGGAGCAGAAGGATGCTACTGAGGAAGAGCGCAAAATCAATGAAGTAAATTCCGGTATTTATTGCTTTGAGTGTCAGGATTTGTTTGCTGCTTTGGCACAGGTCGGCTGTGACAATGCTCAGGGGGAGTACTATCTGCCAGATGTTTTGGGGATTCTCAGGGACAAGGGAGAAAAAATCTGGGCTGTAGCTGCTGATGATTATGAGTCCACTTTGGGTATCAATTCCCGCTTGCAGCTGTCTGGAGCAGAGAAGATTCTCCGTCGTCGGAAGAATATTGAGTTGATGAACAATGGCGTTACCTTGATGGATCCAGACAGCACCTTTGTGGATGCCGATGTAGAGGTTGGTTCTGATACCATAATCTATCCATTTACCTGGCTGGAGGCTGGCACTGTAGTAGGTGCAGGCTGTGAAATCGGCCCTAATAGCCGTTTCAGCAATGCCAAGATTGGCAATGATGTTCACGCTCAGTTTGCCTATGGTCATGATTGCATTATTGACGATGGGGTTACTATGGGACCATATGTGCATATTCGTCCAAACAGTCATATTCACAATCATGTAAAGATTGGTAACTTTGTAGAGGTAAAGAACTCTCAGGTAGGAGAGGGCACTAAGCTGCCTCACCTTCAGTACATTGGCGATGCAGATGTAGGCGCTAATGTAAATCTGGGCTGTGGTACTGTTACTGTCAACTATGATGGCAAGAAAAAATTCCGTACCACCATTGGGGACAATGCCTTTGTCGGCTGCAATACCAGTCTGGTAGCTCCTGTAGAGGTAGGGGATGGTGCCTATATTGGTGCTGGCTCCGTTATTACCAAAAATGTGCCTGGTGGCACACTTGCTATTGGCCGAGCTCGTCAAAAGCTGATTGAGGGCTGGACTGATAAGCGGAAATAGGCTATAATAGCACCATAGGGAGAATTTGGGGAAATTCTTCCTAGAACATTCTTTTTAGAACGAGATATGTTCATAGAGTATGAGGAAAAAAGAAAATATTGGAGGCATTCAAAACAATGAACGACGCTGCGAAAAATTTACGACTTCTGGCCGGTAACGCAAACCCAGAGTTAGCACAGGAGATTTCCAAGTATCTGGATATTCCTTTGGTTGATGCACAGGTTGGCCATTTCAACAATGGTGAAATTCAGGTCATGATTGGTGAAAGTGTTCGTGGAAAAGATATTTTTATTATCCAGCCTACCTGTCAGCCTGTAAATGAGAATCTGATGGAGCTGCTGATTATGACTGACGCTTGCAAGCGTGCTTCTGCAAGAAGTGTAACTGCAGTAGTACCTTATTATGCATATGCTCGTCAGGATCGCAAGACTCGTGGCCGTGAGCCTATTTCTGCCAAGTTGGTAGCTAACCTTATGTCTGCTGCTGGTTTGAACCGTGTAGTGACTGTTGACCTGCATGCTGGTCAGATTCAGGGCTTCTTTGATATCCCTGTAGACCATCTGGCTGCTGCTCCAGCGCTGGCTGATTATTTCCACAAGCTGGATTTGGAGGATATGATTGTTGTTTCTCCTGACCTGGGTGGTGTAACCCGTGCCCGCAACATGGCAGATTTGTTGGGTACTGGCATTGCTATTGTAGAGAAGCGTCGTCCTCGTCCTGGCTGCGCTGAGGTTATGAACCTGATTGGCGATGTAAAGGGCAAGACCTGTATCATGATTGATGATATGGTTGATACTGCTGGTTCTCTCTGCGAGGGTGCCAAGGCTCTAAAGAAGCTGGGTGCCAAGGAAGTATATGCTTGCTGCTCTCATGGTATTCTTACAGATCCTGCTGTACAGCGTATTCAGGATTCCTGCATCAAGCAGCTGGTTATTACCAACACCATTCCTTTGGATCCTGCCAAGAAGCATGAGAAGATTGTCAGCATTTCTCTGGCGCCAATGTTGGCTGAGTTCATTAAGTGCATCTATGAGAATGAGCCTGTCAGCAATTTGTTTGACAAGAACTGGGCAAACTAAGCCACAGGAAAATATGCAAATTAAAGCTAAAGGGCGATGTATTTCGCCCTTTTTCTTTTGTAGAAGTAAAGAGAGGTTAGTATTGTGAAGTTTGCAAATAGAATGAATCAGTTTGGGGAGGGTGTATTTTCCCGTCTGGCTGTTATGAGGAAAAATAGACTGGCCCAGGGCAAGGAAGTATATGATTTGAGCATTGGTGCTCCTAATATTCCTCCTACCAAGAGAATTATGGAGGTTATGGCAGAGGCGGTTATGAAGCCTGCTAATTATGTTTACGCCATTAGTGATACCCAGCAGCTGCTGGAGGCAGTGGTTCAGTGGTATAAGAGACGGTATGATGTGGAATTGAATCCAGAGACAGAAATCTGCTCCCTGTTAGGCTCTCAGGATGGTTTATCCCATATTGCTCTGTCTATTTTGGACCCTGGGGATGTTATGCTGGTACCAGATCCTTGCTATCCTATCTTTGCAGATGGTCCTCGTATTGCTGGGGCAGAGCTGTATTATATGCCTTTGCAAAAGGAAAATGACTATGTGATTCAGCTGCAGAATATTCCAGAGGAAATAGCCAGGAAGGCTAAATTTATGTTGGTATCCTATCCAAATAATCCTACAGCGGCTATGGCTCCAGAGTCCTTCTATCATGAGGTGGTGGCTTTTGCCAAAAAGTATGATATTATTGTTCTCCATGACAATGCCTACAGTGAGCTGGTATTTGATGGTCAGAGCTGTGGCAGCTTTTTAAGCATTCCAGGAGCTAGGGAGGTAGGCGTAGAGTTTAATTCCCTGTCCAAGACCTATGGACTGGCTGGGGCACGCATTGGCTTCTGTGTAGGCAATAAGGAAGTAGTAGGGATGCTGAAAACCTTGAAGTCCAATATGGACTATGGAATGTTCCTGCCTATTCAGGCAGCAGCCATAGAAGCTCTGACAGGGGATCAGGCAGTTGTAGCCGAGACAAGAGCTGCCTATGAGCATCGTCGGGATGTGCTTTGTGATGGCCTTATAGAGGCTGGCTGGCATATGGAGAAACCAGCAGGCACCATGTTTGTATGGGCGCCAATTCCTAGCAGCTATCGGGATTCTGAAGCCTTTGTGGCAGATTTGCTGGACAAGACCGGTGTGTTGGTAACACCAGGCAGTGCCTTTGGCCCATCTGGAGAGGGCTATGTCCGCATGGCCTTGGTACAGAGTGAGGATACTATGAAAAAAATTGTGGAGGCTGTAGCAGTCAGCGGTATCTTCGATAAATAAAATATTGGTAACAGTATCAAGTAGATTTCTGCTTGATACTGTTATTTTTTAAAAGATATAACTTAAATTATAAAAGAAATACAAATTTCTTGAAAACTAATTGCATATGTTATAAACTAGATAAAATGTTAAGTGTGATTTGCTTCTAGGAATTTGATATATAGAGGTAAAGTGGATTTGCAATAGAGGGATGAGTATGAATAAATATGAAGAAATAGCCAGGGATATTTATAATGATATTGCCAGTGGCAAATATGAACCAGGCAGTCAGCTGGCTTTGGAAAAGGAAATGTGTGCTCAATATGGCGTTAGTAGAATCACTGTTAAAAGGGCTGTAGATGAGCTGGTAAAGCAGGGATTGGTGGTAAAACGTCGTGGCTCTGGTACCTTCGTCAAGGGAGTGCAGGAGGAGGATGTGGAAAACGTAGGCATGTGTGGCCAGTTTCAGAGTTTCTCCAAGAGTAATGAAGGCCATGATATTCGCACTGAGGTGAAGCGGTTCGAAATTATTCATCCTACTGAGAAAATTGCAGAAAAGTTGAAAATCGGTGTGGATGATTTTGTCTACGATATTGTTCGGGTGCGTTTTTTGGATGGCAAGCCTAGTAATGTGGAATATACTCAGATGCCTATAGAGGTAATTCCCGGGGTTAAGATGGACGTGCTGGAGAACTCTATTTATAATCATATTGAGAATGTTCTCAAGCTGCAGATTCAGTCTGCCCATCGTACTGTCAGCGCAGATATGCCTACAGAGGAGGAAAAGGACTGGTTGCAGATTGAAGGGGTAATGCCGGTGCTGCAGGTGGTCCAGGTGGCTTTTCTCAGTGACGGCAGGCCCTTTGAATACTCCAAATCCAGACACCGGGCTGATAGCAGTGTGTTCAGGGCAGTAAGTATCCATTAAGTATACATGGAAAAATATCACAAATGGCTTGTTAAATATACTTTTTTGCTATACAATACATAAGTCAGTTATTAATATGCAAGAAAGTAGGGATTTTTTTATGGCGGAAACTGTTTGGTCAGTGTTGCCTCCGATTATTACCATTGTTTTGGCTTTGGCAACCAAAGAGGTGTACATGTCATTGCTTATTGGTATTTTTTCCGGAGCCTTGCTGTACACAGATTTCAATGTGCTGAATGCAATTATGACCTTGTTTGAGGTTATGGCAGACAAGGTAGGGGGAAATATCAATATTTTGATTTTCCTGGTTATTCTGGGGATTCTGGTGGCGGCTATTACCCGCTCCGGTGCAACCAGAGCCTATGGCGAATGGGCAGCCCGCAACATTAGCGGACGCCGCAGTTCCATGCTATTGACAGCTTTGCTGGGTGTGGTTATCTTTATTGATGATTATTTCAACTGTCTTACAGTTGGTACTGTTATGCGCCCAATTACAGATAGGTTCAAGATTTCCAGAGCCAAGCTGGCCTATATCATTGATGCTACAGCAGCTCCTGTATGTATTTTGGCACCGGTGTCCAGCTGGGCAGCGGCTGTAGGCTCCTCTCTGCCGGAGGGCAGTGAGCTGGATGGCTTTAGCCTGTTTTTGCAGACTATTCCATTTAACCTTTATGCCTGGATGACTATTTTGTTTATGCTGTTCATTATCTGGTCCCAGCGTGATGTATTTGCTATGGCCAAATACGTTAAGAGAAATCAGGAGCATTTTATTGTACCTGAGGAGTACAGAGACAGTGAGGAAGCCCATGCAGAGGGCAATGGCAAGATTATTGATTTGATACTGCCTTTGTTGGTGCTGATAGGCGCCTGTGTCTATGGTATGCTGTATACCGGCGGTATTAATGAGGGCGCTTCTATTCAGCAGGCTTTTGCGGATTGTGATTCCAGCAAGTCCTTGGTATTTGGTTCCTTTATTGCCTTTGTGTTTACAGCTCTGCTGTATCTGCCTCGCCGGGTTATTACCTTCAGCTCCTTCTGTGAAACCTTTGCTCAGGGCTTCAAGGCTATGACTCCTGCCAATCTGATTCTCTGCTTTGCTTGGACCTTGTCCGGTATCTGCAGTGATAAGTATTTGAATCTTGGCGGCTATGTAGGCAATTTGGTTAGCGCCAATGTGGATGTATTGGTATTCCTGCCAGCTATCTTCTTCCTGGTGGCTGTTGTGCTGGCTTTTGCCACCGGTACATCCTGGGGTACCTTTGGTATTCTGATTCCTATTGCTATTGCCGTTATTGGCAACGGTGATCCAAGCCTGCTGGTATTGACTGTGGCAGCAGTTCTCTCTGGCGCAGTAGGCGGTGACCATGCTTCACCAATTTCTGATACCACTATTTTGGCTTCTGCTGGTGCGCAGTGCAGTCATATTGACCATGTTAATACTCAGATACCATATGTAGCCATGGTTTCTACCGCCAGCTTTGTAGGCTACCTGGTAGATGGCTTCACCAAGAATGGCTGGTTGGGATTGGCTACTGCTTTGGGCATTATGGTAATCATTATGCTGGTTATTTATTTCAAGGTAAAGCCTGTAGATGTAGCACATTAATTTTTATATGCTTCTGCAACGCCGTAGATTTGATAAGAGTCTATGGCGCTTTTTTTATTAAAGGATGGCTTTTTTTACTAGGGTTAGGTGGATTAATTTCGGGTAATTCTTGACTTTTTGCCATAATAGATTTATAGTGTAAAGGTTATTGAAGATATGTATTTTTTGAATAGAAGGAGGCTGGAATATGGTTACGACAGCAATCCACAAGGTTAATTTTTATGATACAGATGCTATGGCTGTAGTGCATCATGCCAACTATATCCGCTGGTTTGAAATCGGCAGAGTAGAATTTCTCCGGGCAGCAGGTATTACTCTTACAGAAATGATGGATGATGGCTATGTATTTCCTATTACAGAGGTCAGCGCCAAATATATGAATTCTGCTCGTTTTGATGATGAGCTTTTGATAGAAACTACCCCGGAGGCTTTGACTAAGGCCAAGATGGCCTTTACCTATCGGGTGCTGCGGAAATCTGATAATCTGCTGCTGGTAACAGGACGTACTCAGAATGTATTTACCAGCATGGAAACTGGACATATTACCAGATTGCCAGCTAAATATTATGAAAGATTACAAAAGGCATTGGAATAAAATATGCTGTGTTTTAATAATTTGTATTTATAGATTAATGGGAGGAAATTTTTATGTGTACATTTACTTTGGGAAGTTGTCTGCTGTGGCTGGCTGTCATAGTAGTTGTTTTGTGTCTGCTGGTAAAGCTGTATCTCTGCCATGCTGGTACGGAGATTATTGTACCATTGGTAGATAGCCGTACTGCCTTTAAGGCTGAGGAGATTACTGATAACAGCATGGTGCTGACAACTGACATTGGCTTTGAGAATCAGGGGAAGCAGTGTGCTACCATTATGGATGCCTTTGTCCGGCCTCAGCTGCCTTATGAGCAGTATGATGGTCTGGAAACCAGGGGCCATGCTGAGCTGGTAGGTGTACCTCGCGAGGATGATTATTTCGAGGCTTATATTATTCAGGCCAAGGGTTATAAGGGCGGCTTGGATAAGGCTGCCATTCGTGCTCAGGTTCGTCTTACAGCTAGAAAGGGCATGACCTTGAAAGAGGCTGTGGCTCATATGCCAGATTTCAATTTCCAGCTGATTTGGCTGGAGACTGGCCGTATGCCATGTCATTATCGTCAGGTTCGTATTGAGGTGCCTGCTGCCGAAGTAGCTAATCTGCTTGGCGTAGAGCTGGTAAAGGACTAATGGGAGGTTGCAGCAATGAGTGAGATAAAGATAGATTTGATTCCGGTTCCAACCCGTATACTGACTGATAAGGATGATATTATTGACGAGGTTGAACGTTATACCAAGGGTAAGATTGGCCCAGATGATGTTATTTCTGTAGCAGAAAGCGTTGTAGCCATTACTCAGGGGAGAGCTGTTCGGCCAGAGGATTTGAAGATTACCCGTGTAGCTAGACTGTGCTGTCGTTTTATTCCTGATTATGGTTCCCTGGCCAGCCCTCATGGTATGCAGTCCCTGATGGATGTAGAGGGCAAATGGCGGGTAGCTGGTGCCTTGGTGCTGGGCTTTCTGGGCAAGCTGGTTGGCATGAACGGGCTTTTCTACAAATGGGGCGGTGAGCAGACTGCTCTGATTGATGATGTTACTGGTACTATGCCTCCATTTGACAAGCATATTGTTTATGGTCCAAAGAATCCTAATGAGGTAGTGGAGAAGTTGAAGAAGCGCCTGGGCTGTTTTGGCGGTTTGATTGCCGATGTAAACGACCTGAAGCGTTCCCGCGTGGTAGGTGCTACTGAGGGCTTGGATGGGGAAAGAGCTGCCAGATTGTTGATTGACAATCCATTTGGTAATGCTTCTCAGAAAACTCCTATTGTTATTATCAAAAACTTCCGTCAGCTGCAGGAGCAGGGCTAATGTCTGAAATGCTATGGAATCCTTTGTTGGTTTTTCTGGGCGGCGGCTTAGGGGCTGTCAGCCGTTATCTGGTAACCACGTTTATTGGCCATCAGGTGGGAGGAAATTTTCCTTTTGGCACCTTTACCGCTAATATTATTGGCAGCTTTCTTATGGGCTTTGCTATGTTCTGCTTTCTCAATAGGGGGATGGCAGTGCCAGAGCATATACGGCTTTTGCTGCTAGTAGGCTTTCTCGGGGGCTTTACCACTTTTTCCTCCTTTAGCATGGAAACGGTTAGCCTGATTCAGAATCAGCATATTTTATCCTCCATTATGAATGTAGCAGGTAATGTATGCCTGGGTATTGGAGCTGTGCTGGCAGGAATGCTGGCAGCAAATACTTTGAATTGAAAAATTAAGGCTCTATTTGATTAGGGTGTAGATATAGTCAGGTAAAGCTTAGATTAAGGATATTTGTTTGACAAATTTTGCCCATAATTGTATAATTATCTAAGTTTAGTATGTATGGACAGGTGTCTGTTTATCAGACTTAATAGAGAATCCAGTGAAAAACTGGAACGGTCCCGCCACTGTAAGACTGAGTGATGCACATATATGTCACTGGGAGCAATCCTGGGAAGGCGTGCAAAGCGATGAAGTCGAGTCAGGAGAACTGCCTGTTTGATAGTCACCGTTAGCGGATTTTTATTTGCTTGTACCTGCGAGCGATGGGTAGGGGATGCGCAGCCATGATTTTTATTTAGATTGCGGTTTGACCATCTGTTTGCTCAAAACAGATGGTTTTTTTGTACCTCTCAGCGGTGAAGGTTTTGTAGAAATAAAGGAGAGAAACAATGAGAAGAAAAAGATGGCTGACAATTGGTATTACTTTGGCACTTATGGCTGGCAGCAGCGTAGCATTAGCGGCGGAAAATGTTGATGTACAGTCAGAGGGCGCAGATGTCTATGAAATGGATGATACCATTGTAACTGCTGAACGTATGCCTAGCAAGACCATGAAAACCCCTGCTAATGTGGCTGTAATTACTGCCAAGGAGATAGAGGCCAATCATTTCAGCAGCTTGGATGAGGCTATTAGCCATGTTAATGGCGTATCTGTGGTACGTCAAGGCGGTGGAGCACAGCAGCGTGTGCGGATAAATGGCAACGATAGAGTTGTTATTATGGTTGATGGCCAACGTCTAAATGATGATCAAGGTGTATCTAGCGGGCGTTTTAGCGTGGATATGAATATGCTTCCTACCATGGAAAATATTCAGCGCATAGAAATAGTTAAGGGTGGCAGTAGTGCCCTCTATGGCAGTGATGCTGTAGGCGGTGTCATCAATATTATTACCAAGAAGGTATACAAGAATCAAACTAAGATTGATATGAATACCGGTTCTTGGAATACCCATAATTATGAAATTACCACTCAGGGCAGAGAAAACGATTTTAGCTGGTTGATTACTGGAGGTATTCAGCGGAGAGGCCATTTTGATTACAAATTCAACGGCAGCAGTCCTACCATGGAGAATAGTGATTATAATAATAACAGTTTTTCCATGAAGCTGAATAATCGTTTTTCTGATTCTGACTCTTTGACTGTATATTATGCTCATAAATCAGTAGATGCAGGGCAGTATAAATGTCTGGGAAATACCTCAACAGCCATATCAGATCCAGTTCCTCGTTTGAAGGAAAATTTTAATAATTATGCCATAACCTATAATTTTAAAGAGAATACTGATGTACCGGCTTATGTAAGATGGTTCTATAATGATAAGGGAATTTACAACCAGGGGTGGTTGAGCAATAGAACTATTGGTGTTGATTATCAGGATGGTTGGAAGCTGAATGATCAACATACATTGGTAGCTGGTGCAGAGTGGCATCAGGGAAGAGCAGAAAATCCAGCAGCAATGTCTGGTGGAAATTATAAAGATGAGCGTGTTACTCAGGAAGCTTTGTATTTGCAGGATACTTGGCAATTAGCTGACAAGTGGACCTTGGTGCCAGGGGTTCGCATGGATCATCATAGCAAATTTGGCACACATTGGTCACCTAAAGTTGCCTTGAACTACCTTGCGGACAAGGACACTCATGTTTATGCATCCTGGGGCAAGGTATTTAAGGCACCAACTATGGATGATCTGTATTATAAGCAGGATTGGGGCTATGGCATGGGAATGTTTGGCAATCCTGACTTGCGTCCTGAAACCGGTTATACTGCTACCATTGGTATGGATCACAATTTCGATGAAAATACCAGTGCAGGAATTTCTTTCTTCATCACAGAATTGAATGATGCTATTAGATGGGGCTCTGATCCTGTAACCTTTAATTGGTATGCCCTCAATGTTAATAAGGAAAAGCAGAGAGGTATGGAGCTTTCCTTTAAGCAGAAGCTCAGCCCAATGTGGAGCTATGACTTAGGCTATTCCTATATTAAGCGCGAAGTTGATAAAAATGAAGGTATGGGGATGGTTTTGGATAATAATCTTCAGCCTAACGGCTATAAGCTGGGCGTACACTATACCAGTGGTGCTTGGAAGGCAAATCTGCTGGGCACCATCGGCAGCGGCCTGGAAGCACGCTATTACAATGGCAATAGCAGTTATAATATTTGGGATTTCAACCTTAGTTATGAGGTTAATAGCCAGCTGACTACTTATTTCAAGGTAAATAATCTTACAAATCAGGAATATTATGAAAATGGCGCTTCTTATGGTAATTATTATCCTTGCGGCGGTCGTTTCTATCAGGTTGGCTTTAACCTGACTTTCTAATTCCTTTTTCATGTTAGCAACGGCAGGATATGGAACAGTTGACGTTTTCATATCTTGCCCATAAAGGGGATTTTGCTATGCTGCAATTGGTGAATTTGTCCAATGATCCTACTGATACTGAGGGACTGCTGGGGGGCAGTCAAGAGAGATTACAAAATTTCTTGCAAGCTCATCATTTGGATGGCATTGAATTTATGTGCTGTGGACCTTGGGATAGGAGCTTTCATACTCCAGAAATGATACGTGGTTTTCATCTTTGGTTTTGGCCCAGTTGGCTGGATTTTTGGCGAGGTAATGAAGAAGCGCTAAGGAAGGAATATGGTTCCCTTTCTACTGTGGAGGCCGTATTTGGTACATCTACTGAGGCCTGGCTGAATAGCTGGCAAAGGAATTTCCAGCAGGCAGCAGAATGTGGCGCTGAATATGTGGTTTTTCATGTAGCTCAGGCTCGCAGCAGTGAGGCCCGATGTCGGCAGTTTGCCTATGATTCAGCTCAGGTAATAGAGGCTGTGTTAGAATTTATCAATAATTTGACACTCTGTCTGCCAGAGGATATACCTTTATTGTATGAAAACCTTTGGTGGCCAGGTATGACCTTGTTAGAGCCAGAGCTGGTAAGAGAACTTTTGACGGGCATAAACCATGCTTGTGGGCTTATGTTGGACACAGGCCATTTGATGAATACTAATGTCCATTTGCAAAATGAGCAACAGGGAATTGATTATATTTTGCAGGTAGTGGCCAAGCTGGGTGATTTGGCAGATAAAATCTATGGTATTCACCTGCATCAATCCTTATCCGGCAGGTTCACAGAAGAGCAACGGCAAAGGCATCCGGTACCAGAAGATAATATATCATCAGGGGAGTTGATGAATTATGTGCTGGATGTGGATAGGCATCAGCCCTTTGGCACAGGGGCAGTGAAAAAAATAGTGGCAGAAATCAAGCCACAATGGTTGGTACATGAATTTGTGCCAAAGAATTTTGCGGATTGGCAGGCCAAGCTGACGAAGCAGCAGAGGGCTTTGTCTTTCTATTGATATATGGTATTTGGAGTGTAGTGGCTTGTTTGGCAGCAAATAGGCTGCTGCACTATTCTTATTTCTGTGGAAAGGAGAAAATTTACATCCTATGGAATCAATCACAACAGGTATCGAGTTTTTTCACAAGGGCGGAGCAATTATGTATGTATTGCTGTTATGCTCCTTTATGGTCATAGCTATTGGGGTGGAAAGATGGCAGTATTTTAGGCGGGAAGACTCAGGCCGAGGCTTTGCCAGAGAATTTTCCCAGCATTTGTCTCAAGGCGATATCTCAGCAGCTATCTTATTGGCAAAAAAATCTAAGGGGTTACTGGCAGGTATTTTGGCAGAGGCCTGTCCCCTAGCTGGCAGCGGCAGCATGTCCAGCTTTATGGAGGTGCAATCAGGTATTGCCCTTTCCAAGCTAAAACAGCGTTTATACTACCTGAATGTCATTGTCACCATGGCGCCCTTGTTGGGATTGTTAGGAACTATTAGCGGTATGATTTCCGCCTTTAGTGTCTTTAATTTGGAATCAGGTCAGGCCACAGCTATTACAGGCGGCGTAGGGGAGGCTTTGATTGCCACAGCCTTCGGCTTGTGTGTAGCCATTATCTCCTTGGCAATTCATGCCTATTTTACCCAGAGGCTGGATAATATCATTACAGATATGGAGCAATGCTTTTCCATGGCAGAGGCCAAGGAAAAACAACTGGCCGGGTTTATGGGAGCAGGTGAAGCAGTATGAGGTTGCGGGAGCGTCGTTCCATGACCAAGCCAGAGGTAAATATCATACCTATGATAGATATTATGTTTTTTCTGCTGGTATTTTTTCTGCTGAGTACTTTGTACATGGTAAATATCAAAACTGTAAATGTTAATCTGCCTCAGGCCAGTCATGCAGAAACGGAAATGAAAGTGACCTATTTGGTTACTTTGAAGGCAGATGGCTCCCTTTGGCTGGAGGATAAGCAGATAGAGGAAGCAGCCCTGTTAAATCAGGCGGCCAGAGAACAAAAGCGCAATCCACGCTTTGCAGTGGTGCTGCGGGCAGACCAGAATATGGATTATGGTATGGTTATAGGTTTGCTGGATAAATTAAAGGGTGCTGGTATTAGCAAAATAGCTCTGGCGGCAGATAGCGGGAGGCAATGATGATACAGGGGCAAAAGGATAAATACAAAGCCTATAGTATCTCTGCTGTGCTGCATCTGATTATTTTTGTCATCATCTGCTTAACAGGGCTTTTTACTAGAGTTTCCCCTGAGGTGCCGCATAATATAGATGTCGATATCTACGAGGCTGTAGATTTGAGTGATGGAGGCGGTGGCGGCGGAGCCAGCCCTCCGGCGGTGGATTCCCCTATAGACTCAGGGGTTGAGGCTGTTACCTTTAAGGTTGAGACAGAAAAATTGCCGGAAATAGCTGAGGAATATACCAAGGAACCAGAAAAACAGCAGCAATATCGTCAGGAACATCAGGCTGAGAATGTTTCTGCCAAGGGGAGCAGTAGTGGTGTGACATCCTTAGGCGGGGTTGGCTCTGGTACCGGTCAAGGTGTTGGTCAGGGATCTGGCCATGGCAATGGCAGTGGTACAGGTAATGGTGATGGTGCGGGCAGTGGTAATGGCACTGGCACTGGCAGTGGCAGAGATGAAGGAGCGGCCAAGGTAGCCAAGGTCCCGCCACGGTTTCTGGGGGGCAGCAATCCCGTTTATCCTGAGGATTTGCAGGACCAGGGCATCGGTGGTACGGTAGTATTGCGTTTGACGGTATCAGCTGATGGAACAGTAACCAATGTGGATATAGCAGGAAGCTCTGGTATTAGTCAGTTGGATAAGGCTGCGGTTAAGGCGGCTTATACTTATAGTTTTGCACCGGCAAGAAATGTTTATGATGAACCGGTTATGTGCATTATGAATAAAAAGGTGGTCTTTGTGCCATAGAATAAGTTCCTATGAGGTATTCACTCTACAGATGGAGGGAAATTGAAGTATGATAAATTTCTTCAATGTAGGTGTTATAATGGACAAGGCCATATTTCTTTGATAGAATATCATTAAAAGGTAATTTGCCTTGACTAGAATGATTAGAAAAGGAAGTTGATTATGAACACAGACAGATATACCAGTCCTTTATCAGAGCGTTATGCCAGCAAGGAAATGCAGTATATTTTCTCTCAGGATAAGAAATTTACTACCTGGAGAAAATTGTGGATTGCTTTGGCTGAGACAGAAATGGAATTAGGTCTTTCTGAGAATGGCAAGCCTGTTATTTCTCAGGAGCAGATTGATGAGATGAAGGCTCATGTTGATGAAATCAATTACGATGTGGCAAAGGCTAGAGAAAAGCTGGTTCGTCATGATGTTATGAGCCATGTTTACGCTTATGGCCAGCTCTGCCCAAAAGCAGCCGGCATTATTCATCTTGGTGCTACTTCCTGCTATGTTGGCGATAATACTGATATTATCATTATGCGTGAGGCATTGGAGCTGGTTCAGAAGAAATTGGTTAATGTAATTGCTGAACTGGCTAAGTTTGCAGATAAATATAAGGATCTGCCTACCTTGGCCTTTACTCATTTCCAGCCAGCCCAGCCTACTACTGTAGGTAAGCGTGCTACCCTGTGGGCTCAGGAGTTTATCATGGATCTGGAGGATTTGGAGTATGTTAAGGACAGCTTGAAGCTGTTAGGCTCCAAGGGTACTACCGGTACTCAGGCCAGCTTCCTGGAGCTTTTTGATGGGGATCAGGAAACCATTGATAAGATTGATCCATCTATTGCTGCGAAAATGGGCTTCAAGGAGTGCTATGCTGTTTCCGGTCAGACCTATTCCAGAAAGGTAGACACCAGAGTTGCTAATATTCTGGCAGGTATTGCCGCCAGCGCTCACAAATTGTCCAACGATATTCGCCTCCTGCAGCATTTGAAGGAGGTAGAGGAGCCATTTGAGAAGAATCAGATTGGTTCTTCTGCTATGGCATACAAGAGAAATCCAATGCGCAGTGAGCGTATTGCTTCCCTGTCCAGATATGTGATGATTGATGCTTTGAATCCTGCCATTACCTCTGCTACTCAGTGGTTTGAGAGAACACTGGATGATTCTGCTAACAAGCGTCTGTCCATTCCAGAGGGCTTCCTGGCTATTGATGGTATTTTGGATTTGTGCCTAAACGTTGTAGACGGTTTGGTGGTTTATGACAAGGTTATTACCAAGCATCTGATGGCAGAGCTTCCTTTCATGGCTACTGAGAATATTATGATGGATGCTGTTAAGAATGGCGGCAACCGTCAGGAGCTTCATGAGAAGATTCGTACCCTTTCCATGGAAGCAGGCAAGAATGTTAAGCAGCAGGGCAAGGATAATAACCTGTTAGAGCTTATTGCTGCTGATCCAGAGTTTAATCTTACCTTGGAGGAGCTGCAGAAAACCATGGAGCCTTCCAGATATGTGGGACGTTCTCCTATTCAGGTAGAAAAGTTCATCAAGAACGTGGTTCAGCCTGTTCTGGATGCCCATAAGGAAGAGCTGGGCATGACTGCTGAAATTAATGTATAAGCAGGTTGAAAGCTGTAAAATAAAATAATACCGCTATGCGGAATAATAGTCCTCGTAAGTTAGTAAAATGAGACTTATTCAGTGGGAGCTTTAGACTCCCACTGAATTTAGTCGAATAAATCCAGAGCCTTACGGGTGCTTAACTCCCTCCTAAGAGGAGGGAGCCTTAGCACCCGTTAGCGTGGGGTAAATCTAGCTTATGGGGATTTTTAATATATATGTATATTGATATTAAAATAATAAATATATACCAGAATATAACTTTTTAAATTTCTTTACAATCCCAGATAAAAGCAATATAATTTTCAATAACAAGAAAATTGCTAAGGGGTGATAGTATGTACGCAAGGACATATGGTGCAGCTACTATGGGGGTAGATGGGCTGTTGATTGATGTGGAGGTGGATGCGGCTAATGGCCTACCGGGGTTTGAAATGGTGGGGATGCCGGATACCCTGGTGCGAGAGGCCAAGGAAAGGGTTAGGACTGCTATTCGCAATAGCGGTATTATGATGCATCAGGAAAGGATTACTGTGAATCTGGCGCCAGCGGCTATTCGCAAGGAAAGTGCTGGTTTAGATTTGCCTATTGCCATTGCTCTCTTGGCTGCAGATGGCATAATTGGCAGTGAAAGCATTGGTAATTATGCTTTTATTGGGGAGTTGTCCCTAGAGGGGCGGTGTCGTCCAGTGCGGGGCGTTCTGCCTATGGCTATCAAGGCTTTGGATATGGGGCTTAAGGGAGTTTTCATTTCCAGGGAGAATGTACAGGAGGCTTTGCTGGTTGAGGGGCTTACTGTTTATGGTGTAGAAAATCTGCGGCAGGTGGTGGAGCATTTGCAAAATCATCAGGTATTGTCGCCTGCCTGCAAACTACAGCAGACAGACTGCTCTAGGTTGGAAGCAGATTTTGGGGAGGTGCAGGGGCAGTTTCTGGCCAAACGAGCCTTTGAGGTGGCAGCGGCAGGAGGACATAATATCCTTTTGTCTGGCGCCCCAGGTTCAGGAAAAACCATGCTGGCAAGGCGCATGGGCAGTATTTTGCCAGAAATGACAGATAGGGAAGCTCTGGAAGTGACGAGAATCTATAGTATTGCGGGGATGCTAAAGGAGGGAGAGGGGTTGTTTCGTCAGAGGCCTTTCCGCAGTCCCCATCATACGGTATCGGCAGCAGCTATGATTGGCGGGGGCACGATTCCCCGTCCGGGAGAGGTGACTCTAAGCCATAATGGAGTGCTGTTTCTGGATGAATTGCCGGAATTTGGCCAGCGGGTGCTGGAGTGTCTCCGTCAGCCATTGGAGGATGGCAGGGTTACAGTTTCTAGAGCTAATGCCAGCTATCAGTTTCCCTCACGTATTATTCTCATAGGAGCCATGAATCCATGCCCTTGTGGTTATTACGGGGATAAAGAGCATATTTGTGAATGTACACCATCCCAGATTCGCCATTATACACAAAAGTTATCTGGTCCCTTGCTGGACAGGTTTGATATTCAGATACAGGTGCCTCGGGTTTCCTATCAGGAATTAACGGCTGTGAAAAAGGCGGAAACTTCGTCTCAAATCCGCCAAAGAGTCATGGCAGCTAGGGAAAGACAACTGTACCGTTTCCAGAAGATGGATATTGTTTCTAATGGCCAGCTTACTCATAGTATGCTGGGCCAATATTGTCCTATGACAGCAGAGGCTCAGCAGCTGCTGGAGGCAGCCTTTCATCAACGGCAGATGTCGGCTCGTTCCTATGATAGATTGGTAAAGGTGGCTAGGACTATTGGGGATTTGGCAGGAAAAGATACCATAACAGCAGAATACATAGGAGAAGCTTTGCTGATGCGAAATGATAATATTGCCAAGGCCTTGTAGGCAAGAGTCTCACAATGAACATCTTGCCAAGCCATTGGATAAGGATTTGTTGTTAAAAACCTTGTATAGTTTTAGCAAGGGTAAAGCATAGCTGTCAGGCACAGAGATAAATGCAATAAAATTTCGAAATAAATTTTGAAAAAATATTTGACAAAGGTGTTGCATGCTGATATAATATCAAATTGTTCGGTGCTTGTTTAAGCACTGACCTACATCGCGGGATGGAGCAGTAGGTAGCTCGTCGGGCTCATAACCCGAAGGTCAGAGGTTCGAGTCCTCTTCCCGCAAC
>CAKPYV010000015.1 GCA_934203205.1 uncultured Anaerovibrio sp. | reverse complement strand
AAAGCATCACCCCCTCCGCAATAGGATGACCGCTTAAGCCTACGGCCTCATTTTGGAGGGTAAGAATCCCTCCAAAACGCAAAAACGCTCAGAGGGCTAACCGCCTACCGTTATGGTAGCACTGTGTTCATTATACCTTATGGCTATAGATGATAGCAAGAAAATTATAATTGACCGCTCAAGAAATGGGAAGCTTGGGGCGGTTATTTTCTTTTATTGATATTTTTAGTTAACGTATGTATAATATTGGTTGACAATAAATACACCTTTGGCAATGATATTGCCTGTGGTGTTTTGAGAAGTTTTTTAGTATGATTTGGCGGTTTCAGTAGACAGATTGCAATTCAGTTTGCAGGGAAGCAGTCAATCCAAGAGGATATTATGGCTTTTATTGAATGTAAAAATCTATCCCATGTGTACAACAAGGGACTAGAAAATGAATACAAGGCTTTGGATGGTATCAATCTAAAAATCCACAAAGGAGAGTTTATAACCATTCTGGGTACTAATGGCTCCGGTAAATCAACCTTGGCCAAGCATTTTAATGCGCTCCTACAGCCTACTGCTGGTCAGTGTTTGGTAGAGGGCATGGACACTGGAGATGAAAAGTATCTTTGGGATATTCGTGGCAAGGTGGGCATGGTTTTTCAGAACCCTGATAACCAGATTATTGCTGCTATTGTGGAAGATGATGTAGGCTTTGGGCCAGAGAATATCGGCATGGAGCCTCATGAGATTCGCAGACGGGTAACTTCTGCTCTGAAAGCGGTAAATATGGAGGAATTTCGTCATTTCGCCCCCCATTTGCTTAGTGGCGGTCAAAAACAGAGAATTGCCATAGCCGGGGCATTGGCTATGAATACGGAATGTCTTGTGCTGGATGAGCCAACCGCCATGCTGGATCCAGTGGGACGGCAGGAGGTAATCTCCACAGTACAGCGGTTGAATCAACAGCAGGGGATTACGGTTATTAATATTACTCATTTTATGGAGGAGGCGGCTCTTTCCGATAGGGTACTGGTTATGAAGCAGGGAAAGCTGGTTCAGGAAGGCAAGCCGGAGGAAATTTTTCAGAATATTGAGGCCATGAAAAAGCTGGGGCTGGATGTGCCAGTGGCTACGGAGCTGGCCTATAGATTGCAAAAGAAGGGTTTGCCCATAACCAAGGCGATTACCAGTCAGGAGGCATTAATAGAAGCATTATGTCAATTGAAATAAAAAATCTCAAACATATATATATGCCTAGAACTCCCTATGCGCGCTTGGCCTTGAATGATGTGAATCTCACTATTCCTCAGGGAAAGATTACGGCTATTGCTGGGCATACTGGTTCTGGTAAATCAACTTTGATTCAGCATCTTAATGGCCTGTTGGAGCCTGCTGAGGGACAGGTACTGGTGGATGGCGTTAGTGTCACAGGCAAAAAGCCTGAGAATAAAAAGGCTCGCCGTTCTGTAGGAATGGTGTTCCAATATCCAGAGCATCAGCTTTTTGAGGAAACAGTGGCCAAGGATATTGCCTTTGGGCCAAGGAATTATGGCTGCAGTGAGGAAGAGGTCCAGCAGAGAGTAAATGCGGCTATGGATTTTGTTAAGCTGGATTATGATACCTACAAAGACCGTTCTCCTTTTCAGCTGAGCGGCGGTCAGATGCGTCGAGTAGCCATTGCCGGGGTAGTGGCTTTGGAAACTCCTTATCTGGTTTTGGATGAGCCTACGGCAGGTCTGGACCCAGTGGGGCGAGAGGAACTGATGACTGGTATTGTCAAGCTGCACAAAAAAAAGAACAATACGGTTATTATGGTTTCCCATAGCATGGATGATATTGCAAGGTTTGCCGATAATGTTATCATTATGGCACATGGACGGGTACTGTTGGAGGGGACTCCGGCCCAGGTATTCAGCCGAGAGGATTTTATTCATCAGGCTGGGCTGGAGGTGCCTAGAGTGACAGCGATAGTTAAGGCTCTTAAGGCAGAGGGTGTGGCTGTTGCTACAGATGTATATAATATGGAGGATGCAGTCAAAGCTATTTGGCAGGCCTTGGCTAAGAAAAAGGCAGGAGGTGCTGGCAAATGTTGACAGATATTACTTTGGGGCAGTATTTCCCCGGTGATTCATTGCTGCATCGCATGGATGCCAGAGTCAAGATTATCCTGCTGTTTTTCTATATTATGGGGATTTTCCTTTTTGACAACAATATGTGCTATGGACTGAATACAGCCTTGGCTATTTTGTTGGTATTCCTTTCCGGGGTATCTCCCCGCATGGTGCTAAAATCCATTAAGCCTTTGTGGTGGATTTTGATTTTGACCTTTGTTATTCAGCTTTTTACTGTGCCTGGTGAGGTGCTGGCGAAGCTATGGATATTCAATATTACCTATGAAGGCTTGGTAAAAGGTTTTCTTATCAGTTTGCGGCTGGTGCTGCTGATAGGAGTATCCTCACTTTTGATGTTGACTACTTCACCCTTGATGCTGACAGATGCTTTGGAATCTCTCTTTAGACCTTTGAAGCGCTTTGGTTTTCCAGCCCATGAGCTGGCCATGATGATGACCATTGCCCTTAGATTCATTCCTACTCTTATGGAGGAAACGGATAAGATTATCAAGGCGCAGAAATCCCGTGGTTCAGATATTGGTGAGGGAAATTTCCTGGCCAAGGTGAAAAGCATGATTCCTATTCTGGTGCCTTTGTTTATTTCTGCTTTTCGCCGGGCTGATGATTTGGCTATGGCTATGGAGGCTAGATGCTATCATGGAGGAGAGGGCCGTACCCGCATGAAGGCCATGCGTATGCATAATGTTGATGGCAGGGCTATTGTGGTTATGAGCCTATATATGATTATTTGTGGTTCAGTGTATTTTTTGTTATAGGGGGATGGAATGAAGCCGGAGCATAAGGAGATAATGAAAGCCCGCAAACGGAATATCAGGTTGACGGTGTCCTATGATGGAACCGCATATAATGGCTTTCAGAGACAGAATCCACCTCAGATAGCGGTGCAGAATGTATTAGAGGAAAAGCTGCAGCAGGTGTGTGGTGATACTATTGAGCTGGCGGCATCTGGGCGGACGGATGCAGGAGTTCATGCTTTGGGGCAGGTAGTGAATTTTTTTACCGATGGCAGAATTCCTGTAGATAGATTGCCAAGGGCGGTAAACAGTATTTTGCCACCAGATATTGTAGTGTTGGAGGCAGCAGAGGCAGATAGGGATTTTTCTGCCAGGCATAGTGCCAAAAGCAAAACCTATATTTATCGTATTTTGCAGGGATATATTCCAGATCCCTTTGAGCGTAATTATAGCTGGAATATTAGGAAGGAACTGGATGTAAAGTCCATGCAGGCTTGTCTTAGTATGCTTGAGGGCACCCATGATTTTAGTGCCTTTAGGGCAGCGGGGGGGCCGCCGGTTAGTCCGGTGCGGACGATTTATGAAGCTGGCTTGAAGCAGCAGGGACGGATTGTGGAACTAAGCTTTTTTGCCAATGGGTTTTTATATCATATGGTAAGAAATCTGGTGGGGACTCTGGCCAATGTGGGATTGGGCTGGACCAGTGTGGAGAGGTTCAAGGAAATTATGGAATCTCTGGATAGAAATCAGGCCGGGGCTACAGCTCCTGCTCAGGGACTCTATCTATATAAGGTAAATTATTAAGGAGAAAAATCATGAATACAATTAAGGTTATCGGCTTGGGGCCGGGAGATTTTGGCTATATTACCTTGGAATGTTGGGAGTTAATGCAGGAGGCTAAGAATCTTTATTTGCGTACTGCCAAGCATCCTACAGTGCCTATGCTGCAGCAGAGGGGGATTACCTTTGCCACCTATGATAGCTTTTACGAGGAAGCTGAGGATTTTGCCCATCTTTATGAGAAGATTGCCAAGGATATTGTGGATAAAGCTTTGTCCGGCATGGATATAGTTTATGCAGTGCCGGGCAGTCCAATGGTGGCAGAAAAGACTGTGGTGCTTCTCCGGGAATTGGTGGCAGGGCTGCAGGATAAAATTCAGCTGGAAATCCTGCCAGGCATGAGTTTTGTGGAAGTACTGTATGGCAAGCTGGGCATAGATCCTATTGATGGTCTTACTATTATAGATGCAGAGGATTTTGAACAGTTGCCTGTGGATATGCCAACTGGCTTGGTGGTAACTCAGGTTTACAATCAGCAGATTGCTTCTGATGCCAAGCTGAGCCTGATGGAGGCTTTGCCAGATGAATATCCTATTACCTATATTCACAAGCTGGGCATGCCTGATGAATCCATACGGGAGATTCCTCTCTACGAGCTGGACAGACAGCCTGATATAGATTATTTAACCAGTCTGTACATCAAGCCTTATCCTGGCAAAAAGGAGTTTGATTTGCAGCCTTTGCAGGATATTATAAAAACCCTGCGGGAACCGGGGGGATGTCCTTGGGATATTGCTCAGACTCATGAAAGCATTCGCAAAAATCTCATTGAGGAGACCTATGAGGTTTTGGAGGCCATTGATTTGGAGGATTATGACCTGCTTTGCGAGGAGCTGGGGGATCTGCTGATGCAGGTAGTATTCCACGGCCGTATGGCAGAGGAGGCGGGAGCATTCTCTATGGAGGATGTGGTTCAAGGCGTGGTGGAAAAGCTGGTGCGCCGTCATCCTCATGTCTTTGGCCAGGTGCAGGCTTCTGATGCTGGAGCAGCCTTAGTTAGCTGGGAGGCTATGAAGAAACTGGAGAAAAAGGAGCGGAAGCATATCCTGGATGGAGTGCCTAAGGATTTGCCTGCCTTGATGGCGGCTCAAAAATTGCAATCCAAGGCTTCCAAGGTGGGCTTCGACTGGCAGAAGCCAGAGCCTGTGTGGCAGAAAATCAAGGAAGAACTGCAGGAATTGGAACAGGCCGTTAAGGAAAGTAAGCAGAGGCATATTGAGGAAGAACTGGGAGATGTACTGTTCTCTGTGGTAAATCTTAGCCGCTTCTACAAGGTGGATAGCGAGCTGGCTTTGCTGTCTTGCTGTAAGAAATTCCGTCAGCGTTTTGAGTATGTGGAAAGCCAGGTTAATGCACAGGGAGGAGATTGGAGCAGCTTCTCTCTGGAACAGCTTGATGCCTACTGGAAGGAAGCAAAAAATACTATAACAGACTGACTGGGAAAAATTTGGAAAAATCCGAAAAAATTGTGGCTAAATTTTGCAAAATCCCAGTGTTTGTGGTATATTGAAAGCAATTACCGAGGGAGTACGCCTATATCGGCCGATTCCCGTGCAATTTTTAACTTTTTTGAGGGGGAAATGACATGAATAAGTCTGAGTTAATTGCTAAGGTTGCTGAGAAAGCCGGTATTACCAAGAAAGATGCTGAGAAGGCTGTTGCAGGTATTTTTGCCAGCGTTCAGGAGGCTCTTGTTGCAGGGGACAAGGTACAGGTTATTGGCTTTGGTACTTTTGAGGTAAGAGAGAGAGCAGCCCGCACTGGCCGCAATCCACAATCTGGGGAAGAGATTAAGATTCCTGCCGCCAAGAGCCCTGCCTTTAAGCCAGGCAAAGCTTTGAAGGATGCAGTTAATGTCAATAAAGCTTCTAAAGGCAAGAAGAAGAGCAAAAAATAATTTTATAGTGAGATAATGAACAGGAAGCAGCTTCAGGTAATGCTTCCTGTTTTTTATTTCCGAAAAAATTTTTTTTAATTTATTTGGTTTACAGTTGGTGGATATGGTAGGACTTTTTTTATTATTTACCCCATAATGTTACAAAGTGTGTGCATAGAAAATACAAAGGCACTTTTTAAGCGTACCAATAGAGATTAATGATACACCGGGTAGGGTGTACAATATAAAAGCTGATATACAAGGGGTTGACAAAGGTTTGGAGGGGTGATATTATACTAATGCACCTAAGTTATGGATGTTTTCAGGCGAAGGAGTGAGATGTGTGACGCTGGAGAGTTTGAAGAAGGCTCAGAGGGTTATCGGTGTCAAGCAGGTAACCAAGGCCATCAACAAGGATCAGGTGTTATGCGTATTCCTGGCCTCAGATGCAGATGGCAGGGTGGTGCAGCCACTGAGAAGCCTCTGTGAAGAGAAATCCATAGATATGGAAATAGTTCATACTATGGGGGAATTAGGAAAGACCTGTTCCATCGAAGTAGGAGCTGCCGCAGTTGCTGTTTTGAAATAACAGCAGAATAAGTCAAAACCTGCTGACTAAGTTGGCGGTTTTAATAAATACTAAATACTCATTTTGAAGGAAGGAGGTGCATGTATGCCTACAATTAATCAGTTAGTTCGCAAGAGCAGAGAGAGCATGCAGGAGAAATCCACAGCACCGGCATTAAAGAATTGCCCACAGAAACGTGGCGTTTGCACAAGAGTTTATACCACAACTCCTAAGAAGCCAAACTCCGCACTCCGTAAGGTTGCCCGTGTTCGTTTGACTAATAGCATTGAAGTAACCGCATATATCCCTGGCATTGGCCATAATCTTCAGGAACATAGCGTTGTTCTGATCAGAGGCGGACGTGTAAAGGATTTACCAGGTGTTCGTTATCACATCATTCGTGGTTCTCTGGATACTGCAGGTGTTCAGGACCGCAAGCAGGGTAGATCCAAGTACGGTGCTAAGCGCGCTAAGCAGAAGAAATAATTTCTGACACTGAAAGATTATGGAAGGAGGCAAAATAGATGCCAAGAAAAGGTTCTGTACCTAAGCGTGACGTTTTACCGGATCCGGTATACCACTCCAAGATCGTCACTAAGTTCATCAACAAGGTAATGCTTTCTGGTAAGAAGGGCGTTGCTGAGAGAGTTGTATATGATGCATTCGAGATCATCCGTGCTAAGACCGGTAATGATCCTCTCGAGGTTTTCGAGACTGCATTGAAGAATGTTATGCCTGTACTGGAGGTTCGTGCACGCCGTGTAGGTGGTGCTAACTACCAGGTTCCTGTAGAGGTTCGTCCAGATCGCCGCATGACTCTGGGTATCCGCTGGATCGTAAACTACGCACGTCTGCGTGGCGAAAAGACCATGGATGAGAGACTTTCCGGCGAGCTGATGGATGCTGCTAACAACACCGGCGCTTCCATTAAGAAGAAGGAAGACACTCACAAGATGGCTGAGGCCAACAAGGCTTTCGCTCATTATCGTTGGTAATATAGTTTGTGTAATTAAGGAGCGATAAATAGTGGCAAGAGAGTATTCCTTGGAAAAAACTCGTAATATCGGTATCATGGCTCACATTGATGCTGGTAAGACTACTACTACTGAGCGTATCCTCTTCTACACAGGTATCACTCATAAGATCGGTGAGGTTCATGAAGGCGCTGCTACCATGGACTGGATGGCACAGGAGCAGGAGCGTGGTATTACCATTACTTCCGCAGCTACCACCTGCCATTGGAAGAATCATCGTATCAACATCATTGATACCCCAGGTCACGTTGACTTTACTGTAGAGGTTGAGCGTTCTCTGAGAGTATTGGACGGTGCTGTAGCAGTTCTGACTGCTCGCGGCGGCGTTGAGCCTCAGACTGAGACCGTATGGCGTCAGGCTGAGAAATATAGCGTACCACGTATGGCCTATGTAAATAAGATGGACATTACTGGTGCAGATTTCTACAACGTTATCAAGATGATGAAGGAGCGTCTGAATGCCAATGCAGTTGCAATCCAGCTGCCAATTGGTGCTGAGGATGACTTCCAGGGCATCATTGATCTCGTAAAGATGGAAGCTATCGTATATGAGGATGACCTGGGCAAGGTTGCTGATGAGGTAGCTATTCCTGAGGATATGCAGGATCTCGCTGAGGAATATCGTGAGAAACTGCTGGAGGCTGTAGCAGAAGTTGATGACAGCCTCATGGAGAAGTATCTTGGTGGCGAGGAGATTTCCGAAGAGGAAATTAAGACCGCTATCCGCAAGGCTACTATTGCCTGCACCATGTGCCCTGTAACCTGCGGTACTTCTTATCGCAACAAGGGTGTACAGCCTATGCTGGACGCTATTGTTGATTTCATGCCTGCTCCTACCGATATCCCTCCAATCAAGGGCGTAAATCCTGAGACTGGTGAGGAGGATCATCGTCCATCCAGTGACAGCGAGCCATTTGCTGCTCTGGCATTCAAGATTATGGCTGATCCATTCGTTGGTAAGCTGGCATTCTTCCGTGTATACTCCGGTACTTTGTCTTCTGGCTCTTATGTATTTAATTCCACTAAGGGCAAGAAGGAGCGTATCGGCCGTATTCTCCAGATGCATGCTAACAACCGTAAGGAGCTGGACATCGTTTATAGCGGTGATATTGCTGCTGCTGTTGGTCTCAAGGATACCACCACTGGTGATACCCTCTGCGACGAGGCACATCCAATCATTCTGGAGTCCATGGAATTCCCAGATCCAGTTATTTCCGTAGCTGTAGAGCCAAAGACCAAGAACGACCAGGAGAAGATGGGCGTTGCCCTTCAGAAGCTGGCTGAGGAGGATCCTACTTTCCGCGTTCGCACTGATGAGGAAACTGGTCAGACTATTATTTCCGGTATGGGCGAGCTCCATCTGGAGATTATCGTTGACCGTATGCTTCGTGAGTTCAAGGTTGACTGTGCAGTAGGTAACCCACAGGTTGCTTACCGTGAGACTATCCGCAAGGAAGTTGAGTGCGAAGGCAAGTTCGTACGTCAGTCTGGTGGTCATGGTCAGTATGGTCATTGTAAGCTGCGTCTCATTCCACAGGAGCCTGGTGAAGGCTTCAGCTTCGAGAATCAGGTTGTTGGTGGTGCTATTCCTAAGGAATTCATCAACCCTATCGAAGCAGGTATTAAGCAGGCTATGGAGGGCGGTATTCTCGCCGGCTATCCTGTTGTTGATGTAAAGGCTATCGTATATGATGGTTCCTACCATGAGGTTGACTCCTCTGAGGCTGCGTTCAAGGTTGCCGGTTCCATGGCATTCAAGAACGGTGCACTCAAGGCTAACCCTGTTATTCTGGAGCCAATCGTAAAGGTAGAGGTTATCGTTCCTGAGGAGTACATGGGCGATGTAATCGGTGACCTGAACTCCCGTCGCGGCCGTATCGAAGGTATGGAAGCCCGCAACGGTGCACAGGTAATCAATGCATTTGTTCCTCTGTCTGGCATGTTCGGTTATTCCACCGACCTGCGCTCCAAGACTCAGGGCCGCGGTAACTACTCCATGGAAGTTTCTCACTATGAGGAAGTTCCTAAGAATATTGCAGAAGGCATCATTGCTAAAAACAAAGGTGAATAAGGAGGAAATTTCTAAATGGCAAAGGCTACATTCGAAAGAACTAAACCACATGTAAACATTGGTACTATCGGTCACGTTGACCATGGTAAGACTACCCTGACTGCAGCAATCACTAAGGTTCTGTCCGAGAAGGGTATGGCACAGTTTGAGGACTACGCTAACATTGATAAGGCTCCAGAGGAGAGAGAGCGTGGTATTACCATTAACACTGCACACGTAGAGTATGAGACTGAAAAGCGTCATTATGCTCACGTTGACTGCCCAGGCCATGCTGACTATGTAAAGAACATGATCACTGGTGCTGCTCAGATGGATGGTGCTATCCTGGTAGTTTCCGCTGCTGATGGTCCTATGCCTCAGACTCGTGAGCACATCCTGCTGGCTCGCCAGGTTGGCGTTCCTGCTATGGTTGTATTCCTGAACAAGGTAGACCAGGTTGATGATCCTGAGCTGCTTGAGCTGGTAGAGATGGAAGTTCGTGAGCTCCTGAGCTCCTACGATTTCCCTGGCGACGACATTCCTGTAATTGCTGGTTCCGCTCTGGGCGCTCTGAATGGCGACGAGGAGCAGAAGGCTAACATCCTGAAGCTGATGGATGCAGTAGATGAGTACATTCCTACTCCTACCCGTGACACTGATCTCCCATTCCTGATGCCTGTAGAGGACGTATTCACCATTACTGGTCGTGGTACCGTTGCTACTGGCCGTGTAGAGCGTGGTCAGCTGAACCTGAACGATACTGTTGAGATCGTTGGTATCGCTGAGGAGATTAAGTCCACTGTTGTAACTGGCATCGAGATGTTCCGCAAGCTGCTGCCAAGCGCACAGGCTGGTGATAACATCGGTGCTCTGCTCCGTGGTGTTGATCGTAAGGAGATTCAGCGTGGTCAGGTTCTGGCAAAGCCAGGTTCCATTCATCCACACACCAAGTTCAAGGGTCAGGTTTATGTACTGACTAAGGAAGAAGGCGGCCGTCATACCCCATTCTTCAACAACTATCGTCCTCAGTTCTATTTCCGTACCACTGACGTTACCGGTGTTGTAACTCTGCCAGAGGGTACTGAGATGGTTATGCCTGGCGATAACGTAGAGATGTCTGTAGAGCTCATCACTCCAATCGCTATCGAGGCTGGTCTGCGCTTCGCTATCCGCGAGGGTGGTCACACTGTAGGTGCTGGCCGTGTTACCGAGATCGACGCTTAATTAGCGCTTTTGGTAAAGTCTAAGTAAATTATTTCCTTAATATAAGGGCGGCTATCTTAGTCGCCCTTATAATTAAGGTTTTATATTATTTTTATTGACGGAAATAATATGTGTATGTTACAATAAGAAGCGGTGTGCTTCTAAGTAAAAGTACCCCTGATGCGATGACGTGGTAGATGGCTTGACAGGACATATGGGCCTGATCAAGGGAACTATTACGGAGAAATGTTTGGGCCTGGAGCCCGGACGAGAAGGAGGAAAATAAATTGTCTAAGCAGCAGAAAATCAGAATCCGTTTAAAGGCTTATGATCACAAAGCACTGGACCAGAGCGCAGTAAAGATTGTTGAGACTGCCAAGAGAACCGGCGCTAGTGTATCCGGCCCAATTCCACTCCCAACAGAGAAGCAGATTTACACTATTCTGCGTTCCCCACATGTAAATAAGGACTCCCGTGAGCAGTTCGAGATGAGAACTCACAAGCGCCTTATTGACGTGCTGGACCCAACTTCCAAGACTGTAGATGCACTCACCCGTCTTGAGTTGCCAGCAGGTGTGGATATCGAACTTAAATTGTAATAGGAGGTGGAATGATGGCTAAAGCAATTTTAGGTAGAAAGCTGGGTATGACTCAGATCTTTACTGAAGAAGGTCAGGTCGTTCCAGTAACAGTTGTTGAGTCTGGTAACAACGTTGTTGTCCAGAATAAGACTGTTGAAAATGATGGTTATAATGCAATTCAGATTGGCTTCGGCGCAATCAAAGAATCCAAGGTAAATAGCCCAATGAAGGGCCATTTCGTAAAAGCTGGCGTAGCTCCAGTAAAGTTTGTTCGCGAGATGCGCTTGGAGAATGCTTCTGAATATAACGTTGGTGACACCATCGGCGTTGACATATTTTCCGCCGGAGAATTAGTTGACGTAACTGGTACTTCCAAGGGCAAGGGTTTTGCCGGTGGTATCAAGCGTCATAATTTTGCACGTGGACCAATGGGACATGGTTCCAAGTCTCATCGTGAGCCTGGTTCTACAGGTGCGATGATCAGTGGTCACGGTGGCCGTGTATTGAAGGGCAAGAAGCTGCCAGGTCATATGGGCAGCGAGAAGGTTACTGTACAGCGTCTGACTGTTGTTAGAGTTGATGCTGACCGCAACCTGCTCCTCATCAAGGGCGCAATTCCTGGTCCAAAGAAGGGCCTCGTAGTTGTAAAGAGCACCGTTAAGCCGGGCAAAAACTAATTCGGAAGGAGGATAAGAAATAATGCCTACAGTAGCAGTTTATGATATCAAGAACCAGCAGGTTGGAGATATCGAATTGAATGAAAATATTTTTGGCGTAGAAGTGAATGCAGGCCTCCTGCACCAGGCAGTTGTTATGCAGCTGGCTTCCCAGCGTCTTGGCAATCATGCAACCAAGACCCGTGGTATGGTAAGAGGCGGCGGCCGTAAGCCTTGGAAGCAGAAGGGTACCGGTCGTGCACGCAGTGGTTCCACCCGTTCCCCTATCTGGGTAGGTGGCGGTACTGTATTTGGTCCTGCTCCTCGCTCCTATTCCTTCAGCATGCCTCGTAAGCAGCGTCGTCTTGCTCTCAAGTGCGCACTGTCCGACAAGGTAGCCAACGGTCAGTTGGTAGTATTGGACAGCATTGATTTCGCAGCTCCAAAGACCAAGGCAGTTGTTGAGATGCTGAATAGCTTTGATGTTGATAAGAAGGCTCTGATCATTACAGCTGATTATGTTGAGAATGTTGATAAGTCTTCCCGTAATATCCCTGGTGTTAAGGCTATTAACACTATCGGCCTGAATGTATTTGACATCCTGAACGCTAACAAGCTGTTCATCACTAAGGATGCTATTGCTCGTATTGAGGAGGTATATGCATAATGGAAGCACGCGACATCATTATCCGTCCTCTGATTACTGAAAAGAGCACTACTCTCATGGCTGAGGGCAAATATGTATTTGAGGTAGCTAAGGCTGCCAACAAGATTGAGATTGCTAAGGCAATTTCTCAGATCTTCAACGTAAAGGTTGCATCTGTAAATACCGTTAACGTTGAGGGTAAGGTAAAGCGCATGGGCCGTTCCATCGGCAAGCGCTCTGACTACAAGAAAGCAATCGTGAAGCTCGCTGCTGGCGAGACTATCGAGTTCTTTGAAGCTTAATAGGGAAAAGGAGGTTAATTAAGTGGCAATAAAGAGTTTTAAACCATATTCCGCAGGTAGACGTTTCATGACTGTAGCGTCTTTTGATGAGATTACTACTGATAAGCCTGAAAAATCCCTCGTTGAGCGTCTCAAGAAGAACGGTGGCCGTAATCAGCAGGGTAGATTGACCGTTCGCCATCAGGGTGGCGGCCATAAGCGTCTGTATCGTATCATTGATTTCAAGCGCAACAAGGATGGTATTCCAGCCAAGGTTGCTACTATCGAGTACGATCCAAACCGCAGTGCACGTATTGCACTTTTGAACTATGCAGACGGTGAGAAGCGTTATATCATCGCTCCTAACGGTCTGAAGGTTGGCGACCAGGTTATGTCCGGCCCAGAGGCTGACATTAAGCCAGGTAACGCTCTTCCACTGAAGAACATTCCAGTTGGTACTCTGATCCACAACGTTGAGTTGAAGATCGGTGCTGGTGCTCAGCTGGTTCGCTCCGCTGGTGCTTATGCACAGCTCATGGCTATTGAGGGTGACTATGCTACTCTCCGTATGCCATCCGGTGAAATGCGCAAGGTACATGTTAACTGCCGTGCAACTATCGGCGTAGTTGGCAATGCTGAGCACATGAACATCACTATTGGTAAAGCAGGTCGTGCTCGTTGGATGGGTAAGCGTCCAGAGAACCGCGGCGTTGCTATGAACCCTAATGACCATCCACATGGTGGTGGTGAGGGTCGTTCCCCAGTTGGCCGCAAGCATCCTGTTACTAAATGGGGTAAGTGCGCTATGGGTGCCAAGACCCGTCGTAAGAAGGCTTCTGATAAGTTAATCATTAAAGGCCGTACCAAATAAGTGATAATCACCGGAAGGAGGAAATAAATTGTCAAGATCTGTTAAAAAGGGACCTTATGTTCATGAAAGCTTAACTAAGAAGATTGATGCCCTGAACGAAGCTAACGACAAGAAGGTTGTAAAGACCTGGTCCAGAAGCTCCACTATTCTGCCAACTTTTGTTGGTCATACTATCGCAGTACACGATGGTCGCAAGCATGTTCCTGTTTATGTAACTGAGGACATGGTTGGCCATAAGCTTGGTGAGTTTGCACCAACCCGTACTTTTAAGGGCCATGCCGGTGAAGAGAGAAAGACCGGTCTTAGATAAGTTGATTTGAAAGGAGGATTCCTCTGTGGAAGCAAAAGCAGTTGCTAAAAATGTTCGCATTGCACCTCGCAAGGTTCGCGTTGTTATGAATCTTATTCGTGGCAAGAAGGTTGCTGATGCATTTGCGATTTTGAAGTTCACTCCAAAAGTAGGTAGTGAAGCTATATATAAGGTTCTCAAGTCTGCAGTAGCAAACGCTGAGAACAATTTCGACATGAATGTTGATAACCTCTATGTATCTTCCTGTTTCGTAGATGAGGGACCAACTATGAAGCGTATTCATCCACGCTCCCGTGGTCAGGCTTTCAAGATTTTGAAGCGCACTTCCCACATCACTGTAGCAGTAGAAGAAAACTAATAAAGGAGGGTATTAACTTTGGGTCAGAAAGTAAATCCGCATGGTATAAGACTTGGCATCGTAAAGACTTGGGATGCTAAGTGGTATGCTGGCAAAGATTTTGCAGCAAATCTGCATGAAGATATTAAAATCCGTGAGCATTTGCAGAACACTCTGCAGAGCGCCGGAGTTTCCAAGATTGAGACTGAGCGTTCCAAGAACCGTCTGAAGCTGACTATCCATACTGCAAAGCCAGGCATGGTTATCGGCCGTGGTGGTTCCGGAATCGAGCAGGTAAAGGCTGGACTTAAGAAGTTCACCGACTGCAATGTTGACATCAATATTGCAGAGATTAAGCAGCCAGATATGGATGCAACTTTGGTAGCAAAGAGCATTGCTGAGTCCCTGGAGCGTCGTATTGCCTTCCGTCGTGCTATGAAGCAGGCTGTAGGCCGCACTATGCGTCTGGGCGCAAAGGGTATCAAGGTTATGGTTAGCGGCCGTCTCGGCGGTGCTGAAATTGCCCGTAGCGAGTCCTATCGTGAGGGTTCCATTCCTCTGCACACCCTGAGAGCAGACATTGACTATGGTACTTACGAGGCAGCAACTACCTATGGTCGTATTGGCGTTAAAGTTTGGATCTTCAAGGGTGAGGTCCTTCCTGAGAAGAAGCAGCGTACTGCTGCTGTTGAAGGGAGCGAAGCTTAATGTTATTACCAAAGAGAGTTAAATATCGCAAGCAGTTCCGTGGTCGTATGAAGGGTAAGGCACAGCGCGGTAACAAGGTTTCCCATGGTGATTATGGTCTTGTTGCACTGGAGCCAGCTTGGATTACTAACCGTCAGATTGAGGCAGCCCGTATTGCTATGACCCGTTACATCAAGCGTGGTGGTCAGGTTTGGATCAAGATTTTCCCTGACAAGCCTGTAACTGCAAAGCCAGCTGAGACCCGTATGGGTTCCGGTAAGGGCTCACCTGAGTACTGGGTAGCAGTAGTAAAGCCAGGTCGCGTTCTCTTCGAGATGGATGGCGTGACTAAGGAAGTAGCAGCTGAAGCAATGCGTCTTGCAGCTCACAAGCTTCCAATTAAATGCAAGTTTGTAACTCGCGAAGAGACTGAAAAGGCAGAGGGCGGTGAAGTAAATGAAGGTTAATGAGATTAGAGATTTGAGCGCTGAGGAACTTAACCAGAAACTTGCTTCTCTCAAAGAGGAGTTGTTCAACCTCCGTTTTCAGCTGGCTACTGGTCAGTTGGAGAACCCAATGCGTATCAAGGAAGTAAAGAAGACTATTGCCCGCATTAAGACTGTACAGACTGAGCAGGCTAAGGCTTGATTTGATTCGACATAATAAGATACGTATTAGGAAGGAGGCTCCTTAATGAGCGAGAGAAATGAACGCAAGACTAAAGTTGGTAAGGTAGTAAGCGACAAGATGGACAAGACTGTTGTTGTAGCAGTTGAGGATATCGAGCAGCATGCACTTTATAAGAAGGCCGTTAAGAAGACTGTAAAGTTCAAGGCCCATGATGAAAATAACGAGGCTCATGTTGGCGACATCGTTTCCCTGATGGAAACCCGCCCACTGTCCAAGGATAAGCGTTGGAGAGTTGTAGAGATCGTTGAGAAAGCAAGATAATTTCCGTTGGGAAATTCTGGTTGAGGAGGTTAACTGATGATTCAGCAACAGACTTTACTCAATGTTGGCGACAACACCGGTGCTAAGGAAATCATGTGCATCCGTGTATTGGGCGGCTCTTATCGCAAGTATGCTAACATTGGTGATATAATCGTGGCTGCAGTAAAATCTGCATCCCCTGGCGGCGTCGTTAAGAAGGGCGACGTTGTTAAGGCCGTAGTAGTTCGTAGCAAGAAGGGCCTGCGTCGCAATGACGGTTCCTACATTCGCTTTGATGAGAATGCAGCCGTTATTATCAAGGAGGATAAGACTCCTAAGGGTACCCGTATTTTTGGGCCAGTAGCAAGAGAGCTTCGTGAGAAAGATTTCATGAAGATCGTATCTCTGGCTCCAGAAGTTCTTTAATGTGAGGAGGTGCGACTTTGGCAATTACAAAACTGCATGTAAAGAAGGGTGATACCGTTCTGGTATTGTCCGGTAAAGATAAAGGCCAGCAGGGCAAGGTTATTCAGGCTCTGCCAAAGAAGGGTAAGGTTGTAGTAGAGGGCGTTAACAAGATTAAGCGTCACACTAAGCCTAACCAGAGCGCTCCTCAGGGTGGCATTATCACCAAGGAGGCTCCTATGTTTGCAGCAAAGGTTATGTTGGTTTGCCCAGCTTGCGGCAAGGCTACCCGTGTTGCTCACAAGGAAGTAAACGGCAAAAATGTTCGTGCGTGCAAGAAGTGCGGCGAAGTTATCGATCAGACTAAATAAGAAAGGAAAGGAGGATATCTAGTTGGATAGATTACAGGAAAAGTATATCAATGAGGTTGTTCCTGCATTGACTGAAAAGTTCGGCTACAAGAATGTTATGGAACTCCCTAAAATCGCAAAGATCATCATTAACATGGGTGTTGGCGAGGCTGTAGGCAACCCTAAGGCTCTCGATGCTGCTGTTAACGATTTGACCATTATTGCTGGTCAGAAGCCAATCCTCACCAGAGCTAAGAAGTCTCTGGCTGCTTGGAAGCTTCGTCAGGGCATGCCTATCGGCGCAAAGGTTACTCTGCGTGGCGTTCGCATGTATCAGTTCCTGGACAAGTTCATGAACGTAGCACTGCCTCGCGTTCGTGACTTCCGTGGTATCAGTGCCAATTCTTTCGACGGTCGTGGCAACTACGCAATCGGCTTGAAGGAGCAGCTCATTTTCCCTGAAATTGAGTATGATAAGATTGACAAGCTCCGTGGTATGAACATTGTTGTTGTTACCACTGCAAAGACCGATGAGGAAGCTCGCGAGCTCTTGAAGCTCATGGGCATGCCTTTCAAAGCATAAGGATAGGGGGTACTGACTGTGGCCAAGAAGGCAATGATTGAAAAGTGGAGCAAGGAGCCTAAGTTCCCTGTTCGCCAGTATAACAGATGTAAGATTTGCGGTCGTCCGCACGGTTATATCAGAAAGTTCGATATGTGCCGTATTTGTTTCAGAGAGCAGAGCTACAAGGGTGCCATTCCTGGCGTAACTAAGGCTAGCTGGTAATATACAGTACGAACTATAAAAAGAGCTCTCCCAGTAATGGGGGGGCTTTTTTTGATTATAAAAATAGTTTTCAAATGTATATTTGCAAACTGACATGAATACGAGTAAAATAGTATGTAAGTAAAAATTTTTTTGTGAGGTGCTAGTGTGGCAAATTACTATATAGACTATGAAAACGTACACAACGAGGGCCTGAAGGGCGTGCAAAAGCTGCAGCAGGAGGATAAACTACATCTTTTCTACAGTATCAAGGCTGATACCCTAAAGATTGATGTGGTGCGCCAGCTGATGGAATGTCCAGCAACCATCTGTTTCGACAAAATTGTTAACGGAGTGGAGAATGCTTTGGATTTTCAGTTGATTACAGCTTTGATGTGCAATTACAGTGCTGAAGAAAAGTATTATATCATTAGCCGTGACAAGGGATATGATGCAGCTATTGAGATGGCTGGCAAGCAGAACCGTGATAATATCTATCGTTGCCGGGACATTGACGGAGCTATCAAGCATCAGGAGGGCCTGGGGATTGATGAAAGCGATCAGGAAGTTATTGTGGATTTAGGTGATTTGGCCTCTGATTATCAGGTTGAAGATAAGACATTCCTTGAGGAAATGCCAGAGGTTCAGTCAGAGACTGTAGAACAACCTGCAGCACAGCCTGCCATGATTGTAGAGCCTTTAGAGGCTCCTGTGGAGGCCATAGAGGTTGAGCCAGAGGTAGTTGTTCCACAGCAAGAGGAGGCTCCAGAGCCGGCTCAGGCGGTGGAAATTACAGCTGAGGACCAGGAGATAGCTCCAGCAGAGGAAGAGGAGCAGCCGCAGATGCCAGAGGAAAATACAGCAGAGGCTGAAAGTGAGGCAGAAGCAGCTGTTTTGACAGATGAGGAGATTAAGCGCCGGGCTCATCAGTCTATTTGTACCAAAATATTAAATCATATTAAGCTGATTCAGAAAATTCCTTTGGTATACAAGCAGGCTGAGGATATCTGTGAGGCTTTGGAGGATTCCGAAACCAAGATGCAGTTCTATCATCGTCTTTTGCAGTCTTTAGGCCGTAAAAAGGGTGGCGAGCTGTACCAGAAGGTGAAGGCTGTATATAAGCCAATTCGGGGGATTTATCAGGCCAGTCTGGCAGGAGAGGATCAGTCCGAGGAAAACAAGGTTCAGGCCAATATTACTGTAAAGAGTCCTAGGGGCAGACGCCGTATCCGTCAGGATGGAGAGGCAATAACTGAGCAGCAGGGCACTGCTGAAGATGGACTTTTTCAAATGGCTGAATTAGGTAAAAACATATAAAAAAAGGGGCTGTTTATGTTGACTTTTTTGCAGGAACAAGGGATTGCTCCCTGTCTCATAGATAGCCTGGAAGCATATAAGGCGGCCTATCCCTGGAGCAATCAGGATAGGCCGCTTTTGGCGCCAGGATTTCAATACTATGGCAAGGAAATATGGGAGCAGGCTCTAGGAGCGCTTTTGGCAGGGGAAAATCTTCTGCTGGTAGGAGCCAAGGCCACAGGTAAGAATGTATTAGCTGAGAATTTGGCTTATTGCTTTGGCAGGGGAGATTGGAATGTTTCCTTTCATGTAAATATGGATGCAGCTATGATGCTGGGTTCAGATACCTTTCGGGATGGACAGGTGCAATTTCGGCCTGGTCCAGTTTATGAATGTGCCAGTCAAGGCGGTTTTTGTATTTTGGATGAAATCAATATGGCTCGGAACGAGGCTTTGGCAGCCCTGCATTCCATGTTGGATTTTCGTCGTATCTTGGATATTCCTGGCTATGGCCGTCTCAAAATGCACCCAGCTACCAGATTTATTGCCACCATGAATTATGGCTATGCTGGTACTAGAGAGCTAAATGAGGCCTTGGCTTCAAGATTTGCGGTGATTGCTTTGCCACCTGCCAATGAGCATATGCTGGCTAATTTATTAGAAAAGCAATACGGTCATTTGTCAGACAAAATTCGCAGCAGTGTTATTGCTCTATTTATGGATTTGCAGCTAAAATATCAGCAGGGTGAAATCTCTAGCAAGGCTGTGGATTTACGAGGTTTGCTAGGGGCTTTGGGAATTTATCAGCAGGGATTGGGATTGCGTTCTGCTCTACAGATGGGCTTGGTAAACAAGGTATTCAACGAGGATGAACGGCAGATTATACAAGATTTGCTGGATTTGCGCATTGGCAAGGATTAATAAGTATTTTCCCCTGTAATTGTATTAAAGCGAGGTGGTAACAGATGCCGGCAGAAAATATGGAAACAGCCAGAGGCAGTGTAGAGCGGCGAGCATTAAATATGATTTGGACAGCTGCAGGAGACTATACCCTCACACCGGGATTTGTTGCTTACCTGAAGGATGGCAGTCCAGATTTATACTTTAATACCATTATGGGCTTTGCCTATGGTCATTATGGTGCTCAGGAACTGGATGACTATCTTATGTATCTAGGCCATTGCTGGCTGGGAGCAGTGCTGGTGGATATGTTTTGGCTGGGGCTGGAACATGCCACTTATCAGCGTTCTTATGGGAATATGCTAACCTTGGAGACCTTGCGGCAGGCATGGGCTGCAGATTATCTGGATGATAGTCATGAGGATAGTATGCAGTACTTGATGATGCGGCAGGAGCTGTCTCATAGCTTGAAAAAGGCCCGGTGCTTGGAGATACAAGGGAAAAATAATGGCTTGCTGAATCCTTGGGAAAAGGGCCTTTATAAAGGTCTTTATTTTCAGCAGGAGCAGAATTTGGCGGAGCTAAAGGAAAATTTTCAACAGCTGATAAAAAAATATTTTCTGCTAAAGCCACAGCTTCTTTGGCAGCCTGGCCACTGGCATTTGATGCTAGGGGCTGGTTTAAGCCAACTTTTGCGACGGATTATGCCTATGGAGCATCAGGGGAAGGGCGCTACCCAAACTCAGGCCGGTCGACTGCGGGAAAAGTCTGCTTTAATGTCTCAGGAAGAAAAGAGAAGAAAACAGGAAAAGAATTGGTATCTGCCTGGGATAGGCAGCAAATCAGCGGCTAAGGAGCTGGCAGAAATCAAGGCTATTTATCCAGTGGGGGCCTTGGGTGAAAGCAAGAGGCTGGAGATAGAGCAGCAGGTATGTGTGGGGAATCATCGCTATAGTCATATTTATTTAGCTGGGACAGCTACTAAGGGAGAAGCCTATAGGGATAACTATGGTCATTTTCTTCAGCAGGGACGGAAATATAGACGGATTATAGAGGATTTATCTCATGGCTTGCAGAATTCTCTTCAACTGGCTAAGGGAAGCTACAGTGCCAGAGCTGGCCAGGGACAGCTGGCAGCAGATTTGGCCTGGCAGGGAATTATCAATGGGGATGAGCGTATTTTTCGTCGTCCTTTGCCAGAGCAATATCAGGAATTTTCTGTAGTGCTGTTATTGGATGGTTCCTATTCCCGCCATAGTCAGCAAAAACAGCTTAGTGCCCAGAGCTATGTTATAGCAGAAAGCATGAGGCGGTGTGGTATTCCTACTACCGTGCTATCCTATTCCACCATAGGCAGTTATACTGTTTTGCAGGTGCTAAAGGCCAAGGAGCAGAATGTATCCGGTATATGGAATTATGAGGCCAGAGGCTGGAATAGAGACGGTCTAGCCTTGAATATCCTTGGTCAATATTTAGGCAATGATTTGAGCAATTCTTTGATATTTATGCTGACAGATATGATGCCTAGTGATGAAAAGGGCCTGCCTATGGCAGGGTTGAAATCATTGAAGCAGTATACGGAAGAGGCAGCTATTGCTGATACGGAAACATCTTTGCAGGGATTGAGAAAGGAAGGGGCTCGCCTAGCAGGAATTATCCAGACTGTAGTACCCTTTCAGCCAGCCTTAGCCAGGCGGCTATTTGGTCATAGCTATGTTCATATTCAATCCTTGAATCAGCTTTCCAGAGCCATTGTCAGCCTTGTAGATGGCTATATACAGCAACAGATATAGAATAACAAAATAGCATAGAAACAATATAAAGAAAACTATGCATTTTTTGCTAAATTATACATAATAAAGTTCTATAATGGAATACCTTAATATGGGACTAAGGTCTGTTCACAGATATGAGACAAAGCCGTATAATGTACACAAATGAATACAAAGTACACAGTTAATACACAGGGGATTATGAATACAAACCGCACAGCAATTTTCATAGATGTATATCATGTGTACTTTGTATGATTACGGAATTTTATCATTATGGAGGTATGTGTTATGGATATGGCAATTGTTGATGGAGCACTGAAGCTGTTTATGTTGGCAGGAGTTATTCATCTCATTAAGTAAAACTGATACCACTAATTATGACAGGCCCTAGAGAATGTTATGGATTCTCTAGGGCCTGTTTTCTTAAACTAAATTATGAGGGATTTATCAGATATTTTTTCCCATATCATAGGCTTTGGCAAGGGCTGGGTGGTTGGCGATTTCCCCTGGGCCGGTAACCCCTCCAGCAAAGAGACTGCCAGCCAGCTCTGCCTTGGCGAAGCACGCTATCCAGCCCTCCAGACCATTAACAGCTCTGTCTGCCACATGGGGGCCATCATCTGCAGCCGTGGACAACATATAAACATCTCTGAATTTGTAGTCCGCAGAAAAAAGAGGATTCATTCTATCCAGCAGAGTTTTCATCTGTCCCGCCATTTCATAGTAATAAATAGGCGTAGCATAACAAATCACATCAGCATTTAGCATTTTTTCTGTAATGAGATTAGCATCATCCTCAATAACGCATTGGCCAGTGCTCTGACAGGAAAGACAGCCTACACAATATTCAATCTGTCTGCCAATCAAGCTGATTAATTCCACCTGATGGCCAGCCTCCTTGGCACCCTTGGCAAATTCTTCAGCCAGGCCATGGGAATTACTGTTTCTACGCAAGCTGGTGGAAATAACAAGAACTTTTTTACTCATTTTATAAACCTCCTCGATTAATACACAATCTAAGTTTACCACCTAAAGCAGGCTTCAAGTCAAATAATATTTTTTGGCCATAATATTTATTTTAGTATGATAGTATGCTAAAATGATAGAAACTGAATTGATTTGCTTTTTTCAGTAATAAATCACCAATACTGCATATGGAAGGACTTGATAAAAATGATGTCACTAAATTTTCAGGCCGAGAAGCACGAAAAACTGATTGTAGCACGGAAAAAGAAGTGCACAGTACGTCTTGGGGATGTTAGCGATAAGTACCCAGAAGGATCTATTGTTTGGATTACTTCCGGTAAGAAGTTTACGCCTAAAAAGCATCTGTATACAGCTTATCTGGACAAGGTACGGGTTAAGACCATGGAAAATCTTACTTCTGAAGATTTGGGACAGCAGAATCCTGAAATCAATTCCCGTGAGGAATTAATTGCAGATTTTGAGCGTATCTACAAGAAGCGCATTTCCATGGATGATACCGTAACCGTTATTTATTTTACTGAGGTATTTGGTGGTTAATATGGCAAAGGAAATAAGGGTAGGTCTTGTTAACGAGGCCAGAACTCAGGTAACTGAGGCAAATATTGCCAGCACTATGGGTAGCGGCTCCCTGCGGGTTTTTGCTACACCAGCTATGTGCTGTCTGATGGAAAAGGCCGCTTCTGATTTAATGGATTCTCTGGTAGAGGAGGGCAGCACCACAGTGGGAACGGCACTGAATATTGCCCATACTGCAGCTACTCCTATAGGCATGGAGGTAGTGGCCACAGCGGAGATTACAGCTGTGGAGGGGCGCAAAATATCCTTCCGGGTTACAGCTAGAGATGAATCTGGTGAAATTGGTGCAGGCACCCATGAGAGATTTATTGTCTTTAAGGAAAAATTCCAAGCCAAGACAGATGCCAAAATAACCAAGGGCTAAGGAGAAGTTTAGAATGATAACAGGTCAGACAAAAAATTTTGGCGTTATAGGCCACCCAATTGGTCATTCTCTATCTCCTGCCATGCAAAATGCAGGGATTCAGGCTGCAGGTCTGGATTGTGTCTATATAGCTATGCCTGTGGAGGAAGAGGATTTGGCTCAGGCTGTAACAGGGCTGAAAACCTTGGGCTTTCAGGGCTTCAATGTTACCATTCCCCACAAGCAGGCGATTATGCCTTTCCTAGATGCTATAGATAAGGATGCCAGGGTTATTGGTGCCGTAAATGCTGTAGCCATACAGGATGGCTTTATGACCGGCTACAATACAGATGTAGTAGGCTTTTTGCAGGGGATGCACAATCACGGCTTTTCCCCTGCTGGCAAGCATGCTGTGCTGTTAGGAGCTGGCGGAGCAGCCAGAGCTATTATCTGGGGCCTAATCAAGGAGGGAGTTGCCTCCCTAACCATTGGTGTTCGCAATGTGGTCAAGGCTCAAGCTGTGGCAGATTACTTCCGGCCTTATATGCAGATTCAGGTTATGGATTGGCAAAGCTGGGAATTTCGCCGTATGCTGATACAATCCCAGCTGTTGATTAATTCTACACCTCTGGGCATGGAGCCAAATACTCTTACCATGCCCCCAATAGATTGGGCAGCAGTACCAGCGGGAATCTTTGTATATGATATTATCTATATCCCGGCAGAAACCATGTTTTTGCGTATGGCCAGAGAGCATGGCTGTCAGACTCTCAACGGAGAGGACATGCTGGTAGGTCAGGGAGCAGAGGCCTTCCGCATCTGGACAGGTCATCAGCTGCCTACAGAGCCAATGGCTCAGGCTTTGCGAAAGTGCTTGGAAAATCAATAATCATATCAATTTGGCGGTATAGCCTGACAAAATTGTTGTTAAGGCTGCCGCCTTTTTATTTTTACTCAGCCTTGGAGGCTGATTTTTTTTGCAAAAAATCAGAAAAAATCCTTGCAAAAAAATTCTGATATGATATTATTGTGGTGGGTAAACTTTATAAAATTCGGTAAAATAATGAAGTATTTAATATATAATACTATATTGAATTAATATTATATTAATATTATATAAAGGAGGCCACAATGGAAGTACAGGAGAAATATTTTCAGTTAATAACCAGGGCGAGACACAATATGGATGAGGAATTGCTGCCCTTGGTTAGGGAGGAACCAGCTGCTTTACAGCGGGAGAGAACACCTCTGACAGAGCTATTGGAGTTTATCCTCCAGACAGCTTTGCATGAGGGAGCCAGCGATATTCATTTTGAGCCTTTGGAGGAGGAAGTACGCATCCGCATGAGGGTAAAGGGAGAAATGAGGGTGCTTTTTGCCCATATGCCCTTGGAGCTATATGGCAATCTGGTTTCCCGTTTCAAGCTTATCTGTGGCTTGGACATAGCGGAGCATCGCCTCCCTCAGGATGGCCGTTTCTCTTTTGGAGGAAAGCAGGAAAATTCCTTGGATGTGCGGTTGTCTGTGGTACCTATGATTACCGGGGAAAAAATAGTTCTGCGATTGTTAAATAACAAGGACAATTTCAAGGGTTTGGCTCAACTGGATTTGTCAGAGCAGAATTTGGAACTGCTGAAGCACAAATGCACCAGTGGTCATGGCGCCATTCTGATTGCTGGCCCAGTTAATTCCGGCAAAACCACCACCCTATATGCTATTCTCAGTATGCTGAATCAGGAGGGCAATAATATTATTTCCATTGAGGACCCGGTGGAATACAGAATAGAGGGGATTAATCAGATACAGGTTAATGAGAAGATTGCCTTTACCTTTGAAAAGGCTCTGGAGGCTGTTCTAAGACAGGATTTTGACTGTCTGGCGGTGGGGGAAATCCGCAGCAGTCAGGTGGCAGAAACCTTGATTAGTGCTGCTCTTACTGGTCGCAGAATTTATGGCACAATTCACACTCCTGGAGCGGTGAAAACTGTATATAGGCTGCTGGATATGGGTATACGCCCCTATATTATCCGGGCGGCTGTTAGGGCTATTTTGGGGCAAAGACTATTGCGTCGGCTGTGCCCAGTATGCAGGCTTCCCTATCAGGTACAGCAGGATAGCAGGGAGGGGTATTTCTTAGGAGAAGCATATAGGCTGGAGGATATTTATTATCATCACAACCCACAGGGCTGTCCTCAATGTGGTCATACAGGTTTTATTGGCCGTATAGCCATCCATGAAATCCTTTGCTTTAGTGAGGAAATGTCGGAGGAGCCAAAGGACAAGGAAGTTGGGGCAAGTCTTATATCACCAGATTGCCTGCTTAGTACCATGAGGGAGGATGGTATTACCAAGGCATTGGCAGGGGAGATTCAGCTGGAGGAGCTGATGAATATATTTTAGAGGGGAAGGGTAGGAATGTGTGTTAGTATTAGGGATTTGGAAAGGATTTTGCGTTGTGCCTCAGAGGCAGGGATTACAGATGTACATATTACTGCCAATGAGCCGGTGTTTTGGCGTCGGGGAGAGGTATTATCTCCCTTGAAGCAGTATGTACCTGATGGAGAAAACATCTTTACCTTCGTGCGGCAATATTTTCCCCAGCGCATACAGGAAAAGATTGTGGATGGGGAAAATGCCAATCTAACCATTAGAATTAATTCCTGGCGCTATCGTGTGCATTGCTATAGCAAAAAAGGCCGGATGGCTATGGCTATCCGGGTAATGCCCATGCAGATTCCCAAGCTGGAAAATTTGGGACAGGCTGGCCTGATAGGACAGTTTGCAGATTATCGTCAGGGGTTATTACTGGTAACAGGAGCGACAGGAGCTGGCAAAAGCACCACGGTGGCGGCTTTGCTGGATGAGCTGAATCGCAGCAGCAGTCTACATATTCTTACCTTGGAGGATCCGGTAGAATATGAGCTGCCCTCAGAGACTAGCTTGGTTAGCCAGCTGGAAAAGGAGGTGGATTTTTTATCCTACGGTCAAGCAGTGGAAAATGCTATGCGACAAGCTCCTGATATTATCATGGTATCGGAAATGCGGGATGTGGAAACCGTTCAGGCGGTGCTGAATGCCGCCGTATCCGGCCATTATGTTATTGCCACCATGCATGCAGGCAGTGTTATAGAGGCAGTGGAAAGACTGGTCAGCATGTACCCGGCAGAAAAGCAGTCTATGGCAAAATCCCTGTTGGCCTCATCTCTGGTGGGAATCTGTACCCAGAAGCTGCTGCCAGGACGGCAAGGCTTGAAGGAATGTGCTTTGGAATGTCTAAAAGTTAATGGGGCAGTGCGGAATATTATTCGCAGCGGCAAGTATGATCAGCTTTACAATATTATGGAAGCTGGTGTAGGGGAAGGTATGCAGACTATGGCCCTGGCAGAGGACAAATTACGCCGTAGCAATCTGCTTAAGAAAAATGTGATTATAGGAAGCAAAGCAGGGTGAGGATATGCATAAATACGGTTATGAGGGAATGAACAAGGCTGGCAGTAGGGAAAAGGGCTATATACAAGCCGATTCCGTTAAGGAGGCCATGGCAGAGCTGCGGAGACAGCAGATAGTCCCTATTAAGGTAAGGCGAAGCTGGCTGCCTCAGCAAAAAAACAATTTGGAAAAATTTCGCATTAATTTTTGCAAGCAAATGTCAGTAATGCTGGAAGCTGGTATTCCCACCATGCAGGCGGTAGATATTTCCATGGGGAATAGGGAAGAGGTCAAGGTGATGCTTAAGGACAATCTTGCCAAGGGCTATGCACTGTCTACGGCCATGCAAATGAGCAAGGGATATTTTTCAGATTTTATGATATCCGTGGTGAGAGCTGGTGAATTGTCAGGTAATCTGCCTCAGGTGCTGGCCAAGCTCCATGAAATTCTAAAAAAAAACCATGATAGCAAGGAAAAGCTTAAGGGGATTATGATTTATCCCATGTTTCTTTGCAGTGTTAGTGGCTTTTTGATGCTATTACTGCTTTATCAGGTACTGCCAGTATTTGCTACTGTTTTTGCCGGCTTTGATGCTCAGCTGCCCTGGATTACCACCATGCTTTTGGAGTTGGGGGATAATCTTACAATGTATCTAGGACAGGGAATGATGATTTGTCTACTATTAGGAGGTGTTATTTACAGAATCTATCATACCCATAAAGGAGGCATATTTCTTGACCGCCTTAGACTAAGAATACCCTTGCTAGGCAGGCTGTGCCGTCAGCGGGAACAGGCAGTGTTCTTTAATACGATGGCTATGCTGATAAACAGCGGTATTTCCATACGTCGCAGCTTGGAGCTGTTGGAGAATATATGCCAAAATATGTATTTGCAATTCAAATACAAATCCATGAATCGTCAGCTGGCTCAGGGCAGCAGTCTATCAGGGGCCATGAGTGTGGCGGGAGTATATTCCCATATGGAAATGACTGTGGTGGGAGCAGGGGAAAAAAGTGGCGATCTATCTGATATGCTGGCTTATATGGGGGAAATCTGCCAGCAGGAGGCCAATAGCAGTATGGATAGGCTTTCCACTATGGTGGAGCCGGTTATTATCTTATTGCTGGGTTTAGTGGTAGGGGGAATTGTTATGAGTACGATTTTGCCTATCTTGGATATGATGACATTGTTTTAGAGGAGGAAATGAAATGAAGAAGTATTTATTTTGGTTGAGAAAGGCAGAGGAAGGCTTTTCCATGCTGGAGCTGTTGATTTATGTGGGCATTGTGGGGATAATTGTTTCCTTTGCCGTTCCTAAGTATAACAATGCTGTAGCTATGGCCAATACGGCTAAAATCCAAGCTGATTTACAGGCCATAGATGCAGCCATTACCATGTATCAGCTGCAAAATGGCAGTAACCCTGATGATATTGCCAATGATTTGTCAGAATACATAACTCATTCTGACCAGCTTAAACCTCCTACTGGCAAATGTATATTAAAGGATAGCGGTATAGAAGCTATTACAGCTACGGAATATACTATAGCCGATTCAGGAGATGAAGCAGAGCTGCAGGGATATACCTTGGATAAATTTGGCAAGGGAGATGCCAAGGCATCCTAATTTGTAAATAAGGGGAGGCTATGGATGGGCACAGATTGGAAAATCATAGGACAGCAGCTAAGGCTGGATAAATATAGAATATTGTCCCTTCTAATCATAGCTGTGGTTGGAGCAACAGTGATATTGTGGGGCAATAATAGAATCTACATGGCCCTGGGAGGAGCTATGGCTATGGTGCCAGCAGCTTATCTGGACGGCAGATATGGCAAACTTTATCATAGGCTCACCATATCCATGGTTATATGGGGAGGCCTGCTGACTCTGGGGTTGGCAATATTTTTGCCAGCTTACCATTGGCAGCAGGCTTTAGAGGGCATGGTTTGTCTAGGAGGGATGTTTTTTCTATTATACTTTGTCACTGGTCAAATTGGTTTTGGGGATGTTTGCTATGGGGCAGCCTTGGGCATATTTCTAGGCTGGCAGGGAGCTATGCTGACTTTTATTCTAACCTTTGCACTAGGTTTGGCAGCAGCTTTGAGAGAATATCTATATTATTTTGTTCATGGAAAATGGCGGCGGCGCATACTGCCTTTAGGACCATTCATGGCCTGCGGGGCATATATAACGCTGCTTTGGGGACAGGAGCTGATAGGGTGGTATATAAGAATGTTTTAGATGAAGCAGGTCATAGTATGCTGGAGCTTTTGGTATGTACTGGGATTATGATGATAATATGCAGTGCAGCCCTGCCTAAGCTGGTGAATATGGACAAGCTGTATGTAAAATATGAAACTCTGCGCTTGATGAATACTATACGTTATACCCAGACTTGGGCTCACCAATGGGATTATACCAATGGTATTTGGGAACATGCACCTAGACTTTATGTAGCCACTAATCGTTACAATATTAAAACCAGCTATCTCACATGGCATCCCTACAAAGCAGGTCATCAGGTGCGAATCAAAAGTAATCGCTATTTTATCAAGTTTAACCCTCGAGGACAATCCTGTGCAGCTACCATAAGAATTTGGAAGGGTGACTATGAGGAGAGAATCATCATTGATACAGTAGGAAGGGCTAGGGTGGAAACTGGATGGGCATAGATGAAAAGGGATATTTTTTCTTTGACCTGTTAGGGGCTATGGCTGTTATGGCTGCGCTGGCTGGAGTGCTGCTGTACATACAGGTGCAAAGCACCTATATGTCAGATTTGGAGGGCAATATTACAGCAGATTTATTGGCTAGAGAACAACTGGATATTATTTGTCTGGAGGATAATCCGGCAAGACTAAATACACGGCAGGTAACAGCCAATCAGCATGAATATACTATTATCTCCCAAAGACAACAAGGAGATGATGATTTACTTGTGCATTATAAGGTAAGGGTGCAATGGCAGGATAGAAGGGGGCAGCAGGAGATTGAATTTGCAAAGGATATGCCGGCGGCAGATGCATGAGGCAGGTTTTTCCATGCTGGAGCTGATGGTGACTCTGCCTTTGATGATGATGCTAACAGCAGCTATGCTGAATCTCTTTGCTATGGCAGCCGGTCGTTATTATGATTTTTTGGGAGATTGGGAACTTATTCAGCAGGTGAGGATTCCTATGGAGGAAATCGGCCGGGATATTCGTTATAGTGGTGAATGGAGATTGGAGGAGGATAATGAAGATGATTATACCTTCTACGTACGTCGTCATTATCTGCGAATGGACCAATACAAGCATGAGGATTATTGGCAAAGGTATAGAATACGCCGTCGCCAGGATGGAAGTTATTGGATCAACAAAAATACCCAGCCTATGATTGGTGCTACGGACTTAACAGATGTATATCTGGAGCATTTGTCCATCAAGCTGTTAGACGAAAAACGAGTAAAGGTATCTATTGCCGGCCTTAATCAAAAAACAGGTCATAGATTTGCTTTGGAAAGGGTATTCTATAGCTACGGTTATGGCTTAACGCCTATACTGGAGGAGGAAGGTGCAACAGTATAATGCAGGATTGGGAAAGAGGCAGTATGACCTTGCTAGGTATCTGGATGCTAAGCGTTATGCTGTTTGTATCAGCCATGCTGTATATCTTTAGCAACAAGGAAACCGAGGTCAGTGTGGTGGAACGGCAGGGCTACAAAATGCAGCTGCTAACGGAAGGGCTTATGGACAGGGAATTGCTGCAGCTGCAAAGGGATTTTCCTCGAGCCAGGGAACTGTATCATAATGTTAATGAGGATCCGAAGCTTATGGATGAAGGGGATATGGGACCTTGGCATTATCAGGTGAATTATATTTCCTGCAATAACAGTCTTTGGCTTCTGGGAGAAATTCGCAACAGCCAAGATGTAAGAATGGAGAATGTTTTTGGCCTAAGATGGCGGCTTCATGTAGATGAAGCAAGGGAAAAGGTATTCTTGGAGGGAATTGGTTAAGATGGGCATGGCAAAAATAGAGAATTGGTTCCGCAGGCAGGATATAGCTTATCTGGGCATCCAGCAAAGAGAAAATAGTGTTTATATGGTTATGGTGGCAGAAAAAGAGGGAGGGGACTATGAAATAATATGGCAAAATCAAATAACAGAGGATATAGCTCAGGAGGAATTGCTGGAAAAGGTCTGCCTTTTGGCTGAAAGCAGTCAGCAAAGAAATGTTATTTGTTGTCTGGGCCTGTCCCAGCAGGATGTTTATTTTTATGAAAAATTCTTTCCAGAGCTGGAGGCCAAGGAATTGGCTCAGGCTGTAAACTTGGATTTTGTTTCTGCTACTGCTTGGCAGGAGCCTTATTGGTGGAGTTATACAGAGCTGGCTGATGGCAATATACGCATAGGTGGTATTAGCAAAAAGTCTATGGCAGAGAAAACTAAGGTCGGCAGGGAATTTTTTGATATTGTTCAGGGGATTTTGATTTGTCCGGGAGAAGTGCCAGATAATGTAGCATTGCCAGAGGAATGGGAAAGCTGGTCTATAGGTATGCAGGAGGCATTTTATGCTGCTATTTGTAGCTTAAATAAGCAGGGGCTGATTCTGGGGGATATAGACACCTATAAATATCAATGGCATTGGCTTAAGGCAGCTAAGTTGCTGTGGGGAGCAGTCGTTGGGGTTAGTGTATTTGCCTTGACTCTTGGGTGGTATACTGATTATCAGGCTAAGGAGGAGCTGGCTGTGAAGGATCATGAGCTTCAGCTGCTGGAGGATGTGGCTAAGCGGCAGGAGGCTATAGAGGCTGATAGGGAAGCTATTGCGGGGCGGAATAAGCTGCTGACAAATATTCATGGCAGTGGCAAACCTGCTTATAGTGTGTTGGTAAGATTGGGCAGTAGTATGGAGGATGGTATTTGGTTAACAGGCGTGAAGCTGCAGGAGGATGGACAGGTTCAGCTGCAGGGCCGGGCGGCAGCCTACAATCAGATTTCCCAACTGTTGGATAAATTGTCCCCAAAAGGAGAAGAGGAAGTACCGCAAGGGGAGCAGGCCATGATTTTGGATACAGCGGACAGAGGTCAGGATGGCATGGTGGATTTTCAGCTGAAGGGGAGGATGTTATAAATGTTGAGAGCATGGCGTATCTTTATAGCCTCCACGATTTCCCTGGCGTTCCTATTGGGGATGGGTATCTGGTATGGCCATCAACAGTTAGAAGCTTATCAGGAGCAAAGGCAGGCCATAGAAAAAGCCACTACAAGAGTAGCGGCTTTGAATCAGCTGCAAATAGATCATACCAATTTGGAGGTTTATCAAATGGAAGTAGCCAAGCAGCGGCAAATGGCAGAAAAGCTTTTACCAAGGAATATTCAAATGGCAGAGCTGTTGGCCTATGTACAGCAGACAGCGAGAAATTCCGGGCTGGAATTGCAGGAGCTGATGCCTATGGATAGCAAGCCTCTAGGCAAGCTGCAAATACAGCCCGTTAAGGTAAAATTACAGGGAGATTATTTTCACTTGCTGGACTTTCTGCGTCAGCTGGATAAGGGGGCTCCTTTGGTGCAAATTGGCAATATGGAGCTAAAACAGCAGCCAGAGGGATTATCCAGCAAATTTACCTTGAATTTTTACGCTGGATAAATACCAGGGGTATTAAGGTTAGAATCTTCCCTTAGGTATGATGGTGTTAATTTTCTATATAGCAGGGAGAGTGGAGATAGTCCTCATATAGGGAGGCTGTTTCGCCAAGAGCAAGAGTCCGTAGATTGGTGGCAGCTATATCCATTGCCAGCATTTGCTGGGCCAGGTTCATAGCTTCTGGATGAAGCAAATCACGGCGATTTACTAGAGAAGTTACTTTATTTAACAGAGGCAATCTGCCTCTGTTTTTTATTTGCCGTAATAATTGTCGTCCAGTGCTGTCCATAGCCAAAACCCGCAGATAGAGAGGGCCAGCATTATCCATTTTTTCCACTAGCTCCTTGTTCATAGATAGCAGTAAATAGCTAATCAAGCGCTGGATTCTGGTGGAGGGATAACGACGGCTGGCTAGGTGATGGACAAATTCATCATAACTAGGGGAATTAATGGCTTGTAACATGGCTTGCTCTAGTCCTTCACTTATGCCAAGGATTTGTTGAAGCCCCAGGGGAGCGGTACTAAGCAGTTTGTATCGCAGCAGCTGATAGATTTTTGCCTTGTCTGGATAGCTTGTACAGGATACAATAGCCTGACATACAGTAGGAGGAACTAGAGGTTCAAGGTCTTTCTTTAGAGAATTTTTGTCCAGGCTATTAGCTGTCATTTGTCTCAGCGTAGTACCACTGGCAAATTTCCCTTTGGGGAGAGTATCTCCATGTCCTGCCCCTTGTCGTCTAACAGACCAAGGCTTAGGGACAGGCTGTCCCTGCTTTTGCAGTTTTCCAAGGCTTCGCAGATATTCCAAAGCCAAAATGGTATTAGGCTCATAAAGCATGGCTTCTGGCAAATGGAGCTTTTCACTCATCAGCTTGGTAATAGCAGCTCCATAGGACAAACCCTGTTGTAATAGCTGTTGCAGTTCCTTAGAATATACATCTGGTTCGAAGGAAGCCGCCTTTTTCAGTTGGGCTAGGTCAGGATATTCTGTGCCAAAGGCTAGTCTATCCACTACACCTGTGGCAGTTAGTAATGTAGTCCCTCCCTGGCCAAAGGCTTCGGCACTACGACAGGCAAAAGCAGCAGGCAGTTCAATAACTAGATTGGCGCCTCCCAGAATAGCTAATTTGGCCCTGGTCCACTTGTCCAGCAGTGCCATTTCTCCCCGCTGGGTAATACTGCCGCTAAGACAAATAATAATTGGTTCCTGGGGAAATTGCTCCCCAATTTGCTTTAGCATATATTTGTGTCCATTGTGAAATGGGTTGTATTCTGCAATTATCCCTGTAGCCATAAGCCAAATCCCCTTTGCTCTGGTATTCCATTTTTGCCCTTTTTAGTGTACAATAGTATATCAGCTTTAAATATAATGTACAACAAATATAAAGGATGAGCAAAGGATAAATGAGCAAAAAACACGTAAAATTTTTAACCTACGGTTGTCAGATGAACTTCAGTGATGCAGAGCGCATGGAGGGGGAGCTGGCCAAGCTGGGCTATCAGTCTGTGGAAGAGATGGACCAGGCGGATTTGATTATTATTAATACCTGCTGTGTTCGGGAAACAGCAGAGGATAAGGTATACGGCAAAATCGGAGAAATCAAGGCTCTAAAGCGCCGTAATCCGGATTTGATTCTAGGCATTACCGGCTGTATGGCTCAGAAGGAAGGGGAAAAGCTAATCAAGCGTGCACCTCATATTGATTTCGTACTGGGCACCAATAAAATTCATGAGGTGGTTAGCACTATCCAGAAGTTGGAGGCTGCCAATGTAAAGCATGTGGTGGACACAGAACTGCGGGAAAACGAAATGCCAGAGGATGTGGCCATTCAGCGTAATACAGCTCTTTCCGCCTGGATTCCTATTATGTATGGCTGTAACAACTTCTGCACCTATTGCATAGTTCCTTATGTAAGAGGCCGGGAGCGCAGCAGACTGCCAGAGGATATTGTGCGGGAGGTACAGGAGGCTGTGGCTCAGGGCTACAAGGAGGTTACTTTGCTGGGACAGAATGTAAACTCCTATGGCAAAGATCATCAAAAGGCCACCTTTGCCCAGCTTTTGAAGATGGTAGACAAGGTAGAGGGCATTCAGCGGGTACGCTATATGACTTCCCATCCAAAGGATCTTAGCAATGAGGTTATTGAGGTCATCAAAAACAGCAAGCATATCTGCCGACATTTCCATTTGCCAGTGCAGTACGGCAGCAATCGAATCCTAAAGGCTATGAACCGAGTTTATACGGTGGAGCAGTATCGGGATTTGGTAGCTCGTATTCGGGCTGCGGTGCCAGAAGCCAGCCTTACTACGGATTTAATCGTAGGCTTTCCTGGGGAAACCGAGGAGGATTTCCAGCAGCTCATGGCCTTTATTGAGGAAATTCGTTATGACCAGGCCTACACCTTTATTTATTCTAAGCGGTCTGGCACACCAGCAGCAGAAATGGACAATCAGGTGGAGGATGCAGTTAAGCATCAGCGTTTGAACCGCCTGATGGAGCTGCAGAACAGCATTAGTCTGGAAATCAACCAGCAGTTGGTGGGCCGGACTCTGGAGGTTATGGTAGAGGGGCCAAGTCATACGGATGAAACGGTGTGGAATGGCCGTACAGATACCAACAAGCTGGTGCTTTGGCAGTATACTGGCAAGGAAAAGCCGGGAGATTTGGTTCAGGTAAAGATACAGCAGGCCCAGACCTGGATATTGAAGGGTACTTTGGAAGCCTGAAAATAGATTGCTCTGAAAATAGATTCAGATAGAACAGGAGATATTATGGAACTTACCCCTATGCAAAAACAATACATGGAAATCAAGCAGAAGCATCCCCAGGAGATTCTTTTCTTTCGTTTGGGTGATTTCTATGAAATGTTCTTTGAGGATGCAGCGGTGGTTTCTCGAGAGCTGGGGCTGACTCTCACCAGCCGAAGTGGCGATGTAAATAAAAATCCCATGTGTGGTGTACCCTATCACGCTGTAGATGGCTACCTGGCCAAGCTGGTAGCCAAGGGCTATCGAGTGGCTATAGCAGAGCAGATAGGAGATCCCAAGGCCAAGGGCTTAACCAAAAGAGAGGTAGTCAAGGTAGTTACTCCCGGCACCATTTTGGAGGAGGGAGCTTTGAAATCAGCTCAGAATAATTATATTGCTCTAATCTATGAGCAGGACAAGGAGCTGGTGCTGGCTGGGGCGGATATTTCCACTGGTGAGTGCTTTTATGGTATCTACAAGGGCAGTGACAGCCTGCAGGTTCTTTGCGACGAGCTGTATAGATTAATGCTGCCAGAGATTCTGATTTTGGGCCAGCTTAGCCAGAGGCAGGAGTTGGAGAAATTTGTCAAGCTAAGGCTGGAGCATTGTATTTTTACGGAAATTGCTGAACCAGCCAAGGAGATTGATAATCTTATTGTTCAGCATTTTGATATTAATAATCGGCCCGAAAAGGGGGCTGGGGAAATTGCGGTAGCTACCCTGTTGGAATATCTCCACAACACGGTTATGACAGATTTGTCCCAGCTGTCCCAGCTTACCAAGCTGGATTATGCAGACAATCTGGTGGTGGATACCTATACCCTGCGCAATCTGGAAATTACCAGAAATCTGCGGGATGGAGGCAAAAAAGGCACCTTGTTTGCGGTATTGGATTTTACTCATACTGCCATGGGGACTCGTTTGCTAAGAAAATGGCTGGAATATCCTTTGATGAATATAGCTTCCATTAACAAGCGGTTGGATGCTGTGGGGGAGCTAAAGGAAAATTTTCTCCTGCGCCAGCAGCTGCAGGAGGCTTGCAAAAATATCTATGATTTTGAACGCCTCCTTACCCGCATAGAGGTAGGCAGTGCCAACGCTAGAGATTTGGTAGCTCTCCGCAGCTCCTTTCAGGCCTTGCCAGCTCTCCGCAGCAGCTTGGAACATTGCCAAGCTGGACTTTTGCAAGGTTGTCATAGGGAGATACATCTTTATGATGAATTGGCGGATTTGCTGGAGCAGGCCATTGTAGATGATCCAGCCCTGACTATTCGGGAGGGTGGCATTATTAAGGATGGCTACAATGAGGAGCTGGATCAATACCGTCAAATTGCCCACAACAGCAAGCAGTTATTGCAGGCTATGGAGGAGCAGGAAAAGAAAAAAACTGGTATCCGCTATTTGAAGATTGGCTACAACAAGGTATTTGGCTACTATATTGAGGTGCGGAACAGCGGTACAGATAAAGTGCCAGAGCATTATGTCCGCAAGCAGACCTTGGCCAATGCAGAGCGGTATATTACCCAAGAGCTAAAGGAGTTTGAAACCAAGATTCTGGGGGCCCAGGAAAAAATTGTTACCATAGAGTATAATCTTTTTGTGGAGCTGCGGGATACCATCAAGGCTCAGCTAGGAGATATACAGAATACTGCCCGTCAGATAGCTGTATTGGATGTACTTACAGCCTTGGCGGAGGCAGCAGATAATTATAATTATGTCCGTCCAGTTTTGACTGCTAATGGCCAGATTGATATTCGAGAGGGACGGCATCCTTTGGTGGAGCGGCTGCTTCAGCGGGAGCTGTTTGTACCTAACGATACCAAATTGAATCACAATGATTGTGAGATTATGCTGATTACCGGCCCTAATATGGCCGGTAAATCTACCTATATGCGGCAGACTGCTTTGCTGGTGCTTATGGCTCAGATTGGCAGCTTTGTACCTGCCAGGGAGGCTTATATTTCTCCTGTGGACAGAATTTTTACCCGCATAGGTGCCAGTGATGATTTGGTTAGTGGTCAAAGTACCTTTATGGTAGAAATGAACGAGGTGGCTCAGATTCTCAAATACGCTACCTCCAATAGTCTGGTTATTTTGGATGAAATAGGCCGTGGTACCAGTACCTTTGATGGTATGAGCATTGCCAGAGCCGTTATTGAGCATATGGAGGACAAGATTCATGCCAAAACTCTTTTTGCTACCCATTATCATGAGTTGACGGATTTGGAAAATGAAAAAATCAAGAATTTCTGTATTGCTGTTAAGGATAAGGGAGGAGATATTACCTTCCTGCGGCGGATTATTGCTGGGGCAGCAGACAAATCCTATGGTATTCATGTGGCTCGTCTGGCTGGACTGCCCAAGGCTGTTACCAACAGGGCTGAAAAGATTTTGGCCAGCTTGGAGGAAAACGGCTTGGAGACTGTGGCAGAGGTGGCAAGAGTACAGCAGGAAAAAACTCAGCCTGCTCAGGAGCAGGAAAATGGCATGGGCTCCCTTTTTGGCAATACTCTCACCGAGGATTTGCTTAAGCTGGATGTTATGACCATGACACCATTGGAGGCTATGAATGAGCTGTACAAGCTGCAGCAGCAGGCGAAGAAGGAGGCTGGTCTGGGATGAGCTTTGTTCATGTCTTGGATGATAATACCATTAACAAAATCGCCGCTGGCGAGGTTGTAGAACGGCCTGCTTCTGTAATTAAGGAGCTGGTGGAAAATGCCATTGATGCCAAAGCTGATCGTATTGAAGTGGAGATTATGGCTGGGGGCACCAGCTTTATGCGGGTGTCAGATAATGGTATCGGCATGAGCCGGGAGGATGCGGAAAAGGCTATTCTGCGTCATGCTACCAGCAAAATTGTTCAGGTGGATGATTTGCAGGCTATTGCCACCCTGGGCTTTCGTGGAGAGGCTTTGCCCAGCATTGCCTCTGTTTCCAGATTTAACCTTCAGACCAGACAGGCTGGAGCTGAGCTGGGGACGGAGATAAAAATCACTGGTGGCAAAACCACAGAGATAGGGGCGGCAGGCTGTAATCTTGGCACCACCATTCGAGTGGAGGATTTGTTTTTCAATACCCCGGCTCGCAAAAAATTCCTGAAAACCAACAATACTGAATCTGGCAGGATTAATGAATTTATTATCAAGCTGGCGATTTCTCATCCAGAGATTGCCTTTAAGCTGATAAATAATAATAAATCTTCTCTTGCTACCCCTGGGCGGGGGGATTTGAAGGAAACCCTGCAAAGTCTTTATGGGGTTTCTGTAGGTCAGTCTCTTTTGCCTTTGGAATTTGAGGATGAGGATATTAAGCTGTGGGGCTTTGTATCCAAGCCATCAGCTATTCGCAGCAGCCGCAGTTGGCAGACATTTATTGTAAATGGACGAATTATTGCCAGCCGAGCTATTGCTAAGGCTATAGATAATGCCTATCACGCCTTGATTCCCAAGAGCGGTTATCCTTTGATAGCCCTTAATATAGAGGTGCCTCAGCACACTATTGATGTTAATGTTCATCCGCAAAAGACGGAAATGAAATTCGAGGATGAGGGCAGGATTTTTAAGGCGGTGTACAAGGCTGTGCTGGATGCAGTACGGCCTAAGGGGCAGGCGGGACAGCTAGGTCAGCTGGCTGCCCAGGCCGACCATGTACAGCAGCATGTGGAAAAGGGACTACAGGAACTAAATTTTGGTCAGCCGGTTAATAACTGGCCGACTGCCAAACCGAAAGTAGAAAATATTTATCAGACGGTTCATGAAACAGATAGTATAAGCAAACCTGTTATGAACTTCCCTCTTAGGGAAGAGAAGCCTGCTATGACCTGGCAGGAGGGGACGACCGCACTGGCCCAGGATAAACCAATAAAATCAGTACGATCAGTAGTTGATAAAGAGGAAAAATTGCCAACAGCAGGTATGATTCCTATTGGTCAGGTGGATGATACCTATATTATTGCTCAGGACGGAGATAGCCTCTATATTGTGGATCAGCATGCAGCCCATGAAAGGGTGCTTTTTGATAGATTTTCTGCACAGGCGGAGCATATTCCTAGTCAGCAGCTGCTGGTACATTTGATTTTGGATTTTAGTACCCATGAAAGTCAGATTATTGAGGAAAATCTGGAGCTGTTAGCAGGTCTTGGCTTTGGTTTGGAGCCTAGCGGGCCTAATCAATTCCGCTTAATGGAGGTGCCTGCCGATGTGCCTAGTGGTCAGGCAGAGGAATTTATTCGAGAGGTGCTGGCTTCCATGGAGGAGCTGCACAGACCTACGGCAGCAGAGCTAAGACAGGCTGTTTTGGCTACTACAGCCTGTAAGGCAGCTATTAAGGCTGGGTTTAAGCTGAATTATCGCCAGATGGAAATATTACTGCAGGAGCTGAATGATACAGCCATGCCTTATACCTGTCCTCATGGCAGGCCTACGATTATTAAATTTAGCAGTGATGAGCTGGCCAAAATGTTTAAACGAACAGGATTTTAGCCAAGGATAAGGGAGCTTTGCTGGTTGGTGAAAGCAATTGTTACAACGGAAAGAAAATGTCGCGAGGAAAGTGTGGCTTTGGCTCAGGAGCTATCAGCAAGGCTTCAGATAGATTATGTGGAACGGCATAAGGAATCTGTGGGCAAGCTGATGGAGAAATATGCTGTGGAGGCAGTGCTGGTGGCGTATCCTCAGGAGCTGAAGCTGAATAGCAGTGCCGGGGAAATGTTTTTTCACCCCAATATGTCCCAACTGCGGGTAAAGAATCTCCGCAAGGGGGAAAGGGACCATATGTCAGAGGCTATGGGGCTGCAGGAGGGGATGTCTGTCCTGGATTGTACCTTGGGCTTTGGGGCAGATGCTATTGTGGCCAGCTTTGGCGTGGGGGAAAAGGGCCGTGTGGTTGGAGTAGAAAGCAGTCCCTTGATTGCAGCGGTTACTGGTCATGGCTTGCAGCATTTTCTGCCGGGAAATTATCCCCTTTATGGGGCTATGCGCCGTATAGAGGTGGTTAATATGGATTATTTGGACTATTTGCGGCAACAGCCGGATAATGCCTATGATGTGGTGTATTTTGATCCCATGTTTCGGAAACCCTTAGCTGCCAGCAATGGAATATCTCCATTGCGCAGTGTGGCCAATCATGCAGCCTTGTCGGTGGAGGCGGTGGAGGAAGCCAAACGGGTGGCTAGAAGCAGAGTTGTGATGAAGGAAGCCAACGGCAGTGAGGAATTTGACAGATTAGGATTTGAGAAAATTACGGGGGGAAAGTATTCCAAGGTGCATTATGGGGTAATGGATTTGTAGGTGATGCAAATTCTGATTTGCCGAATACATCTTATCCACTATTAATGGCGATATGGGAGTACCCTTTCAGGCACGCTCTCGCTACTTTTCTCGCCTAGCGGTACTAAAGCTCTCATGAGGCAATTCGTGGCTGACGCCCCGAAAGCTCATGAATCGCTAAGTACCGAGGCGCGAAGAGTACCTGTGCAGGGTACTCCCATACCGCTTATTAGTGTATTCATTGCGTCTTTCTGCTTTGGCACTATTTGTAATTTTTACGTATTTACTGGAATAGAACAGCAGATGATAGTACCCTAAGAAAACCCTTGCTAAGCCTCGGTGCTTAATGAGTTCAAGCCGTAAGGCGCAGAAGGAATTTAGCATCCGTTAGGCTTAGCTAGGAGCGAGAGCGGGTTTTCGTGGGTACTATCTCGGCTGTGGATATTTAGATAGAATCGAAAAATCACGATGATTCGACAACAGCCGGAGGGGCATGACACTTTTGCGTCGGGAGACTCCTGCTTTTGCACAGCAAAAGTGGCCCCGGTGGCACTCTCTATCATTACGGCCTATGTGAATTGGCTCAGCGACAAGCGGTATTACTGCGTTAGGATAAATCATCAGATAGGGCCATTAAGTCGGACAGAGCAAAAGTCGTTATGACCGCAGGCTGTATTTCGAGAACCCACTGACATAACGACTTTCATTTCCAATATTTAGGGGGATAGTCAACTCGGCAAATCAAAACTTGACTAAGATGTTTATGTGAGCTAAAATAAAAACATAAAAAAGAGCGAACCACAATGATGGTCGCCGCTACATGTTTTTAAGTCATTTGATAACCGACCGTCAAACAGTGCGCCAACACTGATGGTCACAACATCTTACGAATAAGCAGTCCAGGCCAGGACTGCTTTTTTCGTGCTTGCTGCAAGATGTGGTCGATATGTGACCTGCGTTAACTTAATAAAATCAACGATAGTTCACCTGTGATAGTTAGCCAAATAGACAACAAAAAATCCTTTGCAAAAATAAACTTACAAAGGATTTACATATTTATTATTCGATAATATTTTCCAATCTCCTGCTTAAATAACAATAATTTCTAATTTACTTGCTATTATCTATAGCCATGGGATATAATTATCACAGTGCTACCATAACGGTAGGCGGTTAGCCCTCTGAGCGTTTTTGCGTTTTTGGAGGGATTCTTACCCTCCAAAATGAGGCCGTAGGCTTAAGCGGTCATCCTATTGCGGAGGGGGTGATGCTTTGTCCTTGGATATTATTGGCATTTTTGTGACTCTCTTGGGAGTTGCTATCGCCTGTATAGCTTTTGGCTACCAACTAGGCAAGGATATTCACAAAAGAAAATAACCGCCCCAAGCCACCAATCTTGAACGGTTATTTTCAACTACTTTAAAATTGAGGGCTAACCGTCTATCGGTAGCACTTTCTTTATATTTATTATACTACAAACCTCAATAGTGTGCAATAAATTCTGATTTGCCGAATACATCAATTACCTATATGGCGATATGGGAGTACCCTTTCAGGCACGCTCTCGCTACTTTTCTCGCCTAGCGGTACTAAAGCTCTCATGAGGCAATTCGTGGCTGACGCCCCGAAAGCTCATGAATCGCTAAGTACCGAGGCGCGAAGAGTACCTGTGCAGGGTACTCCCATACCGCTCATTAGTGTATTCATCGCAATTTTCCGCCTTGGCACTGTTTGAAATGACCGATTTTTTACGAAGGTAGCAGAATTATCGAAGATTGGCAATACCGATAAGCCTTGATGATTCGACAACAGCCGGAGGGGCATGACACTTTTGCGTCGGGAGACTCTTGCTTTTGCGCAGCAAAAGTGGCCCCGGTGGCACTCTCTATCATTACAGCCTCTGTGAATTGGCTCAGCGACAAGCGGTATTAATGCGTAAGGATAAACCATCAAATAGGGCCATTAAGTCGGACAGAGCGAAAGTCGTTATGACCGCAGGCTGTATTTCGAAAACCTTTGACATCTCGAATTATATTTACATCCTTAGGGAGATTGCCAACTCTGCAAATCAGAATTTATTGCATATTGTTGAGGTTTGTAGTAAAATAAATATAAAGAAAGTGCTACCGATAGACGGTTAGCCCTCAAAGTTAAGTAGAAAATGACCGCTCAAGATTGGGAACTGGGGCGGTTATTTTCTTTTGTTGATATCCTTGCCAAGTTGGTAGCCAAAAGCTATACAGGCGATAGTAACTCCCAAGAGAGTCACAAAAATGCAAATCATAGGATAACTACTGTTGGCGAATCATCGAGAATTATCGCTGTATTTATAAAAATTGGATGTATCGAGAAAAATAAAATATAAACAATAAGAAAAACTAAATATCTACAGAATTTGTGAAAAAATTGGGCGTATTCGGCTTGTAAGGCGGATATGCCCTTATTTTTGTGTCAAGAATAAGGCTGTTGTAGGCAGGTGTTAGAGGCGGGCTGTGGAGGAATATGAGGATAGGGGAATTGGTGGGGGTAGATGATTTGCAACTTAGTTGCAAAAATTAGGAAACTATTAAGTGCCATGAACGAGGCTGGCATATGAGGCCAGAGAGGCCCTAGAACCCCCATGTAGCCACAGGAATGAAATTTGACCTAAAAACTTACGAATATACTTGATTTTTTCAACTTCTATATTAAAATATAGTCACCGAGGATGGAGTAGAGAAAAGCTCTGTACCAGACAATTTTTCCGCGGAGGCTGGGACAGGATTTTTCCTGAAAAATCCTACCTATATGGGAGAGATAGCAAGGATGCAATCTCTCTTTAGATGTTTTTTAAATCAAGGAGGAATTTACTATGGCTATGGTCGTAAAGAACAACATGACCGCAATTAACACTCTCAACACTTTGAACAAGAACTCCAGCGCCCTGTCCAAGAGCCTGCAGAAGGTTTCTTCCGGCATGAAGATTAACAGCGCTGCTGATGATGCTTCCGGCTACGCTATTTCTGAGCGTATGCGTGTACAGATCCGTTCCCTGGATCAGGCAAATCAGAACACCCAGAATGGCAGCTCCATGATGAAGGTTGCTGAGGGTGCTGTAAGCTCCACTGTTGAGATTCTCAAGACTTTGAAGGAAAAGGCTGTAAATGCAGCCAACGATTCCAACACCGATTCTGACCGTCAGACCATCCAGAAGGAACTGGATCAGTCCATTGACCAGATTAACGATAACGCAAACGTAACCTTCAATGGCAAATATTTGGTTGACGGTTCCAAGAACTCTTTGGGTAAGGCTACCTACACTGCTCTGTCCAATCAAAATCTTTCCGAAGATACCAAGGCTGATACCAAGCTGACCAAATTGGAGGCTCGCAGTGGTGACTCCCTTGAGATTCACGATACCGATAAGGTTACTGTTTCCTATGTACAGGGTGGTAAGACCTATAGCACTACTTTCCAGGTAGGCGACAAGACCTTGCAGGATATTTTTGCTGCTGCTGAGGATATTGATAAGGACAATCAGATTTTCGCTACCAACGATAATGATGCCGTAAAGGCTGCTGGTGGTGCACAGGGCATTTCTTCTGCCTCTGCTGAGGCCAAGGCCATTGAGTATTTAAAAGGTCAGCTGTCCAATGGTACTGATGCAGATGCTACTCAGACCCCTGCAAAGAGTACTGCAGGTGCTAACGCTGGTAATATTGCAGATTCTACTGGTGCTGGTGATCTTGCAACCAAGGGCTTTAAGGATGGAAATGGCTTTGCCTATGGTGCTGGTGATCTGTACAATAATGTAATCAATGCCGATAAGGAATTGGCTAAGGCTGAGTCTGCCATGGGCGAATATGATCCAGCGGATGCTACTAAAAATAAGGGTACTGCTGGTACCTTGGGTGCTGCTTTGAAAAAGGCTGGTATCGCTTGGGATGGCAAGGCTGCTACTTTGGATACCTCCGATATGGAAGCAAAGTTGAAGGCTGCCTATGAAGTGCCTACCAACGCTGGCTTGAAGGAAGCTGTTGCTGCCTATCGTGAGGATGTTGCTGATTTCAATACCGCAAAAAATAATATGAGCAACTCTGTTAAGGCCTATGAGGATGCAACCAAGCAGTTGGATGCCCTTGAGAAACAGCAAAAAGTTAATACTGCTCAGGCTGGTGCAGATGCCTTGCGTAGTGCATTGGAAACCGCTATGGGAGCAGGTATTGATTCTGCAACTCAGATAGCCTATAAAAAAGGTTTCACTTTTGATGACCAAGGTGCTATTCAGAATGGTACAGCTGTAGCTGCTGCGGCTAAAACTGACACCAATGCTGCAGATATGAAGGCTGAATTTGCCAAGGCTCTGGATACGATAGCTAGCAAAGTGTTAGATGGTACTTACGATGAAACTAAAGGTAATACTGCATTGAATAATCTGACCACCGAATTTAAGGGTGGTGCTGCTGGTAATGATAGAATTATTGCAGCTGATGCCTTTAAGGGCTATATTACTGCACTTAAATCTGTGAAGGACGCTAAGGATGCTGTAGGTACTGCTGCTGATGCTCTGAAGGCTGCTCAGGAAAATGTAGTTTCCAAGTTTACCGCACCTGCCTTGATGACTGGCTCCAATGTTGGCGTAAATTCTGCTGATGAAGTGGTAACAACTGCATCTGGACAGAATGCGGTTACCATTACTGCCAATAATGCTGGTATCGGTGGCCAGATTTCCGGCTTGAATATCTCCGTATCTGATGCTCAGGGCAATGTAAAGAAGTCTGCTAATGCAGCTTTGGATGCTTTTGAGGAGACTGTGCGTGCTCAGAATAAGTCCGATGACAATGCTATCAGCCTGCAGGTTGGTGCCAAGGCTAACCAGTCTATTAAGGTTGGTCTTACCGATATGCGTGCTGAGGCTCTGGGCTTGCAGGGTGCAGATGGTACCAAGTTGAACATTTCTAATCAGGCTAAGGCAAATGCTGCTATCAATGTACTGGATAATGCAATCCAGAAGGCTCTTGACCAGCAGACCACCATTGGTTCCGTTGAGTCCCGTCTGGAGTACACTTCCACCAACCTGACCACTGCATCTGAGAATGTTCAGGCTTCCGAGTCCACTATTCGTGATGCTGATATGGCTAAGGAAATGACCAACTACACCAGGAACAATGTTCTGCTGCAGGCTGCTCAGTCCATGTTGGCTCAGGCTAACCAGTCCAGCTCCAACGTATTGTCCCTGCTCCAGTAAGAGCATAGCTAGGATAGCTGGTTGATGGCAAATCTATTTAGATAAGCTGTCAAATTATTATGATATATTTAGTGGCAAGGTTTCGCTTGCCACTGGTATATATAAATTTAATATGCTAATTCCGCACCCCTTCTTGTTGCTAGCCTGAAGGATCAAGGTGTGTTATTAGAACTACCATTGCATATGGGGCGGGAGAGTTGTCACTCCCGCTCCATTCTTTTTATGAAATAGTATAGAAAGGTAGATATTTTCTTATGAGCAATCAGAGCATAATATTGCAGCCTAAATACGTAGGTGATTTTCAATGTGATGGTTCTAAATGCAATGCTAAATGTTGCAGGAAGATCTGGTTTATAGATATTGATCGGGAAACCTACAAGAAATATCAGCGTATCAAGAATCCTGATGTACGGAGAAAAATATTGTCAAGCATTGAACCCTCAAACCGCGCTTCTGGTTTTGGCATTAAATTTAGTCCGGAAGGAGCCTGTTCACTGCTGTGTGAGGATAATTTTTGTTATGTCCAAAGAAATTTTGGGGAGGAAGCCTTATCCGAAACCTGCAAAACATATCCCCGAATTGTACAAAAAATAGGCAATTATCAATTCAGACTGATGAGCCTGACCTGTCCAGTAGCAGCGGAGCAGGCATTGCGTTCATCTGAGGGGATGGAAATACAGCAAATGAGCTGTGAGGATGATACCCCTGCATGGCAATTGGCAGCTAAATCCCTTCAGCCAAAGGAGGTACCTGATGATTTGGTAGCTATTCATATTATGATGGGAGGCTTGGCTATTTTGCAAAATGCTTCCTACACCTTTGAGCAACGCTTGGTACTATTAGGCTTATTCTTGGACAGAGTGGAAGATTGCCAGCAGGATGTAGAAGCTGTAACAGGCTTGATAGAGCATTATAGCAGTGATGTATTCCGGCAGGAAATATCTGGGCTGTGGGATAATTGGCAATATTATCCAAGGGCGCATCACCAATTTATGAATGGTATTATCAAGGCGCTGGAGCAGGAAAAAGACTTGCTGGCTGAGGGCGAGTCTTGGCAAATAATGAATAAGTACCATAACAATGTATATGAGGAAAGGCATCAGCTGATACAAGAGCACTTTGGAAGCATTTTAGAGCGATATTGGCAGCATGAATGGCTTTTGCATGGCTATCCATATTCCTTTAGTGGAGGCTTTTTGCATAATTATTTTTCCTATTTGATCGCTTATGAAATGTGCCAGTTATGGATTTATACTGCTTATGGCCTGGATGAGACATGGCAGAAATTTAATATATTGGATGTATTGGGAGCCTTTTCAAAAATATTAGATCACAGACGAGATTTTTCCAAAGCCTTAGTAAAGGAAACAGAGATATTTGAAAGCGAGCCAATAAAGCTTATGCAGGTGTTGTTGAGAATAAAATAAATTCTGATTTATCGAGGTGCATTTATTACCTAATATGGCGATATGGGAGTACCCTTTCAGGCACGCTCTCGC
>CAKPYV010000014.1 GCA_934203205.1 uncultured Anaerovibrio sp. | reverse complement strand
TTATCATACCATAAAATTGTAATTTGAACAGTATTTATTTATAAATTTTTATAAGTTTATTTTAACTGTTGCTTACCTCCCAAAAATCTTCCCAAAGAAACCACTCTTGCGACGCTCCTGACTTTTGACAGGTACAGCCTCCCGCTCTGGCACATAAGCCTTGTTGGTATAACGGGAAATCAGCTTGCGAATTTCCTCTGCCAGCACACCATCAGAATCCCCCAAAACCAGAGGCACACCTGTGGCAATAGATTCGCTGGCCGCCTGGAAATCATTGGGCAGAATATGATAAAACCCCTCTCCCAGCAGCTTTTCCACAGAATCCAATGGAATACGGGTTTTGGCATCACTGCGGTTCAGTACCATACGAATCTTATTGGTATTGTAATTAAGGGTGCGCAAAGTATCATTACCGATTTTCATATTCTTGATAGTGGGAATAAAATCCACTACTCCTAGAAAGGTAACAATGGTGCTTAAATCCAGCATAGCCAAATTCAGCTTGCTAAACATACTGGTGGTATCAATAATCACGTAATCGTAAAGAAGCCGCAGTTTTTTTATAAGCTCCGTACAGTCCTCCGGAGACAGATTGTAAGCCTGCTCTAGAGACTCCGGTGCTGGCAATACATCAAAGGAAATAGTTCCATATCTATAGGGAACTAAAAGCTGCTGTAAATCCCCCTGATTATTTTGCTTCAAGGCTTCAATAACATCATAGGAGGAGGGATGGGCTGACAATCTAAGGTAATTGGCAATATCCCCAAATTGCAAATCATAATCTGCCAGGCAGACACGATATCCCTGCCGGGCCAGCTCTGAAGCCATATTTACGCTGATAAGGGTTTTGCCTACAGCAGAAGCTGTACTAAAAAAGGTAATGACAACGCCACTGATTTTTTTCTCAGTCATCTACGGCTCCCCCTTCTGCCTGCTCAGCCGCCTGACGAAGCTCCGCCTCAGCCTTAGCAGTCCAGCTAGGTGCCTGAGAGGTATCTCTCTTTTTGTAGAGAGGACCTAAAGGCTCAGTGCTGACGGGGGCTGGGGGATCGTTAGGATAAATATTCTCCATGTCCTGCCACTGACGCTTGCTGTTTTCTACCTCCTCCCACATCTTGGAGGAACCCTTCACAGGATCGTTATTGGTAACAATGGTTGGGGTAATGAGAATCATCAGCTCCCTCTTATCCTTGGATTTTGAGGTATGCTTGAAGAACTCACCAATAACAGGAATGTCCCCTAGCAAAGGTACCTTGGTAACAACCTTGCTTTCGTCACTATTCATCAGTCCTCCAATGGCCATGGTCTGTCCATCAGGCACAGATAGCACCGTAGAGGCTTTGCGGGAAACTAGACCTGGAATCTTTCCTGCTGTAGTAGGAATAGCCACGCTGGCATCAATGCCACTAACCTCGGCCTCAATCTTGGAGGTTATTTTGTTTTCCCCATCTACCTGAGGCTTTATTTTCAAATTAATGCCGTAGGATTTCCACTCGATGGAAATTTCTCCGTCAATAGTAGTAGGAATAGGCAGCTCTCCACCAATGAGAATTTCTGCTTCCTCACCACTCATGGTAGTGATATTCGGTCTGGACAGTACCTTGAGCTTATTTTGACTGACCAAGGCCTGAATCATAAAATCTACATTTTGAAAGGGATGATGGGTATAATCCTGCCAATCCATACCGCCATAAAAATTACCAGCTGTGCCAAAGGTAATATTAGTGGTTCCAGCATCTGTAGAAATTTCTTTAGCTACTCCATATTTAAAGCCCAAATCGCTGGCATCTTTACCGCTAATATCAATTACCAAAGCAGATAAATTCACCATAATGGGGTTCTTCATCTGCAGCAGGTTGACGATATTGTCCTTCTCTGCATAAAGTCCTGCTATACCCAAGGCTTGATCCAGCTCATGCTGATTTTCCACAGTTCCCTGCAATACCAGCTTCTCTCCTACCTTCACCACCTGCACCCCAGACATACCTATGGATTGTTGGATAAAATAACCTGTAGTAGTATCTACATTGCTAACAGAAATCACAAAATCCTGCCGCATTTCATTTTCACTCCATATGGATAAGCTTGTAGAGCCGGGAGCCTTGCCAATAATATTCAGGGTGGTATTATCCAAAACTAGAACATCTGCAATGTCTGGATTGGCTACAGAAACTCTGGTTATAGGAGAGCTGCCCGCCTCATAAAGGTAAGCCTGATTCAATTCCAACCATATGGGCTGTGGAGCCGCCTCTACCACTGAGCCTGATAGGAAAAACAGCAGGGAAGCCAGCAGATAGATATAATTCTTCATTTTGCCTAAATATCTATGCATCATTTACCCTCCCTGGTTGATGAATTTGCCCGAATAACCTCTACTCTGCCAGCAGGGGCTGGATTAGCCGGAGCTGACGGTGCTACAGACTGACTGGCAGGAGCTGACTGACTCTGACTCTGTGGTGGAGCTGTAGTTCCTGTAGCAGGTTTGTAGCTTTTTGTGCTAGAATAATAAATGTGCTTGGTTTCTGTGGTAAATTTAGCCCGAGGCTTATAGGGCCGCAATGCCAAATACAAGGTTCCCTCCTGAGCCTCCGTAATAAGCTTCAAGGCATCCTCTGGCAGTACAGCCACAGTGGCAGTAGCCAATTCGGTCATAGCCTCCTGGGCAGCAAGACTCTCATTGACGCCATCCTGCTTTTTATCTCCCTTATCGCCTGCATTTTTGCCATCACCCTTAGCCATTCCGGATCTGTCCGCAGAAATTTTGTTGACTGCCAACAGCAGTACATCCTGCAGGATAATGCGGCCAGTCATTTTGTCATCGCCCTTGGCAATCAGCATAATATCCACATAATCCCCAGCCTTAGCAAAACCGGCTACCCCTGTAATATCTGTAATACCTATACTGATAGCCCGGCACTCTGGAGGAATTTCTCCCGTAAAGCCCACCATTTTTATATCCGTCAAAACTTTGCGGGCAGAAATAATATCATCCTTGAAAATTTCTACTTTGGCTGGTTTGTCAACAATATCCCCTATATCCTTAACGGTATCATCAGCTACCATGGAGGTAGGCACCTCCCGCAGCTCCACCATGCTTTCCTTAATAATGGTTTTGGGGGCAATATCCTGTTTGGCTACTACCACCTGCACGGTATCTATAGGAACGTAGTTATCATTGTTTTCCTTAGTGCTCAAACCTGCAAAAACCAACAGGCCCAAAATACCACTAACAAGGCCTGCCAAAACAACCCAATGCCGATAGGTTAATCTCTCTGAAAATATTGTCCAAACCCTATTAAATTTTTCCCTCACGCCTATCATCCTTTTAATTATCTATATAAAGTCATTCCTCTGCCATACAAAAACAATCATTTTCATCAATATGAATCCATTTTACATCGAATTCAGTATACCAAATTTTCCTATACATTGCAAGGACTATAGTCGTGTTTGCTTGAATGAAAAAAACTATGCTTTTGCCTAGAAAGGACGGTATTTTATTGTGTTGAACACTTTGCATATCTTGGGGGAAATTATAATTATCACCCTTCTATCCGCTTGGCTCAATTTGCTTTACCTAGCAAACAAAGAGGAATTAAGCTTTCCCCACAAATATCCCTGTCCCTGGCAGTGGCGTACTGGTAAAATTATTATTTTTATAGGTATTATATCCTATATCGTAATAAACTTATTTCCCTATAGCGCCATCAGCTATGGCCTGTTAAATACCTATACTATTATCAGTCCACCTATCTATACAACCGGCAGTACCTTTTTCTTTGTCCTTTACAGCAGTTTTCTGTTCATTATGATGTGGAGCGATATGGAACAGCAGATTATTATGAATCATCAGGTGGCACTTTTTGCCATTCTAGGCTTGTGCTATCAATTGCTGCTTCAACCTGAACAGCTTTTCCTACAGATTCTCACAGCTCTAGCCAGCGGTCTTATCTTTCTTTTGCTGGCCATTCTTACCAGAGGAGGAATTGGTGGCGGCGATATTAAGCTATTAGCTGCTCTTGGCCTTTGGCTAAAGCCAGAGGCTATGGTATTTACCGGCATAGGAGGCATTATTCTGGGAGGGCTGTTGGCCTTAGTGGCAATTCTCAGCAAAAGAAAAAGACGTAAGGACTACATTCCCTACGGCCCAGGCTTTATTATCATGGCCCTATTTGCTTATTTTCTTTACTAATGTATTGTCTATTTTCCTGTAGCGCCAATCAGCTTTTCAAATTCATCAACAGGCAGTGGCTTGGAATAATAGTAACCCTGAGCATATCTGCAACCTAGGCTTTTAAGGAACTCCACATGTTCCTGGGTCTCCACACCCTCAACAATGGTCTGCATATGCAGGTTTTTGGCCATTTGAATAATGGCGCTAATAATGCTTCTGGAACGAAGGGAACAACAGCTTTTTTTCAAAAAGCCCATATCCAGCTTCAAAACATCCAGATGAACATCCTTCAGCATATTCAAGGAAGAATAGCCCGTGCCAAAATCATCCATGAGAATCAGGAATCCTACCTCCCGCAGCTTATTGGTAATGGCAATAATCTGCTCTGGATCTTCTGTATAGGCACTTTCTGTAATTTCCAGCTGCAAATAGTCTGCAGGCAAATGATATTTTTCCCGCAGGCCAACCAAATGGTCCACTAATTTGGGATCATACAAATCTATACGAGATACATTGACGGATATGGGATGTACTTCAAGTCCCTCATCCAGCCACTTACGCAAACAGTGGCAGCTTTCCTCCCAAATAAATTTGTCTACCTCATAAACAAAGCCATTGTTCTCAAAAACCGGAATAAAATCTCCTGGGGAAATAAAGCCATTCTCATGACTAATCCAACGAACCAAAGCTTCTGCACCTACTATGGTACCTTTTTCCATATCATATTTAGGCTGTAGGTACAGATTAAATTCCTTATTTTGGATTGCCTTTTCCATGGCATTGATGATTTTTTGCTCTTTCAGCACCTGCTGACGCATTTTTTCATCGTATTCGCAATAAGGATTTTTGAAATTGCCCTTGGCTCTCCACAAGGCCATATTGGCCCTATCGCACATCACGCTTATGGGCAAGGCTTTATCATCAATACGATATAGGCCAAAGCTCAGAATCGTGCGATTGTTGATGGCAAAGCTGTCTGCCACCATCTGCAGAGTGTTAATCATACGACGGGAATCACCCTTGCCTGCTTCATAGCAGACAGCAAAATTATCAGCATATAATCTGCCACTGACACAGAGAGGCAGATTTATTTCCTTCAGGAATTTGCCTATATACCGCAGCAGCTTATCTCCCGTAGCCTCACCAAAAAGGTCATTCAGGACCTTGAAACGCTCAACATTTATCCGCAATAAATCAAAATTTTTATCTGGATTGTCCAAAAGCATTTCCTTGGTTTTGGCATAAAAAGCCTGCTTATTGTAGATACCAGTCAATTCATCATAGGTGGCCAAATAATCCACCACAACACCATTTGATTTTCCTTGGCTAACAGACTTGAAGGTATTCTCATGGCGATAATCCCGGTCTATATGAATACCTGTAATAACCGGACAGTCATCCTCCTGAAATTTGTACATAAATGTTATATTCAGGAAGATTAAATTTTTGGCCTTGGTACAGTTAAGTATAAGACACGCCAAAACAGAGGCTCCCTCCTCTGTCATGGTGCAGCGCATTTTGCAACGATTCAAAGATATTGGCGACAAACGCTCATATTTCCTATGCAAAAACTGCTTCACATTCCAATCGCCTCGTACATAGTTCACATCTAAATGACTATAGGCTATAATATCAGGATCCATCATAAGGGACAATCCATCAATAGAGCCTTCCTTAAGATATTCAGTGATTAGGTTTTCAGTTAACCTAATCAAATCCTCATGACCCATTTCCATATAATAAGCTCCCAACTAAAAAATAGCTGGTACAGATAAATTTGCTGCACCATTATAACTTCCTTATGCAAGACTCTCTTCCCCAAGAGCCTCCTATCCCTATGTACTATTTTACGCTATAAAAATGTTTTTTTCAACACAAAAAAATATTTGGAAATTTTTACCTATATATTTAGATGTTGTAACATTTGTAAATTTCCATTGAACAATAGTCAATTATACCTATATAAATTACCTGCGTATTACCCCAAATAAGAAGCGGGGACTAGTAAAGGGCTGTTCTGCCTGTACTATTCCCCGCTTCTTACTGTTATACAACAGTTATCCGGTTATTTAATTTAGGATGTATACTTCTACCGACCGGCGGCCAAAATCAATTGCCTCGCCGTAGCTTTCCATGCACAAATCTATTTTATTTCCACGGATAGCTCCACCTGTATCAGCAGCCACAGCAGTTCCATAGCCTGGAATATATACTCTGGTGCCCAGGGGAATCACATCAGGATCTACAGCCACGATTCCTCGTCTAGCAATATCTCCTGTGGCGGTAATGCCTGCTCCACTGCCATCAGATGGCAGATAGGCACTAGCCTCCATTGATAAACAGCTTGCGTAGGTCATGTCACCATGATTGGTGTTAACAGTATTCACTGTTACAGGCGGTGCTACCGGTACATCCTTTACATGGATAGTCATACCGGTTACAACAGCGGCATCCAGCCCCTCTGCGACCTCGTAGCCATTGCCAACATAGCCATAAGTTTCCATGACTTCTCCTACTGTTGGCTGGCAGGTTAAAATTTTATCTTCTGTACCATTGTAATCAATGGTAATAGTTGCAGCACGATTGACGGTCAGTACCTCTCCCTTTTCGTTATGGGAGAAGGAATACTCATCACCCTCTCGCAGGTCTACACCGGCCTGACTAAGGATGTTCATTGGTGTCTTATAAGGTGTATTCAGCTCCAGCTGCTGGCCATCCACTGCTATTGTTACATGTCGGTTGGAAATGAAACCAGAAAGCATCATTGTACCGCACATGAGTCCTATGCTGATAGGATACCGGACATCCTTCCTACATCGGACATATAGTTTCTTTAAGGTCATTAAATACCCCCTTATTAAATTACGAAGGATACTATATCACAAAATAGCCTCTATGTCAAATTTTCAAGGAAGTCTATCCCACTTTAAAGGAATTTCAACGGGTTTTATCACGATAAAAAGTCAGTAATCATGGGGATTTTGGGCCTGTACACCACTTTGAGAATATTTTGATTTTTTCAGGCTAAAAATGAGGAGATTTTGCGCAAAAATTACAATTCTAGCTTTGGATATAGCTCCAGTGCATTAGCTGTGGTCTGGTGGGCCACCTTCTCTAGGGATTCTCCCCGGAGCTGAGCCAGCTTGGCTGCCACATGATAGACAAAGGCAGGCTCATTTCGCTTCCCTCGCATAGGCACTGGTGCCATATAAGGGCAATCAGTTTCCACCACAATTCGCTCCAAAGGAAGCTTCTGCACAATTTCTGGCAATTTGGTGGCATTTTTGAAGGTCAAGGGCCCATCTACCCCAATAAACCAGCCCATTTTCACCAGTTCCTGCGCAATTTCCAGACTGCCAGAGAAGCAATGCATTACGCCTACGATGCCCTTGCCTTCTTTGCGGAGAATTTCCATAGTATCCCCATGAGCCTCACGATTGTGGACACATACTGGCAAATGAAGCTGACGGGCCAAATCCAACTGATGAATAAAAAGCTCCCGCTGCAGCTGTCTTTTGTCCCCATCCTTTTCCCAGTAATAATCCAAGCCAATTTCCCCAATGGCTACCACCTTGGGCAAAACTGCCCAGCCAGCCAGCTGGTCTTCATCACCCTGAGTCATAGGATGGACTTCCTCTGGATGAATCCCCACGCCGGTATAAACCATAGGATATGCCTTGGTAAGAGCCACAGAACTTTGGGAGGACTCCATAGAGTCCCCCATATTCACAATGTGGCTCAGACCAGCCTGAGCTGCTCTCTCCACCACTGCATCCCTATCCTCAGCAAAATGCTCTACATTAATGTGAGCATGGGTATCTATCAGCTTGGCCTGACCTAAATCCTTGCCTAGCTGAGCCACCATAGCTTCTGTTACAGCTGCCATTAGCGAACCACGCTTCCTACAGGCATATCCACTGTTACCAGCTTCAAATCATCCCCGGCAGAAGCAGCCAATACCATGCCATGAGATACTATACCGCGAATCTTGGCAGCCTTCAGATTGGCAACTACAATAACGTTTTTGCCCACCAGTTCCTCCGGCTTGTACTGCTTGGCAATACCAGAAACCAGCTCTCTCTGCTCATCACCCAGGTCAATCTTCAACTTCAACAGCTTATCAGCCTTTGGCACCGCCTCAGCCTCTAGCACCTTGGCTACCCGTAGCTGGATTTTGGCAAAATCATCAATGGAAATCTCACCCTCTGGCTGGCTTTCCTTCTGCTTATCCTTCTTGGACTTCTGCCTCTCAGCCTTGTTCTTGACTTCCTTAACTGGCTGTTCCACCTTTTCCACCTCAATGCGAGGGAAAAGCTGCTGAGCCTGGCCAATATGCATATTGGCTGGAGTGCCACCCCATTTTTCAATATCAGCCAAACGCAATTCCTCAATGGTGCCAGGCAGGTTCAGCTGCTGCCACAACTTACCAGCGGTGGTTGGCATATAAGGATAAATCAGGCCGCTGATAACCCGGAGAGCCTCTACCAGATTGTACATGGTATTGGCCAGCTCCTGCTTTTTGATTTCATCCTTGGCCAAAGCCCAAGGAGCAGTTTCATCAATATACTTATTAGCACGGCTGATAAAGACCCAAACCGCCTTAATGGCATGGCTGATTTTCATATTGTTCATATCATCAGCAAAGGTCTTTACAGCGGTCATGGCATCCTCAATCAGAGAAGCATCAATTTCGGAGCGTCCCTCTGGTGCCAAAACTACCCCCTGCTGGAATTTGCCTACCATGTTCAAAGTACGATGGAGCAGATTACCCAAATCATTAGCCAAATCAGAGTTGATACGCTGAATCAAAGCATCTCGGGAGAAATTGCCATCCTGGCCCAGATTGATTTCTCTAAGCAGGAAATAGCGGATAGCATCTGCACCAAATTCCTCAATCAAGCCAATTGGATCTACTACATTGCCAATGGATTTGGACATTTTGGTGCCATCTACGACCAGCCAGCCGTGGCCAAATACCTGCTTTGGCAGTGGCAAATCCAAGGCCATCAAAATACATGGCCAAATAATGGAATGGAAACGAACAATTTCCTTACCTACCAGATGAACATTGGCTGGCCAAAACTTCTGAAATTTCTCTGGATCATCCAAATAGCCAATAGGGGTTAAGTAGTTGGTAAGAGCATCAAACCATACATAAATAACGTGCTTATCATCAATAGGTACTGGAATACCCCAATCAAAGGAGGTACGGGAAATACACAGATCCTCCATGCCCTGATTAATAAAGTTAATCATCTCATTGCGACGGGATACAGGCTGGATAAAATCTGGATTTTCTTCAATATATTTCAGGAGACGATCGGCATACTTACTGATTTTGAAGAAATATGCCTCCTCAGAAACCTCCTGTACAGGACGGTGACAATCTGGACAGCAGCCATTTTCATCCAGCTGATGCTCAGTCCAATAGCTTTCACATGGAGTACAATAAAGGCCGGTATAGGCCCCCTTGTAAATATCCCCCTTGGCATAAATACGACGGAACACCTCCTGAACCACCTTTTCATGACGCTTCTCTGTGGTGCGGATAAAATCGTCATTGGAAATATTCAACAGCTTCCAGAGATTCTGAAAGCCTGCTACAATAGGATTTACATATTCAATTGGCGTAATGCCCTGCTCCTCAGCCTTCTGCTGAATCTTCTGACCATGCTCATCACTGCCTGTCAGAAAGAAAACATCCTCATCTGCCAAACGATGAAATCTAGCTACAGAATCTGCAATAGTGGTGCAGTAAGCGTGGCCAATGTGAAGCTTGGCACTAGGGTAATAAATTGGGGTGGTAATATAAAAACTTTTCTTATCCAACGATAGGACCTCCTAATATATAAGATTCACAGAGGCAGGGCCATATCCTGCCTTGTTAGTATATTCACAGTAAATAACAAATTGCTAAGCCTTCAATAATACATTATATACATCCCGACGGCTGATGCCCAATTTTTTTGCTGTCTCCCGCATGGCTTCCTTTCGGGAAAGTCCTTGCTGTTCAAAGGCTTCTACCAGCTGAACCGGATCTGTTACTTCCTCTGCCTGCTTACTAGAGTCCGCATTTTCCGCATCATAGCCGGAAATTATCAGGACAAATTCACCTCGAGGCTCGTTAGCCTGATAATAGTCCAGCAGCTCCCCTAAGCTGCGACGATTAAATTCCTCATAATGTTTGGTTAGCTCTCTAGCTGCTGCTGCCGGCCTTTCCTCCCCCAGGACTTCGCATAATTGTTTAAGAGTTTCCTTGAGATGATGGGGAGCTTCATAAAAAATCAGGGTTTCTGGAGAACATTTTATTCTTTCCAACAACTCCCGTCTTTTTTTGCTGGATTTTGGCAAAAATCCATAAAAGGTAAAGGCGGTTGTATCCAAGCCTGAACATATCAAGGCAGACAAAGCTGCATTAGCTCCCGGCAAAGGACTTACCTGTATTCCTGCCTCTATAGCCAGCTGCGCCAAATGGGCTCCAGGATCTGAGATTCCCGGCAGGCCTGCATCGCTTACACAAACCACCACAGCACCAGATAGCATTTTTTCCACCAGCTCCGGTCCCTTGGTTAGCTTATTATGCTCGTGATAACTGGTAGCAGGTGTATGTATATCATAATGGGATAATAGCTTGCGGGTATGGCGGGTATCCTCGGCAGCAATCAAATCTGCCTCTGCCAGCATCCGTACTCCCCGATAGGTCATATCCTCCAGATTGCCAATAGGGGTTGCTGACAGATAAAGACACCCCCTGTTTTCTTCTGACATCAAAGCAAAATCACCTTATTTCTTCATATTGTATATAGCTAAAATTTCCTCAGTATAGCTGCCATCAGCCTTGTGCACTACCAAGGGAAGCTCCGCCTTTAGGCCTCCGGGAGCAGCCCCTACCACGCCCTCTATAAGCATAAGATTGGATTCCTTATGGGGCTTGGGCTGTACCAGCTGCAATCTTTTGGGCTGTATCTGATGCTTGGCCATAGCCACCATGATTTCCCCCAATCTTTCAGGCAAATGCACCATAGCAAATCTACCTCGAAATCTCAGAAGATAACGAGCCGCAGCCACCACATCCTCAAGGGTAGCCGTAATTTCATGGCGAGCTGCCGCTATACCCTCCATGGCACTAATTGTCCCCTGCTGAACTGGCCTATAGGGCGGATTAACAATTACGCAGTCAAAGCTTTCCCGCTGATACAGTTGGCTGATTTGACGGTAATCCCCCTGAGCCACATGAATTTTGTCCTCCAGCCCATTGAGCTTTACATTTCGCTGAGCTAAAGCAGCCATAACCGGATTGATTTCCAAGGCGTGAATTTCCTTTACCTCATCAGCAATCAACAGGGGCATAACTCCTGTGCCGGTGCCTAGGTCAAAAACCCGCCAATTGCTATGATATTTAGGGTAATGGGCCAGCAATACAGCATCTATGGAGAAGCAAAACTGATTGGTATTTTGAATAATATGTCTGCCACCCCAAAGAAGGTCGTCCAGCCGTTCCTCCGGCCCCAAGGGGACCTGGGACCAATCCTGCACCTGGCTCACTGCATATCCTCGCTGTCCTTCTCAATAACATCCTCCCAGGAAGCCACAATAGTCTTGCGGTCATCCAGCAGAATGGTAGCAGAACGGCGCTGCATATTCAGATTGATAACCTTCCCCTCGCCCTCGGCAGTAATAACCTTGCTGCCCTGTACAGGAGGCTTGATTTTCTTCCGTTTGTTGCATTTACCGCTATAGCAATTGCTCTCGTATTTCAGACAGCACATCAAACGACCGCAGATACCGGAAATCTTAGTTGGATTCAAGGACAAATTCTGTTCCTTGGCCATGCGAATGGAAACCGGGTCAAATTCCCCCAAAAAGCTATGACAGCACAAAGGACGGCCACAGCAGCCAATGCCACCCATAAGCTTAGCCTCATCCCGCACACCAATCTGACGCAGCTCAATACGAGTGCGGAAAATAGCTGCCAAATCCTTAACCAGCTCCCGGAAATCAATGCGGCCATCAGCTGTAAAATAGAAAATAATCTTATTTACATCAAAGGTATATTCCACATCCACCAGCTTCATAGGCAGGCCATGAGCGGCAATTTTTTCCTCACAAAGACGGAAAGCCTCATCCCGACGCTGGGCATTATCCTCCACCTTGGCTTTATCAGCATCTGTAGCCAGCCGCTGTACTACCTTCAGGGGCAGTACCACATCACCATCAGAAACCTCCCGTGGCCCTATAACGGCTGTGCCAAATTCCAGCCCTCTGGCTGTTTCCACAATAACATTGTCATTTAGCTTAATATCCAGCTTCCCTGGACTAAAATAGTATATCTTACCAGCCCGCTTGAAACGGACTCCTACAACTGTCTGCATTTATTCCTCCAAATAATTATTTATCCTAATGAGAAAGCCCTCCAGGCAAAGCTGAGTATTTACATTGCTGCCCAATCGCTTCTGGTAATCCTGTACCAGCTGCAAAAGCTGCAACAGCTCCTGCTGATGGTATTTGTTCAGCAAGGAGGACAATCTATCTATATCTGACTGATTGTACAAGGGCAGACCGCTGCCACTGTACAGCATCAGCAAATCACGGTAAATCATGGCTAAGAAGCCTAGCCACTGAATCAGCCTTTCCCGACTGTGATTGGACATTTCCTTGGCCAGCTGCAAAAGCTGTTCCACCCCAAGAGTGCCTGCCGCCGAAGCCAGGTCAAAGGCCTGAGCCTGCAAATTCAACAGCTCCTCATCCTGCATGGCCAGTGCCTTTGACACACTGCCGTCGGCAATGGAGGCCAATTTGCCAGCCAAAGGCTCCTCTATCCCCTGCTGGTGCAATATCGCCACCAGCTCCTCAGGTTGAAGAATGCCAAATTCCACCCGCATACAACGGGAAATAATGGTATCCAGCAAGGCTGATGGCCGACTGGTAAGCAGGATAAACACAATCTGCCCCGAAGGCTCCTCAATGGTTTTCAGCAGGCAATTGGCAGCAGCCTCATTCATTTTGTCTGCCTCCTGCATAATAACCACCCGCCGTTCTGACAAAAGAGGTATACGGGCTATCTCCTCCTGCAGCTTTCTAACCGCCTCAATCCGAATGGCAGGTGCTGCCTTGGTTTCGCTTTCCGGCTGAATCTGAAAAAAATCCGGATGGGTACCAGCTGCCAAAGCTCGACAAGCCTTGCAATGACCGCAGGCCTGATTGTGGACAGGAGCATGACATAGTATGGCCGCTGCCAAGGCCTCTGCTACAAGAAATTTACCTACCCCATCTGTACCACAAAACAACATGGCATGGGGGATTCTATCCTCCTGCTGCATTAAGCATAGCTGAGTTATAACCTGCTTATGACCTATAATATTGTTCCACTGCATATTCATAACAGCAGGGCCTACATATACAAATCTACCAGCATACCGCGAATCGCATCATGGCTGGCCACAATATCCAGCTGCTTGGTCTGGCCTAGGCGGATTTTCTCTGCCATATTTTCCAGTTCCCGGTCAATTTTCCGGACAGTGGTATATACCTTTTGCCGCCCCATTCTGTCCCAGCCTGCCTGGGTGTTAACAGAGTACATCTGGGAAACCACCGTGCCAACAAAGTTCTTGATTAATCCCCGATAGGACTTCAATTCATCATAGGTAGGTGTCTTAGTAAGGCGCTGTCCCTGCTCATCAATCTTGTCCAGCATTTGCTGCAGCTGCTCACGAGACATTTCTCCCTGCTGATCCTCCAGCTCTGAGGCAAAATCTCCCTCCAGAGAGGCTGCTCTGTGACCGGCATCCATATTTCTGGAGGCCAGTGTAGGCCTAGTACCTAAACCATCTATTTTCATAAAAAACCCCTCCGCATTTACAAAAGCCAGCAAGCTTTTGTTATAATATAAGGTAAAGATAATATAAACTAACTTAAATTATAGTGGTTTTTATTTAATAGTGCAATATCAGGACTGGCACATTTAGCTGCCACATATTTCTGCAACCTCTCCACACCTTGACGCAGCAGCTCGCTATCTGGCAGATTTGCAATAATGGCCTCAATATATCCTTTATCTCGAATCCGTTGCAAGGTCCAAGCATAGTTCACATCATATACCCACATCAACCGCACCAGCTTTCTATCTTCATTGGTGCGAATCATGGTATAATCCACCTGCTCCCCTCGCACAAATTTCTCCAAGAACCCAGGAGCAAATACCCCCATCTCCCCAGTAGCATCTCCATTAGGCCCTTTCATAAATTTGCGAATAGCCGCAGACTGGCCCTCGGCATCTGGATTAGCTGTAAGATAGGGAGCCAACACCCGGAAAATATCAAGTTTATCTGCATCCCGAATGATTTTGGCAAAGAGCAAATGCCTTTTATCCGGTGCTGGAGCTATTTCTTTTTTATTATGATTCTTGATAGCAAAAAGCACCAAATCCTTTTCCTCCTGCCCCAGCAAATCATAAAAAGGCAGCTCCTGAATCACCTTTACTCCCAAATCTGCATGATCCTCAGATTTGGCATCCACAAAGGTCTTATATAATTGCCACTGACGAAACCTGCCCACATCATGGAGTAAGCCTATCAGCTCTGCCAAATCCACATCATGAGGAGACAATTGCAAATGCAGAGCCAGTTGTCTGGCATTGGTCGTAACATAGCCAGTATGCTTTTCCTTCATCTGAATACCAAACATAATATCCTTATCCTCACAGTAAAAAGACTTCATATATGCTTCCATCCACTGGTGGCCTGCCTGCAAAACTTCCTTTATATTTTTCATAAACACCAACCTGCTACTAAAAATATAGACAAACATGTCTACACTAGATGTTTCGCCACAATCTCACGATTTGCAGTTCCTTATTCATCGTGCATGCTTTGGTTAAGTCATGAGACTTCAACTACTCGCAAGTTCTTGTACACTCCAAAGGCGTTAGCAATACACTCCTTGTTTAAAACAAGGAGGCAAGCCTGTTCCCGACTAGCCATCGGTACATATATCGAGACTTTTGTCGTTAAACTACCCGATATTCTTTCGCATCTCGCAAATTAAGTGCAGCGTTAAAATCCCTATCTTTGGTATAACCGCACTTAGGACAAATATATATGCGGTCTTTGAGTTTCAGACCTTTATTTGTATGTCCACAAGTATGACAGGTTTTAGAACTTGGGTAAAATCTATCAACCGTTCTAAATTCTATACCGATAATTTGGGCTTTACGTTTTAATTTAGTCAATATTAAATTAAACCTCTGTGCTGCCACGGCTTTTGCTAAATGTTTATTCTTCATCATACCTTTTACATTTAAATCTTCCATTGTTATGAAACGTGGTTTTTGTTTCACAATTTCATGGAGGACTTTATTTTCATAATCCTCACGGATTGTGTCTATACGATGATGAATTTTCTGTACCTTTAGCTTTTGCTTGTCTATATTTGCAGAGGCAGTAGCAGTTATACCACCTTTCTTTTTTCTAAACTCATATTTACGGCTAAGTCGCCTCTGCTCTCTACGAAGCCGTTTCTCCAGTCGTTTGACCTTTGAACTCTTATTAATATTTTTAAATGTATTACCATTACTCACTATTGCTAAATCTTTGACACCTAAATCTATTCCTATGCCATCGGTTGTGATATGATAAGATGCTTCTAAATCCTTGTTGTATTTAGATTTTTCATCAATATCAATCACAACAGAAACATAAAACCTGCCAGCTTTACAGGAAACTGTACCATTAATAACTTTAGCACCTACAGGCAGATAGCCAGATTCTTTAAGCCTTACCTGCTTCAGTGTAGGTATCATCAATTTATGACGCCATATCCTCCAATCACCTTTGTTATTCTTGGGAAAATATAGCTTCATATCTTGATTGGATTTCTTCTTGAATCGTGGAAAGCCTGCCAGACCATCGAAAAATCTCTTAAAAGCAATTTCGGCATTTACTAACGCTTTTTTACGAGCCTTAGAACCACACTCATCTATCCACGGCAGTTTTATCTTTAGATTATGATTTACATATTTGTCAAAGTCTTTAGCAGTTACAAAATGCTTTTGTCGGCTATCTAACAGGCCACGCTGATACATTTTGTATAGTTTTTTATTATAGGCAATGTATTGATTATATAGAAATCTAGCTATGCCGATTGAGCGAATGATTTTTTTATTCTGCTCTTTACTTGGTGCTATCTCCGTCTTGAATGCCTTTAGCAACAGTCTCATCCCTTTCTATCTGCTTTTTATATTTACGCAATCAAACCAATATCATTTTTGTCTTGTTTTCCATGACTTCAACAAGAAGCTGATTCCATTTCTTGCGATTATAGTTTAATCCACTGCCATAATCACGAATCCTATTCCCTTAAATTGCAAATATTGGTCGTAAGTATAATATTTTCGATTAGTCGGGCTTCTATTTGCTATAAGAGTTTTTTCTCTATCCCAGCGTTGTAGTGTTTTACTGAAACGTTGAGCAATTTAGCAAACTTTTTTGGCTTGTAATTAGTGATATTTAATGTATTCATGTCTAAACTCATCCATAAACACATTATATCACTAATATGCACTTTTATATATACAATCAGTTACTTATCTTTCCTCCTAAGCAAAAATTCTAGCAGAAAAAAATCAAACTTACAATAATTTAGCCACAGTCCCGGCAACTCCCCCTTGCCTTTTTTAACTGAATCTTATTACACCAAATTATTCATCCTTACTAAAAATCTCATAAAAAAATGCAAAAAGACAGCCTCGCCCATCATATGATGTGCAAGGCCATCTAAATATCACAGAACTTTCTCAAAATCAGAAGCGGGATGCTTGCAAATAGGACAGATATAATCTTCAGGAATTTCCTCCCCTTCGTACTCATAGCCGCAGATCTTGCAACGCCATACTGTCTTGCCTGAAGGTGAAGCAGATGCTTCTGGTTTTGGCTTAATATGCTGGAAATAATATGCGTAGGTCACAGATGGTTCCTCACCGAGAATTTCCATATCGGTAATCTCGCCCACAAACATAGTATGAGAACCCAAATCCTCAGTTTTGGACACCTTTACGGAGATATAGGCATTAGTATCCTCGGTTATATAGTAAACACGATTTTCGCCACGCTTACATTCATCATAATCTGCAAACTTATCAACATCCCTGCCACTGGCAAAACCAAAACGTTTAAAGATATCAAAGGAAGCCTTTTGATTGAGAATCGATACGGTAAAAATTCCAGTTTTGACAATCATATCATGGGTATGGCTTGTCTTGTTGACACATATACTCAACTGATTAGGCGTAGATGCCGCCTGAATAGCCGTGTTGATAATACAACCATTGTCCTTCTCGCCATCCCTTGCTGTCAAGACAAAAAGACCATAGCTAAGTTTAAACAGTGCCTGATTATCCATAGTAACCCCTCCTAAAATAAAATTATTTTCTTAATAATAATTATTCTACACAAATATCAAAAATCCTCTTTTAGTTTTTTGATTCCCTCATAATTTTCCCCTCAAAGCAGGATTTTAGTATTTTGTGAAGAATATATGAATATGGGAAGTATTATCAAATGATAAATTTTATTCCTTGATAATATGTAATCTAAATATATTTGCTCGGAGGTATGATTATGTCACTAATAAACAAAGAAATTGCAGATTTTTCCGCACAGGCCTTTATCAAAGCTGCTGGAGCTGAGAAAGGCAAATTCAAAACCATTACCAAGGCTGATTTGCTAGACAAATGGTCAGTATTATTTTTCTATCCTGCTGATTTTACTTTTATATGTCCTACCGAATTAGAGGATTTAGCTAATCTTTATGAAAAATTTCAAAACATTGGCTGTGAAATTTACAGTGTCTCCTGTGATACTCATTTTGTCCACAAGGCATGGCATGAGAATTCCCCTAAAGTAGGCAGGATTACTTATCCTATGTTGGCTGACCCTACGGCTGCTTTGGCCAGAGATCTGGGTGTATATATTGAAGCCGATGGCATGGCAGAACGGGGTACATTCATCATCAACCCTAAGGGCAGGATTGCCGCATATGAGGTAAATGCTGGCAATGTAGGACGTAATGCTGACGAGCTGCTGCGCAAGGTCGAGGCTTTGCAGTTCGTTGCAAAGCATGGAGATGAGGTCTGTCCTGCGAAATGGCAGCCAGGAGATGAAACACTGAAGCCTAGTATTGATTTGGTTGGCTTGTTGTAATGATTGCGAGGTGATTTTATGATTGGAGAAAGCTTTATCCCCCAGTCCTTCCATCCCCAGCTGGCACAGGTTTTTGCCAGATTTGAACATCCCGTAGGGATTGTGACCCGCTATGACCAAAGTGATTTAGGAAAAGATTTGCAAAAGTTTTCTTCGGAATTATCTGCCTTAACAGATAAGATTGCAGTCACCTTAGAGGAAACAGCGGATATTCCAGGGATGGAACTTTTTTTCCATGATGGCAGAGCAACAGGCATTATCTATCACGCATTGCCAAACGGTCAGGAGTTTAACTCCTTTATTGCAGCTATCTACAATACCGCTGGACCAGGCAAGGTAATTGATGCTGAAGCGGAGAAAAAATCCAAAACTATTACCTCTAAAAAAACTGTCAAAATTATTGTTACCTTGTCCTGCCATAATTGTCCAGTGGTGGTACAGGCCATGCAGCGAATGGCCTCCCTCAATGATAATATCAGTGTAGAAATTTTTGACTATGCACATTTCACTGATCTAAAGGATAAATACAATTTAAAAGGTGTTCCCTGCTGTATTATAAACGAGGAACGGGAACGGAAATTTATCTATGGCAAAAAGGAAATTGGAGAGCTTTTAGTAGAATTATTAGATAAAAATTAGTTTATAATATCTTTTACTAAAGGATATTCATTTTTTCTTGACATTTATTCTGAATTGTGTACAATAAGATTAGAGAAAATCATTAATTAGGGGTTTATATGTTTTCTGAAAGGGGTTATTATTTATGAAAAAGTTGGAAATCTTTGAGCCAGAACTTTGTGCAGCTGATGGTATGTGCGGTTTGAGTGCAGACCAGGAAATCGTTCGTATTGATAAGGTTGTCAAGGTTTTGCAGACTAACCTGTATGACATTAATAGATATGTTCAGCCAGATGATCGTCAGAAGTTCATGGAGAATGAAAAGGTTGTTAATTTTGTAAGAGAAAAAGGAGCTAATGCACTTCCTTTGATTCTACTGGACGGGGAAATTGTCATGGAGGGCAAGTACCCTACTAACGATGAGATTGCCAAATATTTGGAAGTACCAAATATGGCAGAACTTATGAAATAAAACTTTTAGAAAAACTGTCCCTGCATACTGATTAACCTAGCTTTTCAGGTAATCGGAGTATGCAGGGATTTTTTTGCAAAGGTAAAATTTCTCTTCTATCCAAATTTTTTCAGATTTCTATGATATTATAGTGCTGTGTAATTTTATCTACATTCAAAATAAGTCAATATTTTTCTTAAATAACAGAGGTTAACGACTCTCCCATTGCAAAGGATGATAGATATGAAACTAGGCATTGTTGGTTCTGGTGGCATTGTCAAGGATGTGTTAATAGCCCTAAAGCCTATTAACACCATAGAGATACAGGCTATCTGGGTACGTCCCCACAGTGAGTCCAAGGGACAGGCTTTGGCACAGAAGAATAATATCTCTCAGGTCTATACTGATTATGAAGCCTTTCTTCAGCAGGCAGATATAGACACAGCATATATTGCTCTGGTAAACAGCGCTCATTATGAGTACGCCCAAAAAGCCTTGCTGGCTGGACATAATGTTATTGTAGAAAAGCCTTTTGGCTCTAATCTTAGAGAGGTGCAAGAGCTGGTTCAGCTGGCCAAGGAAAAGAACCTGTTTCTCTGGGAGGCGGTTTCCATGCTTCATATGCCAAATTTCCGCAAGCTGCAGGAGCTGCTGCCAAAGCTTGGGCCTATCCGCATGGTACAGGCCAATTATTCTCAATATTCCAGCCGCTATGACAAATATCTAGCTGGTATAGTACTGCCAGCCTTTGATCCCCAGCTTTCCGGCGGAGCTTTGTACGATATAAACATTTATAATCTGAATTTGATTATTGGCCTCTTTGGTGCCCCCAATAGCCTTGTTTATCAGGCTCGCAAGGGATTTAACGGCATTGATACCTCTGGGGTAGTGCTAATGAGCTATCCTGAATTTCAGGCTCTGGCCATTGGTGCCAAGGACTCAGGCAGTCCCAGCACCTGCTTGATTCAAGGCGAAAGGGGCTGGCTAAAGGTGGAAACCGCACCCAATCAGCTAGAGAAAATCACCTGCCAAATTCGCAGAGAGGACAACATTCAAGAATATGCCCTGAACCAATATCCTCATCGCCTTAGCCATGAATTTGCGGCTTTTGCCGCCATGCTGGCTAACAAGGATTTTGCCGGCAGGGATTTGTATATAAATATTTCTCTACAGGTGGCAGAAGCCGCAGAAAAAGCCCGTAAACAAGCTGGAATCAACTTCCCTGCCGACCAGCATCCCCACTAACTAAGAGATGAATTTACCAAGATGACCTACCAAAGGAGGCCATTATTGTGTCCATGCATATAAAAAACAATATGGATTCCCTAAGAATCCAAAATATTCTTACCGCTAATACCAAAAAGACTCAATCCCAGCTAGGGAAAATCGCCTCTGGCTTAAAAATCAACGGAGCCGCAGATGATGCCTCTGGCTATGCCATTTCCGAAGGTATGCGGGTACAGATTCGTGCTCTGTCCCAGGCGGAGCAAAATGCCCAGAACGGCACCAGTATGATGAAGGTGGCAGAGGGAGCTGTCAGCTCTACTGTAGATATTATCCGCACCATGAAGGAAAAAGCCATTAATGCCGCCAATGACACCAATACGGATGCAGATAGGCAGATTATCCAAAAAGAATTTAATCAGATGATTGACCAGATTGACGATAATGCCCATGTAACCTACAATGGCAAATATCTAATAGACGGCTCCAAGAACAATGCTGTGAAAGCTACCGCCACAGTCTTTGCCAATAATTATTTGGAGGAACCTGATCTGCAACATCCTCGTAAACTAATAGATTTCAAGGATGCCCAAGGAGAATCCCTGAATATTCAGAAATCCGACAATATTACCATTTCTCTAGTACAGGATGGCAAAACCTATACCAAAACCTATCAGGTAGGTGAGCGTACCCTTGGAGAGCTTCTCACCGATATTCCCGGTGGCTTTCAGGATGATATTGCCAAAGATGGCTACAAGGGAGGTCTTTCCTTTATTGATTCTACAGAATATTACGGCTACGATGGCTTTGACAATAAAATCAAGCCTCCTAGCGGCAAAAAAACCACTATCATAACAATGGAAGTACAAAACCTAAATGACAAGCCACCTCATGTAGAAGAAAAGGAAGCCGGTCTACCTTTCCAGCTAGGAGGCATTACCTTTTCCATTACCGACCGGGATGGCAAGGTCAAAACCTCAACCAATGCCAAGCTGAATCAATTCCACGAAGTTATCAGAGCACAGAATGCCTCTGAAGATAATGCTATGGTGCTTCAGATAGGCAGTAAAGCCAACCAATCCATCAAGGTAGGCCTGACAGATATGCGGGCTCATGCTTTGGCTCTCCGAGGCAGTGATGGCTCCTATGTCAGCCTGTCCAATCAAGCTAACGCCAATGCCGCTATTGAGGTACTGGACAATGCCCTGTCCAAGGCACTGGACCAGCAAACCACCATTGGTGCCATTCAGAGCAGGCTTAGCTATACCATTGACAATATTGTTACCGCCCGTACCAATATTCAGTCAGCAGAATCCGTAATCCGGGATGCGGATATGGCCAAGGAAATGACCTCCTACACCAGGGAAAGCCTCCTTACTCAGGCAGCTCAATCCATGCTGGCTCAATCCAATCAGCAAAGCTCCAATGTACTGTCCCTGCTGCAGTAGTACAATTTTGCTTGTTAATTACTCATCTTCTTCCATTTTATTACACCCGAAAAGGGCCTGCTCCAAAAAGTGGAGCAGGCCCTTTATTTATTCAGGTTTTAGTGAGATTGAATTTATCCGCTAATGCTGTAGCTTAGAGGAGACCAATGAGATGGCCTACAATACCTACGGCAAACAGAGCAATGATGATAATGATTGGGGATACGCCCTTCTTCAACAGCCACATGCACAGGAGAGTCAGCAGCAGTGGAGTCAAACCTGGAATCAAAGCATCCAAGTTATTCTGCAGGGTAGTAACCTTGATTGGCTCCAAGGACATACCGGAAGCAACCTGCTGTAAGGCCATCTTGATGCCTTCGCCCCCTGCAGGCAGCTGATCCCACTCAATATATGCACCCTTGGAAAGCTGAATGCTGGAAACCACTGGAGCAAATTTAATGCTAACCCACCGTTGAACCAGAGCACCCAGGACAAACATACCCAAGATAGAAGCACCGCGAGTAATATTCTCCAAGAGCTTGCCAGACATATTCTCGGTAATCCGGCCACCAACTTTGTAACCGAACTCTTGAGCGTACCACAGGAAGCCCAGACGAATTATGTTCCACAGAAGGAAGAACAGAATAGGGCCAAGCATATTGCCATCCATAGCAATAGAGGCACACATTGCACCCAGAATAGGACGGAGGGTGAACCAGAATACAGGGTCGCCAATACCAGCCAGAGGGCCCATCATACCAACCTTAACGCCCTGAATAGCAGCATCATCTACAGGAGCGCCATTAGCTCTCTCCTGCTCCAAGGCCAGGTTTACACCGATAATAGGGGCAGCCACATATGGATGAGTGTTAAAGAACTCCATATGACGCTTCAATGCAGCAATCTGCTCATTCTTTTCCTTGTACAGCTTCTTGATAGCTGGAATCATCGAAAAGGCATAACCGCCGTTCTGCATACGCTCATAGTTCCAGGATGCCTGTAAAAACTGGGAACGCAGGCAAACCTTCAAACGATCAGACTTACTTAAAGTATTCTTATTATCTGCCATGTCAATCACCACTTTCTAATCAATAATCATCCAAAATATCACCTATAGGGTCGTTGGAACCGCCGTTACCGCCGTTTCCACCGCCACCGCCGTTGTTCAGCAAGTGGAGATAGATGAGTACAATAGCCATGGCAATAGCGCCAAGGGAAATAAGGGTGATTTCAGTCAAAGCAGCTACGCAGAAGCCCAGGATAAGGAACGCCCAGGTTTCCTTGTTGGCAATCATATTGATAACCATGGCATAACCTACAGCAACAACCATGCCGCCGCCGATGGCCATACCAGTGGTGAGCCAATCAGGAATGGACTGCAGACCTGCCTGTACAACATCAGCAGGAACAAAGCACAAAGCTACAGCTGGGATGGCAATACGCAAGCCCTGCATAATTACGGCAGCAACCTGCCAGAACTCCATAGCACCAAAGTTGCCCTTCTCAGCTGCGCCATCCATCAAATGTACGATAGGTACAGAAAGAGTACGCACAATCATGGTGGTGAACAAACCAGCAACTGCCAGAGGAATTGCAATACCAATAGCAGTAGGTACACCGGCAACCCCCTGGCCGCCCTGTACCAAAATAATAGCAGATGCTACAGAAGCAAAGGCAGCATCAGGTGCTACAGCAGCACCAATGTTAGCCCAGCCCAGAGCAATCATCTGCAAAGTACCACCCAGAATAATACATGGAACTGGGTCACCAGCTACAATACCAACCAGTGTGCAGGCCAGTATTGGCTGATGGAATTCAAACTGATCAAGTATGCTCTCCATACCAGCCAGGAGCGCTACTATTATAATACCAATTATGGTCAAAGTACCCATAATATAACCTCCAAATCAATATTTAGATAAACCTTTATAAGTAAATATTATTTCAGCTCAGCTTCTGCCTTCTGCAGGAGAGCATCTAGGTTATCCTGGCCATCAGCTGGAACTTTACGCACATCAAACTTGATGCCCAGCTGCTTCAGCTCCTTAAATGTAGCTACATCTTCCTTGCCCATGGAAATAACCTTGTTTACCAGTACCTTGCCCACAGAATGAGCCATGGAACCGATATTCAGAGTCTTAATATTGACACCACCCTTGATAACGGTCAGAGCATCCTCTGGATTCTCAAAAAGAAGCATTGCCTTGGTAGCACCAAAACGGGGATCCTTCTCCACCTCGATGAGCTTCTTCAAAGGAATTACATGAGCCTTTACCCCTGGAGGAGCCGCCTTGGTAATCAAACCCTTGCGCAGTTCATCCTTGGATACAGCATCAGATACAACGATAATACGATCTGGCTTAACGCTCTTGGTCCAAGAAGTTGCTACCTGACCATGAAGCAGACGGGAATCTACGCGAGCCAGTACATATTTGATATGACCGTCTCCCAGAACAGTTCCCGGTGGAATTGCCCCTGTAGGTGCAGCAGCAGCAGTAGCAGCAGCCTGTACAGGTGCTGGCTCCAGAGACTCAGGCATTACGCTAACAGCCTCTCTGGATGGAGCAATAATGTTCTTGGCAATTTCGTGAGCTGGCATATTCTCGTCACCCATGCGCTCACCCAAAGCACCAATCAACATTGGCAGGCTCAGGCCTGTTACAATTGCCCACTTGTCCTCATGCCCTTTCAGTACGGCACTGGACTGATTGAAAGGAGTGCCTCCCAGTAAATCTACCAGGAACAAAACCTCCTCCTTGTTGGAAAGAGTGTCTACAGCAGCTTCCAGCTTGACACGGAAGCTATCTGGGCCGTCCTCTGGCAACAGTGTTACTGCAACCAGATCCTCCTGAGGCCCGAAAACCATGCCGGCGGACTGCTTTACACCCTCTGCCAGCCCACCATGGCTGGCCAAAATTATCCCTGTCATATTTGTCCTCCCCCTCTGACAGAAAATACTACGATATTCCCATTCTTTACTCCAATATCTAAGTTGATACCGTTGTAAAAAATAGGAATCAATTGCAGTTGTTTTCACAACCTTGATTCATTATAGCACAGTTTTCATATTTCATAAACATATATTATGAGAAATTTACTATTTTTTGTATTTGGCATTTGTTCATTTGTATGAATTTTACCCGTATATGCATATGTATTCAATTTTTCTCAATTAAACAACTACATTTTTTCAGAATATCCATCTATTTTTCTGTTTATTTGATATTTTGATAATTCTTATCAATCATTTTTTACAACTACTTTTATGTGCACGAACAACAATATATTTCATATTGTTTCTGCAACAGCGCAAACCTCCTTATATATTTTAATTCTCACTTTGACAAAAAGTTATATTTTTTCTATAATAAAACTATACTTTTATTTTATATTCACCCGCAAGCACCTATAGAGAAAGGACGTATTTTATGCTTTATCCATTACTTATGCAGGCTCCAGTCAAGGACTATATTTGGGGCGGCACCCGTCTAAGAGAAAAATACAACAAGGTATCTACCGCTGACAAGCTGGCTGAAAGCTGGGAGCTTTCCTGCCATCCTGCCGGGCCTAGTGTTATTGCCAATGGCCCAGCCAAAGGCGAAACTCTGGAGCAATATCTGGAGAAAAAAGGGATGGAATTATTGGGAACCAAAGGCAAGGACTGCAAGAACTTCCCTATTATGATTAAGCTCATTGATGCCAAAGACAATCTGTCCGTACAGGTTCATCCAGATGATGCCTATGCCCTGAAAAACGAAGGGGAGCTGGGCAAAACCGAAATGTGGTATGTTATTGATGCCGAACCTGGTGCTGAGCTGCTCTACGGTGTAGAAAAGGAAATCACCCGTCAGGAGCTGGCAGACAGCTTGAAGAATGGCACTATTACCGAAATCTGTCATCATGCACCAGTAAAAAAAGGCGATGTTTTCTTTATTCCAGCCGGCACCATTCACGCCATCGGCAAGGGCATCCTGCTGGCAGAGGTACAGGAAAACTCCAACACCACCTATCGCCTTTACGACTATGGCCGTGTAGGCAATGACGGCAAACCTCGTCAACTCCATGTACAGCAAGGCACTGAGGTGTGCAGTCTGAAGCCTCTGTCACTGGTGGATAAGCGTCAGCAAGTAGCACTTTCCTCTGATTGCACTGCCGAGCTGTTGGTCAGCTGTGAATATTTCAACACCTATAGCATTGAACTATCTGGCGCCAACCATCTCAAGGCAGATACTGAAAGCTTCCACACCTTCACTGTACTAGAGGGAAGTCTATTGCTGACTCATCAGGGAGAAAAGCTTCCTATGGAAGCCGGCCAAAGCGTATTCCTGCCAGCCAATATGGGAGCGTACACCATTGAGGGCCAAGCGCACCTTATCTTTACCACACTTTAATAATTACCCACAAATACAGCAAAAAACCACAGCTACGAATAACTGTGGTTTTATTATGCTTAGTTATGAGTCGTGTCTTATGCACGGAACTTGCGCTTGCGGGCTGCCTCAGACTTCTTCTTACGGCGTACACTTGGCTTCTCATAGTGCTCGCGCTTTCTAACCTCTGCCAAAGTACCAGCCTTCTGGCTCATACGCTTGAATCTACGCAGTGCGCTATCAATGGTCTCGTTCTTACCAACCTTAATCTCGTTTGCCATCTATTTTTCCCCCCCTCCAATTGACTTGGGAGTGTATTTTACAACTACACCTTAACAGTATAACAAAATATCCTATATAATGTCAAATCATATAGTAATATTTTTGCTAAGCATTCTCAATAGCCTATGGCCTTGTCTACATCAGCCTGGAGGCCACTGCATGGAACGACCGCCCAGCACATGGAAATGCAAATGCTTTACGGTCTGACCACCCTCGTCGCCAGTATTGGCCACTACACGGAATCCCTTATCCAGCTTGTTTTCCTTGGCAATCTGAGGAATAACCTCACAGAGAATATGACCTGCCAACTCCTTGTCAGCAGCAGTCAGAGCACCAACACTCTCCACATGCTTCTTAGGAATTACCAAAGCGTGAAAAGGTGCCTGTGGCTCCAAATCCTTAAAGGCCAATACCTGCTCATCCTCATATACTACTGTAGAAGGAATCTCCTTGGCTGCAATCTTGCAAAAAATACAATCTGCCATCTTTGTACACCTCCCCGCTTTTATCAATCAAATTTGAACTGTACTAACTATTTTACCATAAACCCCGTCTTTGTACAATCTTTGCAGGGAAACATGATAAATTTCTCCTAATTCCACCTTGTCATCAGTATATACCCTGATATAGGTATTCGTCAGTCCATTGGACTGGCCCTCATGGCAGGTTTCAAATAATACCTGCTGGGTTGTACCCAGATACTCGCTGCAGAAAGCCTCAGACATTTCCTCCCCCAGCTTTTGCAAGCGATGAACCCTATCCTTTTTCACCGGATCTGGCACCTGATTAGGCATAGAAGCCGCTGGAGTACCAGTACGAGGAGAATATGGGAATACATGCATCCTTGCAAAACGCAGACTGCGGATATACTCCAGACTTTCAGCAAACATTTCCTCTGTTTCCCCAGGAAAACCAACTATTATATCTGTAGAAACAGCTACTCCCGGCACAGCCTGTCTTACCTGTGCCAACAGCTGGGCAAATTCCTCCCTATTATAATGGCGGTTCATTTTCTCCAACACATAATCAGAGCCTGCCTGCAAAGGCAAATGAAGATGATGACTAAACCGGGGATGCTCCCGCAAAAGCTTCAGAAGCTCTGGAGACAGCTCGATGGATTCCAAGGAGCTAACCCGCAATCTTCGCAGGCCGGGCAAGTCCAGCACAGCTCTAGCTGCATCAGCCAAATCCGTACCATCCTTGAAATCTCGTCCATAGGCCCCTAGATGAATACCGGTAAAAACTATTTCCTTGAAACCATTGGCCAACAGCTTCTCTGCCTCCCGGCGAATGCTGGCCAAAGGTCTAGAACGCAAAGGGCCTCTGGTATAAGGAATAATGCAATAGCTGCAGAAATTGGTACATCCCTCCTGAATTTTCAGAAAGGCCCTAGTGCGGGTAGGCATATCTAAGATAGGAATATCCTCAAACTCCCGTACCTTCATAATATCCGTTACACCGTCAATAATCCTGCCATTACCTGCTATAGCCTGCTCCACATATTCCACAATCCGGGAACGATTGGCCGTGCCCAGCACCACTCTAACTCCCTCAATGGCCTTGATTTGTTCCGGAGCAATCTGAGCATAACAGCCAGTAACCGCAATAACAGCCTCAGGATTCTGCCGCTGTACCCTGCGAATCAGCTGGCGGGATTTTTTATCCCCCAGACTGGTAACAGAGCAGGTATTGATAACATAAATATCTGCCTTTGCTTCATGAGGAAGAATCTCATAGCCTGCTTCCTTGAACAAGCCCTCCATAACCTCGGTTTCAAACTGATTGACCTTGCAGCCCAAAGTAACAAATGCTACACTAGACAAATTATCTTCCTCCTAAATCTCCGGTTTCGTACTGTATAATAGCCGCAGCGGCAATAGCTGCTGTTTCTGCCCGCAAAATACGAGTTCCCAAACTAACTGAGGCAATGCCCAGCTCCTGTGCCAAATGAGCCTCAGCTAAAGAAAAGCCGCCCTCTGGCCCAACAATAAAGATAAAAGACTCCTCAGACCTGTGAGCCTGCAAGAATTCCTTGATACCCTGCTGTTCTTCATTTTCATAGCACATGCATAGACAGATTTTCTTTTCTGACTTCTGAGCCTCATTTGCCATCTCTGTCAGCCATTGCTTCAAGTTCTGAATAGGCTCCACCACCGGAAGGATAGTACGGCCGCACTGCTTCCCTGCCTCATTAGCGATTTTTTGCCACCGCTCCTGACGAGCCTTGGACTTTTTGGCATCGTATTTTACTACGCAATTCTCACTAACCAGAGGTACAATTCTATTAACCCCCAGCTCCGTAGCCTTCTGGGTAATCAGTTCCAGCTTATCCCCCTTGGGAATACACTGAGCCAGCACCAGCTCTATAGGAGACTCTGTCCACTCCTCCAGCCTTTCCACCAAGGACAGCTCCACCACAGCTCCATTGGCGCCATGAAGCTGAGCTTCAGCCAATTGTGCCTTACCCTGTCCGCCATCTTCTGCGCCTCCAGTACCAAAACCAGTAATTTCGTATTCTCCCACCTGGCCCACATCATCAGCCACCACAATATGATCCCCTAGCTTGGCCCGCATAACCCGGCTCAAATGAAAGCCATCACTGCCATCTATAACCAATTTATCTGCCAATTTGGCCCTGATAAAAATTCTACGCATACACTCTATCCTCAAATCTAACTAGTAAATTACTATCTGATTATTTTAACATTTTCCCAGGAGATAGACAATACCAGCCCATAGCATATGCCTAATGGGTAGGAAATTTGTCCACAGTAAATTTTTGAATTATTATTATATATGTTATAATACATACATAATTATGAAAGTTAGGAGTATGATAGCATGGCCTCTTCTACTGGTATTCTCAATAAATATATCGGTGACTATGACACGCTACGACCTTTTTTGCGATACATTTCTCTTGGCTGCTACAACAAGCAGTATTTCCAGAAGCATCTAGGCATTAACGCCCGCACCTACGAAGACAATCTTGCCCGATTGCGTTTTTTTCTACCAGATTCAGCACTAATAACCCATCGCGATGGTCACTTGGAACTATAAGCTATTTTTGCTGTTCTCTTTGGGTAAAGTATATTGAAAATATTAACTGCTACTCCTAAGCCGTCATCATATAATAAAGCACCTCTTTCTACAGCCGCTATAAACAAATAATAAAATCCAAGGGCAAATCTAATACTTGTATTCTTATGATTCTTACGGCAGTAATCATCAACAGTATTAATTATTTCATCTAATGTACTGTCCTTCTTTACATTTACGGACAATATTTCTTCTCTAAGTGTTTTTCTCATAATATAAACACCTCATAGCTAATTGCACTAAACAAGAAATAATAACAAATCTGTTACGATATTACTACAGAAAAATCTACCAAAAGCTTATTGAAAATATGTAATTTTTTTAGACTAGAACAAACTTAATTGTTCTTGATTCAAGACTTTCCCCCGCAGAGATTTCATTTTTCTTTCTGTTATTTTATCTGTTGAAGATAATTCCCCTATTAGTAATGGTGATTCTGGATTATGTTGCGCCCTAAAGGTTGCAACACTTTTGGCATTGAAATTGGCATAGCAATACTTACAGCCATGACTACAGGTATTGTATTGTCCCACATCTATACTTTCCACACAGCCACATTCCTGCCGTTGATTTTTATCTTTACCAGCCAAAATTTCATAACCAGTAAGTCTGCCTATCAACTCCGAATCAATACAACAATTATGCTCAATAGCATAAGCAGAAAAATCCACCTTTTCTGCACAGGTACGCAACTTCAAATCATATTTACTAGCAATAGCTGCAAAACCTGCGGCTATTTTTTTCATATCCTCATCACAGCAGGGACGAATCCCTGCTGCTGACGTATTTCTGCCAATCTTTAGATACATATCTAAAAAACTAAATACACATGATTCTACATAAGACGACATCTTCTCTGCCAGCATTGAAAATGCTTCCAGATGCCATGCTACAGAATATTTATCTGTAAGCAATATCGGGTCGTAGCGCCATATTACCCTCTTAGCACCAATTTTCTCTGATAGTCGTTGAAGCGTTAACACTCTCTGAGCCATATCCGGTACATTTTCCTCAATATCCCTCTCATAACCATTGAGTGTATATTGAAAATAAAATTCATATTTCTGAGCAAGATTATCCAAATATTTCAACATCGGCAAGGGATTTTTTGTCCAAAAAACCAGACAATCCACCAATTCAGGGGACAAACTTATTTTGCTAATCTGATGATAGTTCATGGGATTACGAACCATGAGATAACCATCTTGTAACCGCTTCATAAACCATTCACTATAAAAAGCAGGTATATCCGTCCTTCTACTTACACTGATAATCATACCGCCTCTCCACACCTGCAATTAATATAAGAAAAGCGCAAAATCCATCTTTGCCGAACATACTTGTATTTTTTTAGCTGCCTTATCTTTGCCCGTCATAGAGATTCCTCCTCCTCGCATTACATACCTTTTCTCCGCAAATACCCACGCACATCGAACTCCTGAAATTCATGAGTAAGCGGCATATAAAGCGGGTGACGAGGGTTGCCGTCCTTGGTCAAATTGCCGTAACTGTACCACTCGACATATTCGCCAATCACGTCATATACACGGGCAAGCGCACCATATAAAAACTTTTTGCCGGGCATATCAATCATATTTCCCCATGCACACCATATCGCGCAAACTCGAAACTCGTTCATCACAGCCTCTACAGCCCTTGGATTGGTTTCACTCCACACGGCTTTCTCTTCCATCTCCTCGGGATGGGGAGTCCTCTGTGGGTGAAGATTCATCATAATCCAACCGTCAAATCCCTTATTCTCCGCAATTCTGCGTACATTCCTGATGGTGGGGTCATCATCACCCGGCTTTGCCGTGCTGGGGTTTACGCCCAATACGAGAATATTGCGCTCTCCGGGCTGACCAAGCACATACCGTTCATTATCGTTGCCCAAATAAATCCATCCGGCAGGAATCCCCTCACGGTCATGCTGATAATCGCTCATTTTACGTAGGGCATCGGTATCAATCTTCATAGACTCAAACATCGTATCTTCCTCCTCCAATAAATCCATTATTGTCATATAAGCATTATCAGGACTCCAAGTCAAATAGTCGGTGTGTCCCGTGCGCATTTTATACGCATCTATCACTTCGGCATGAGCAAAGACCCAGGCTCCCATTTCGTAGTAGTTCCATTCCCATTCGCCAAGTTTATCGTTTTGACCGTTGCTCTCGTTAAATTTCTTGAGTGCAGGAAATACTCGGCAGATTTTTTCCACCTGCTTGTTATCGCCGGAAATATCATAACGGTATATTTTACCGTTGCGATGATATAGTTCGCAGTAGTTGGTATAGGCATCATAGGCGCACATGAAGCAAAATCTGACCCCAGAGATGAATTTTTGCGACAAGTCCTTGGGCGAAAGTGGAATATCATCCAGCATAGGGATATACATTCCCTTTGTATGACAGATTTCCGCTTCATTCTTTGCCAAAATCGACTTTGCCATGTCGCGATTCAGATAGAATGTCTTGTCATAGTTCATGTCAATGCCCGATTCCGCATCAGTTGCCTTAGCGATGAAGGAGAGTAAATCGTAAATTTTCACTTCCGTGGTGTAAGTAGCTTTGTCATCTTCTTCGTCCAGTCCCATGAAAAGTTCCCTGTCCGAAGTATAGGCTTCGATGCTTATTTCGCCGTCATAATCGCCCTTTGCAACACATTCATCAAATCCTCGTACTTCGCTTGGCGGAAGAAGGAAATAACCGTTGTCTTTCATGCGCATATAAATCGCATTAAGCACCGCTGTTTCATTTTCCGGGGAACTTTCCCGATGATAGCGAAGAAGCGCAGCTTCGATGATGGGTTCGCCCTGTACTGCCTTGCCTCTTGCACGGTCAAAGCCTTTTATGACATCTTTCATTTTATTCGGTATGCGATTTAGGCACTCTTCTTCCAGCGTCGGAGTAAGCCCGTAATAGGCCTCGGCAATACTTCCGGCTATGCAAGCGATGGTATCTGCATCGCCGCCGATGGACACGGCGTTTCGCAAGGTATCTTCAAAATCTGTACTTTCCAAGAAAGCGATAATAGCCTCCGGCACCGAACCTTGGCAAGTCACATCCATGTGGCAGGCAGAGCGAATTTTCTTCAAGTTGCGGGAGAGGTTATAGCCAAACTCGCCCTCGATGTACTTTTTGATAGCCGCTTTGGATTCTCCCGTCCGAGCAAGATAGATAGCACTTGCCACCGATTCTGCTCCCTTGATACCCTCGGCGTGATTGTGAGTAACATCTGCCGTCCATCGGGCAATTTCTCTCGTGCGCTCTATAGAGTCGTAAAGCCACCCCACAGCAGCTACCCGCATGGCCGAGCCGTTGCCGAAACTGCCGTATGGCGTAGGCTTGTTCTCTTTGAGCCACTCACGGAATTTTCCTCCGTACCCTGCTTTAGGATATTTCCTGCCCCAATGCTGCATAGAGGAGGTCACTGCAGCGCAGATTTTGTCCTCCGTAGTGTCTTTTCCCGCATAAAGCAGGGCATCTGCCACAGCAATAGTCATCACCGTATCATCGGTGAAACGAGATTTTTCAATGAACAATGGAAACGCCTTGATTTTCGCTCCCCGGTCAAACTCGTAAGGCGAGCCGATAATGTCGCCTAAAATCGCTCCGTACATGGTGATTGCTCCCTTCGCGAATATCAATATCCTTTTGCAGTTTGCGGATGGAGGTTTACCATAATCCAACCGTAATCTGAGCCAAATTGATTCTCAATTACTTTGACCGCATTGCGTGTCGTGACTTGCTTTTCACCCGGCATCGACATACCAGGATTTACGCCAATAACGAGGATGTTTTTCTTTTTCGCCTCTCCTAAACAATAGCGAACATTTTCCCTGTCACCTGAAAAAGCCAAATGCTCGGAATCATGTCTATTACCCCTTAATCAATCGGTATATTTTTTAGCCATATCTAAAATAGCAACCTTGACGGTCTCACGTAAACTTTGCGGCTCTTTGATTTCTATGTGCCCTCCATATTGGAGTGCCCAATATTTCATCGCTCGTTCATTGCATTTGAGTGTCACCAACATCTTGTTTTCAGATTCTTCCTTGATGCGGATATCCCTTCCAAACCAGTCAATCAGTTCGTCCATCAAGTCTGTGTCTGCTATAAATTTCACCGTCACGCTGTCTCCGCTGTACATATAGATATGCTCTACCATGTGCTTGGGAAGGCTCCAACCTTTGGAAAACTCCCGGACTTCTTTTTTCGACTTTACTGGCTCGGAAAGCATGGTGATGAATGTGATGCGGTCAATGCGGTAGTGTGATAGGTCATCATATTTGTCGTAATTGCCGATAAGATAGTAACGCCCGTTGTTGGCTACCATCTGGTAGGGATTCACAATGTACGGCTCGTTCCGCCTTGGGTGTAGTTTGAAGTCCGTGCCATAGCGATTGTAGATGAAGCTGACTTTCCGCTTTTCCTCGATGGCATCATTCAGCACATCCAAAGCCAGCATGACTTGCTTGTTGTCCGAGTGGAAAAGTTCTGGCAAATTTGATACATGGGACACCTTGGCGTGAAAATAGCGGTTGCCGAAACCTTTTAGCTTTTCGATAAGCCGTTTTGCTTGCGTTCCCGATAGGTTTTTGGAGAAGAGAATGCTGTCAATCAACATCCGAAGCTCCGCATCATCGAAATCACGCTCTGCCAGATAGCATCCCCGCTCCGTGGCAATCTCGTAGCCCATGTCTTTGAGGGAGCGGATATTGTTGCGAATGGAGCGGCGGTCGCACTCTGCGCCGTAGTTCAGCTTGAGCAGGTCGATGATTTCTTGCTGAGTCAAACGGTGCTCGGCATCCGTATACTCCTTCAGTATCTCCAATATCAGCATATTGAGCATCTTCTTGTTGTCCCCGGCGTACACATTCATTGGCATACCTCCCCTGAGTTACTCGCTATGCCTCTTTTCATCTTGCAAAGTCATTATAGCATAAGTGATGGGTAAAAATTTACCCATAGTAAGAATTCCTCAAAAAAATTTCCAATGCCGTTCAAAAATTGGTGCCTACCTCCCCAACGATAACCTTGTACCTTCCCAACTTTAGCAATTTCTCGATGCACCCATTTGCACCCGCGCCCTATCGGATAGGGGGCTGCGCTACCGCATAACCTCGTTATATAAGTTTACTTCCTGATAAATATTATAGCAGAAAAGAATTTGTTACAGTCAAATTTCATGTGAACTTTGACTGAAACATGAAAAGATACAAAAGTTTTCTATGAACCCTTTATCTAAAATATACAACAAAAAGTACCTGCATATTTTCTACGCAGGTACTTCCAATATTATCTATTTTATTTTGCCTTGAATGGCTCTGGCTTTTCTGCAGACAGTCCATAATGATAGAGGATTGCCTGGATGATTCTCTGGGATGCTTTGCCATCACCATATGGATTGCAGGCCTCAGACATACGACTATATTCCTGCTGATTGGTGAGAAGCTCCTTGGCCTCTTTGTACACTACATCCTTATCTGTGCCAATAAGCTTCACAGTGCCGGCTTCTACGGCCTCTGGACGCTCTGTAGTGTCTCTCAGCACCAATACAGGCTTACCCAGTGCGGGAGCCTCCTCCTGCACTCCGCCGGAATCAGTGAGAATCAAATGAGCGCGATGCATAAGGTTAGCAAATGGCTCATAGTCCAGTGGATCTACCAAATGTACCTTGGCCAGCCCACCCAGCTCCTGATTAACTACCTCACGAACCTTTGGATTCTTATGTACAGGGAAAACAATCTCCACATCATCAAACTCCTCAATCAGATGACGGAGAGCCTGATATACATGCCGCATTGGTTCACCCAAATTCTCCCGGCGATGGGTGGTAACCAATATAATTCTCTTGTTCGTGAAGTCAATTTCCTGCAGTACCTTATCCTCAAACTGGAAATCATCATTAACAGTTCTGTGCAGTGCATCGATAACGGTATTGCCAGTAACAAAAATCTTTTCCCCATCTACAGCCTCAGACAGCAGATTGTGCTGAGAAGTCTCAGTAGGTGCAAAATGCAAATCTGCAATAGAGCCTGTCAGCTTGCGGTTCATTTCCTCTGGGAAAGGTGAATATTTATTGTAGGTTCTCAGGCCTGCCTCTACATGGCCTACGGAAGTCTGATGATAATAGGAGGCCAATGCACCAGCAAAGGTGGTGGTGGTATCACCATGTACCAGAACAATATCTGGCTTCTCCTCCTGCAATACCTTATCCAAGCCCATCATGGCACGACTGGTAATATCAAACAAGGTCTGACCTGCTGCCATAATGTCCAAATCATGATCTGGCTTGATGTCAAACAGGTTCAGTACCTGATCCAGCATCTCTCTATGCTGAGCAGTTACTGTTACTACCGGTACAATCTTGTCAGGATGCTTTGCCAGCTCCAGCACTACAGGCGCCATCTTGATTGCCTCAGGACGGGTGCCAAATACAGTCATGACCTTAATCTTTTTAGCCATCATAAACCCCTCTCTACAGAATTAATTCGTCTTAAGCCGGAAGATACCCAGCTTTCTTGCTCCCAAAAATACCACCAGCAGTACACATACCACAATCACAATGGACATACCGCCTGAAACCTCATTGAGAGCTACCGCACTCAGTCCCAGCAAGGCACTGATTACATACATCAATAATACTGCCTGTCTCTGGCTAAAGCCCAAATCCAGCAAGCGATGGTGAAGATGTCCCTTGTCTGGCTTGAAGATAGGCACACCACCTCTATAGCGTCGGATAATGGCAAAAGTTGTATCCATAATAGGCAAGCCCAAGGCCAGAATAGGAACAATCAAGGCAATGGTGGCAGTGCACTTGACTGCACCAATAACAGAAATTCCCGCCAATATAAAGCCCAGGAACATACTGCCTGTATCACCCATAAAAATCTTGGCTGGATTAAAATTGTAGCGCAGGAAGCCCAAGGCCGCACCAGCCAAGGCTGCCGTAAACAAGGCTACAATCATAACATCCTCCTGAAGAGCCACCAACATAATGGTAATGGAGGCAATGGTGGACACACCAGCAGCCAGACCATCCAACCCATCAATAAGGTTTACGGTGTTGGTTAAGCCTACAATCCAGAAAACCGTGGCTGGCACAGCCAGATATTCCAGATATAGATAATCTCCAAAAGGATCTGTAATTACATCAATGCGCACATCAAAATAAACTACCACACAGGCTGCCAGAATCTGTCCCAACAGCTTTACCTTAGCTGGCAGATTCTTGTAATCATCAATCAAGCCAATAATTACAATCAAGGTACCCCCCAGCAATAAACCGATAACACCGTTGGCTATCTCCTGAGTCAGGTCTGCAAAATTTAGCATGGCCATAATTGCAGCCATAAAGCCGCAATAGATTGCCAAACCGCCGATTCGAGGCATAGGCCCCTTGTGAACCTTGCGGGCATCCGGGGCATCCATGGCACCGGTTTTAGCTGCCAGCACAATTACTGCGGGAGTAGCAATCAGGGCTACAAACAGTGCTATCAAAAATACCCAAATATAATTTGGCATGAATATTCACCCACTTTCTCAAACACCTATTTTACCCCAGCTGGCTATAACTGTCAATAAAAATCACCGAATCTCCTCCGGAGTAGTTTCTACTACCGAGCCATCTGTTTCCAGATAAATAACCTTCTTCAACATTGCATTCCGCAACATACGACGACACAGAAGGCAGGGCTTGCCTGAAGCCAATGTGCCATCAGCATTGTAGCCTACAATATAGGCTGTTGCACCTTGCATTTTATTTGGATCTGCATTGATAATAGCATTCTGCTCTGCATGAACAGCTACACACAATTCATAATTCTGTCCCTTGGGCACATGGAGTCTTTCCCGCTCACACATACCTGTATCAATGCAGTTAGCCTCTCCTCTAGGAGCGCCATTGTAACCTGTACTTATAATAATCTTATCCTTGACAATAATAGCTCCATAACGGCGGCGCAAACAGGTGGAACGCTGACCTACAGCCTTGGCAATATCCAAAAAGTATTCATTCCACTCAGGCCGCTTTTGTGGCTCTGCCATAAAATACCCCCCTATATATACACATTCTACTGCTTCGCCTTTACATAACGGCGAGCTAGTATCAGAGCTGCCAAATCATCCACTGGCTTTGGTGGCACCAGCATACCATGAGGTATCAACCGCCTCCATCCCTTGGGAGGATAGATACGCCAATACTCCTCCTTGGCCTCGTCGGTGGTTCTATATTCGTCCACCAGCTGCAGCTCCACTTCTGGCAAACTCTGACGAACTTTCGCTCCAGCCTCCTTGCTGGTGGTGCCATTACCCATAACCAAAGTAGAAAAGCCATATTTTCCCTGCAATTGTTTCAGCTGCGCCTCTAGCTGGACCGTAGAAACAATTTCGTGGTACAGACAGCTTCCCTGACTATCCACTACTGCCAAACCGCATTTATCACGGCCTGGATCCAGACCGCAGACTAATTCCTCATTTCTATTCATGGCATTGCTCCTGTCCCCAGAAGCTTCAGCTTAATGCGGAGAGGTCCTACAATATCTGTGATTCCATCAGAAAAGGCAGAAATAATAGCCTTGCCATCGCTATGCTGCAACTGATTCATAATATTGTATATCTGCTGAGAGTCTATAACCCCTACAGATCCGTTCAGGGTGTCCGGCACCATGCCATCCTCCTTGGCCTGATGATTTACCTTGCTAAGGAAACTGGTTAGTACGCTTTGCAGCTCTGCTGTATTGTCTGGGTTAAAGGTAATATTCTGATTTGTAATCAACTGACCATCGGTGTAAACAGTCTTATTCTGGAATATTTTCAGGTTGGTGGCTACCGCCTCTCCCTGAATCAAATTGCCGGCGGCCACAATCCGTACAACATATTCTCCCTCATGAGAAGAAATATATTTAGCTGCTTCATCAAATTCCGGCTGATAAATCCAAACATCCTTGTTCTGGTCGGCAATATCCCCTCCCAGCTTACGGCTCACCGTATATCTAGCCATCTCCAAAAGCCTTGCTAAGGCTGTGTGAATATCCTCCAAGGAGCTTTGGCCCTTGATTACGCCGCCAGCCAGAGTCTCTCCAGCCTGAAAGGCAATAGAGCCCTCCCGCATTATCTTAATGCCAGTGGTCAGCTCTCTATTAATCTGATAAAGCTCTGAGTTACTCTTACTCAGCCGCTCATTGCCCTCCTCCAAAATATCATTTATTCTGGTAAGCTTATCACTTTTGGATACCAATTCCTGATTATTGGCCGTCAACAACTGATTGGCGTTTTCTAAATGACCATTGAGGCTTTGCAGCTCACTGCTGCGTTCCTCCAGCTGCTCCTTTTGCTGCTGCAGTCCCACCAGTTCCTGTTTGGTGGCTACCAGCTCGTTTTTTATTTGCCCCTGTTCCGCCTTGGCCATAGCCAGCTGGGCAGCGGCCTCCTCCAAATCAATTTTGGCCTGCAACATACTTTGATTCAGCTTATCCATGCCAAAAAGAGCTGTCCGCACATTTTCAGACATAATGGTCATAACACCCAAGGTAGTGGTTGTAATGAGGACACCTGTTACAATTGTTACTAATATGGATGTGTGCTTAGGCCGCAATCCCAGGATGGTCATTTTCTTTTTACCAACCTTGGAACCAATTCTATCACCGATAAAAGCAATGGCTCCCCCTGTGATTATTAGAACCAGTATCAATACCACGCCATACACCTTAGAGCCACCTCTTTCCTCTCTTTTCTGTCAAAAAACACATTCTATTTTGACATGCGGCGCATAAGATAGCCGCCTGCCAAAAGCCCGACTATATTTGGCATCCAAACAGCCAGCATAGGCGACATGACCCCTCCTCTGGCAATGGCTCCTGCCATAGTCATAAGACTGTAGTATATAAAGATAATAATAATACTCATAACAAAGCCCATAGATGAGCTGTTACGGTTAGGCTGCATCCCCAAGGGCACACCGATTAAGGTAAAAATAAGGCTGGCCATAGGCACAGTTACACGCTGATGCAGCTCTGTTTCCAACTTGTTGGTATTTACATACTGGGATTTCATAATGCTAATCTGCTCTCCCAGCTCCTTCATGGTCATCTGCTCAGGCTTTTTCTGACTCTGCACGATCTGCTTTGGACTTTCATTGATAGGCAGCACCTGGGTATCAAACTTCATGGTATGCTGATTCTGACCATTGGTAACATCATAAATCATGCCATTGTGCATGGTCCACATATTATCCTTCCACTCAGCATATTCAGCATTCTCTACATGCTTAAGCTCACCGTTTTCAAAGGATTGCATGGCAATACCTTCCATAGTATTGGTATCCGCCACAAACTGACGGGCATAAACCAGTTTTTCAATTTTGCCATCCTTGATTTCCTTGATAATAATATGCTCCTGAGACTGAGGGGACAAATTTCCCTTTATCTCATATTCCAGCACATAACTGTAAGCCTGATTGGCCCAAGGCACCACATATTCATTGAACATAACAGCAAAAATGCTGACTAATATGCCTAAAACAACCGGTGGAAAAGCAATCCTGTAGAAACTGATGCCGCAGGACTTCATAGCCGTTATCTCACTGTTACCAGACAGCCGACCTATAGTTAAAAGACTAGCCAACAGCATGGACATAGGAAATGTCCAAATAATAACGCCAGGCAGGCTCAGCACAAAAATCTTGATAACAGACGGTATGGAAGCCCCATATTCTGTAATGTACTGGGCGATGCGGAACAAAGTACCTGAGCCTATAAACACAACTGAAAAGGCACAGATACCAAAAATAAAGGTCTTAACGACCTCTTTGAATATATATTTGTCCAAAATATGAATCCGCATTTAATCTTCCCCTATAGCTTAGTATTGTTACCAATATAATATTTTATGGCTAATGGATCGTTGAGCACTGTGTCAACATCACCCTCAACCAAAATCTTTCCTGCATTCATTATATAGGCTCTGTCTACAATACGCAATGTTTCTACAACATTGTGGTCTGTTATCAATATGCCCATGCCTCGTTCCCGCAGATAGCTGATAATACCTTGAATATCTGCTACAGCAATGGGATCTACACCGGCAAAGGGCTCATCCAGCAAAATAAACTTTGGCTCCAGAGCCAGACAACGGGCAATCTCCACCCGCCGACGTTCACCACCAGATAGTTCTGAGCCCAATCGCTCCCGCACATGGGTGACATGGAATTCCTCTAAGAGAGCATCCAGCTTCTTTTTCTTGGCCGCCGCATCCATTTCGTCCACATATTCCAAAATGGACATAATATTTTCTTCTACCGTAAGATTGCGAAAGATAGAAGCCTCCTGAGCCAGATAGCTGATGCCCAGCCGGGCTCTTTTATACATAGGCATTTTGCCAATATCTATGTCAGATAGCATTACCTGACCAGAGGTAGGTTTCTCCAAGCCTACAATCATATAGAAGGTAGTGGTCTTGCCGGCGCCATTGGCTCCTAAAAGCCCCACAATTTCACCCTTGTCCACACGCAAGGAAACACCATCTACTACATTGCGATGCTTGAAGGTCTTTACTAAATTTTTTACTTGAATATGCACCTGGCAATTCCCCCAAAATCCTGATTATTGTTATAGCCTAAACTATAACAGCATATTTTCTCTGAATTGTTATTCAGTAACCTTTGCCTGCCCATCCTTGGCCAACAAAATAGTCAGCTGATTGCTTTTCAAGGTGTTGTTATACTGTACCGCCCAGGCATTGCCTGTCAGCACAGCTTTGCCCTGCTCTAAACCATAGTAATTCAGCAAATCGCCTCCAGCCTCCATATCATTAGGCTGGCTTACTACATGAACATTGCCCCGGCCAATAAGATGCTCTTCCTTGAGATAACCTTCCATTTTATCGGCAGTAAATACACCATCCTTGGAAGTAACAGTGCCCCCCTGAGGAATAAGCACATAATCCTGGGGCTGGAAATATTCCACAATAGGCCCGCTAAATGTCTTATCCTCCATTGTACCATATACATCACCATAAGCCACCATGTGCTGCTGGGCATCGCTGGTAACTTTCTGGGCTGTTACCCGCATATTCTTGGCAGACTGAACAGCAATTACATTGCCCTCCACGCTTCCTTCCTTGGTTTTGGAATTATACTGAGCCTGCTGGCCTGTTACCTTTAAATCTCCCTGGACCATCAATACATCACCGGCGGCTGTTACCACACCGGTGGCCATATCATATTCTACCCTATCTGCATCCAGAGAGGTAGGCTCTCCAGCAGCAAATAGAGTACCTGTGGCAATTATACCAGACAAGGCTGCCATAGCCAAAGCCTTAGCTAAAGTTCTTTTATAAAACATTATTTATTCCCCTTTTCCAAATGGGCATGACCAATAATCTTGAATTTGTTGAAGCCATCCAAGGATTCAATTCTATCTCCCTTAGCCTTTACTGCATCAGAATCCCTCTGCAACTCTGCATTGCCAATCAGGGCCAGCTGATTTTCCTTGGCCTTCCATTCCAGTCTATCTGCTTTAAGATGGGCACCATCGGTGCTATCACCCTTGATACCGCCCTCTACGGTCAGAAATTTGTCCTTAGCCTTGTAATTTGCCTTGGGGGCTGTAACATGAAGGGTGCAGCCATCCTCTGTGTAGAATTTGGCATCCATGTTTGTGATACTGGCATCCTGGGTGTCAATATCTACCTCCATTAATTCAGCTGTCAGCTCCCACAACTTTCTACCATCCTTTTCCTCAGTAATGGTATTGCCATTGTAGGTCATAACCCGCTTCTCCAAAGGCGCTGCATCGTCGGCAGGCTGGGGAACGGTATGAACCGCCCAATAGCATAGGGCTGCCAAGGCTGCCACCACAATGCCTATGAGAATTTTATGCGTTTTGGTCATTATGTAATACCTCTGTCTTTACGGTATGATGCTTGATTTTCTGCTGCTCAGGCTTGGTATTCCAGCGTTTTTGGAACCAAAGCCATTGAGTTGGATTATCCAGTATCTTCTTTTCCAAAATCTTGGTCATCTTGTAGGTAAGATTATACAAATCCTTGTCGGAATCTCCTGTATCCTCATAGCGAAGTATCTCGCCAATTTCTACCCGATGATGACCATCTGGCTGACGGATAATAAAGGCTGGCACCACTGGCGAATTGAATTTCTTGGCAAATACGGCGGCTCCCATAGGAGTAGAGGCTGTCTTACCCAAAAACTCTATAAAGGCGCCTCCCGGTCCAGCATCCTGATCTGCCAAAAAGCCTAGTATCTTACCCTTTTTCAGAGCCTTGGCTGCTGACAAAAGCTCGCTGGTGCCTCGAGAGAATATCTCCACATTAATTCTGGAACGCAACTCATCTAAGGCATGAGTATAATCCATATTAGGCTGAGGCTTGGCAATAGCTGTTACCGGCATATCATTCATGGTAAAGGAAGCGGAAAGCCACTCCCAATTGCCCACATGACCAGTCAGCACTACCACTCCCCGCTTTTCAGCCAAGGCCTGCTCCATAATCTCCAAATTATCTATCTCTATGTATTTGGAAAAATTCTTCTTATTCAGGGCCGGCATATAGAGAACCTCCATAAAATTCCGTCCCATGTTGATAAAGGAAAGCCGTACCAGCTTCTCAGCCTCCTGCTGGGAAATCTGCAGAGATTCCTTCATTTGCTTTATTGCTAAATTCCGCTGTTTTTTTATAAGCTTGTAGTACAACACGCCCAAGCCCTTGCCCAATACCATTAGCCAGCTATGAGGCATTCTGCATACAATCCAGCTCATAAGCATAAGTAAATTATATACCATTATACTCCTCCGCAACAATAGGATATATTGGAATTATCCCATTTCGGACTTTTAATCATAAGAGTTATTCTAAACAACACATCTAAATTAAGGCTGATAGCCTTATTGGACATAATTTGGTACTGATTTATTGCCTGCAAAGGCATCCACCAGCTGCTGCCACTTACCCTGTGTCTTAAGAATCAACTCTGCAATATCCCGGACAACGCCATTGCCGCCATCACGGCCAGAAATCACGTGGGAAATCTTCTTTACCTCAGCCTGGGCATCACCAGCACAGCAAGCCAAGCCTGCCTGCATCAGCAAGGACAAATCATTTAAATCATCCCCCACATAAGCAATTTCCCTATTGGTTAGGCCGGTTTCTTCCTTGATTTTCTGCCAAGCCTCCCGCTTATCCTTAACGCCTTGCCATACGCTGTCAATCTTGAGTTCGGCAGCTCGATGTTCTACGATTTCAGACTTACGGCCCGTAATAATGGCAGTTTTAATACCAGCTTTATGGAGCATGGTTATACCCATGCCGTCCTTCACGGAAAATTCCTTAATGGCTTCCCCTTCCGGCCCAATATAGATACGGCCATCTGTCATGGTGCCATCTACATCCATTACCACCATGCGAATTCTAGCGGCTCTTTCCAATGCATCTGCTCTAAATTCCATTTTAGACAACTCCCTGTCTCAACAAATCAGTCAAATGAACAATCCCAATAGGCTGGCCTGCTTCATCAATAACCGGCAACACCGTAATAGGTCTAGGCTTATGCTTCTCCATAACAGAAAGAGCCTCTGCTGCCAGCTTGTCCTTAGTAATGGTCTGAGGTGCCTTGGTCATCATATTTTCTACAGCCTCGTTCAAGAACTGACTGCCCTTGGCCAAGCCACGACGAATATCTCCGTCAGTTACCAAGCCGATAAATTTGCCATTTTCATCCACTACAGAGGTAGCTCCCAGCCCCTTGTCCGTCATCATAAACAAAGCTTCCTGGGCTGTATGTCCACAGTGGATAATTGGATTATCTTCGCCGCTATGCATAACATTCTCTACAGTCAGCAGCAACTTTCTACCCAAGGAGCCACCAGGATGGAACAGGGCAAAATCTTGCTTGGTGAAATTCCGGGCTTCTAAAAGAGCCACCGTAATGGCATCACCCATAGCCAAAGTGGCAGTAGTGCTGGCAGTTGGCGCCAACCCCAAAGGACAGGCCTCCCGCTCCACAGCAATATTCACAAAATAATCTGCATTGCGGCCCAAAGCAGATTCCCTGCGGCCGCACATGGCAATAATCTTAGCACCGATGCGCTTGATAATAGGCAGAATATTTACCACCTCTGTGCTTTCACCGCTATTGGATATGGCAATAACCACATCATCCGCAGTAACCATACCCAAATCCCCATGAAAGGCCTCTGCTGGATGCATAAAGAAAGCCGGGGTACCTGTGCTGGCCAAGCTGGCAGCGATCTTTCTACCTATGTGGCCAGACTTGCCCATGCCGGTTACTACCACTCTGGCATGACAATCCAAAATGCAATTTACGGCAGCCACAAATTCGTCATCTATACGCTCAATCAGCTTGGTAACAGAAGCCGCTTCTATTTTCAAAGTTTCAATGGCTGAATCCTTAATCATATATATCCTCTCTAGTTGCTAATTACTTCAAATGCTTGCGAACAACTTCGTGAATAGCCAACGCATCCTTCAACAAATCCTCCAGCTTGTCCAGATAAACCATATTTGGCCCATCGCAAAGAGCCTCCTCTGGATTGTCATGAACCTCCATAAATAGGGCATCCACCCCAGCACCAACAGCAGCCCGTACCAGATTAGGCACAAACTCTCTGTTACCAGCAGAGCAGGTTCCTGCACCACCTGGCAGCTGTACGCTATGGGTGCCATCAAATACTACTGGATAGCCAAAGGAACGCATAATAGGGAAGGTTCTCATATCCACAACCAGATTATTGTAACCGAAGGAAGCACCTCTCTCGGTGAGAAGAATCTGAGAGCAACCACCCTCATGAAGCTTGTCTACTACATTCCGCATATCTCCAGGGGCCATAAACTGACCTTTCTTTACATTAACCACAGCACCACTCTGAGCTGCTGCATAAAGAAGGTCGGTCTGACGGCAGAGAAAAGCCGGAATCTGGATAATATCTGCTACCTTGGCAACAGGCTCAATCTGCTCCTCAGTATGTACATCTGTGACAATTGGTACCTGCAGTTCATCCTTAATTGTCTGCAGCATTTCCAAGCCCTTTTTTAGGCCTGGGCCACGGAAGCCGTTAAAGGAGGAACGATTGGCCTTATCAAAGGAAGCCTTGAATACATAAGGAATACCCAAACGTCCAGTAATTTCCTTGATGGTTCTGCCGATCAGCAGACATCTGTCCAAGCCCTCCAAAACACATGGGCCTGCCAAAAGAGCCAAAGGCTGTCCATTACCTATTGAAAAATTTCCTACCTGTACAGTATTCATAATATACCACCCTTCCGCAGCATTAAAACCGTTCCTTATACAATCTATTTACTTCTACCAAATCCTCAGGAGTATCCACTCCTACGAAATGGAAATCTGTAGCAATTACCTTGATTTTGTAGCCATTTTCCAAGGCCCTCAGCTGTTCCAGAGATTCTGTCTGCTCCAGCTGGGTAGGTGCCATCTTGGCATAATTCAGCAGAAAATCCCGCTTGTAGGCATAAATGCCAATATGCTTATACACTACAGCACCGGTATTTTCCCTTGGATATGGCAGCAGAGAACGAGAAAAATACAAGGCATAGCCCTTTTTATCTGTAACCACCTTTACATTGTTAGGATTCTTCATTTCCTCCACATCCGTCATAGGTGATTTGACGGTGGCCATCTGCAGCTCTGGATCATCATCAAAAGCTGCTGCTAGTGCATCAATCAAGGCTGGCTCAATGAGTGGCTCATCTCCCTGTACATTGATAATCAGCTCTGCCTCCGGGTGAGCTGCTGCCACCTCGGCCAGTCTGTCAGTACCGGTAGGATGGTCTTTGGCTGTCATCATAGCCTTTCCACCATGAGCTACCAGTGCATCATAAACTCTTTCATCATCTACAGCAGCAATAACCCCAGACAAACGCTTGGCCTTGGAGGCCTGCTCATATACTCTGACTATCATAGGCTTGCCTGCTATATCAGCCAGAGGCTTGCCAGGCAATCTGGTGGAAGCATATCTGGCAGGAATTACACATAATGTATTCATTTCTGTTCTGACCTCCTGAAAAAATCATCTATACGCTGCTTTAAGAGCTGGTCAATCTGCTTGCCCTCATCCTGCATTACCACCTCTACGGTAATAACATAGATAGGCAGATTGCCCTCCCGCTCTGGCAGATGGGGGAGCTTTACAGCATCCTTCTCAGTGGTTGCAATGGCTTCCGCCCCCTCACGAATGGCCTGATCCATAGCATCCTGAATTTCTTCCAAAGTATATTCGTGATGGTCTGGGAAGCGGAAGCTTTCTATTACCTCTGCTCCAGAGTTACACAAGGTCTGCTCAAAGGAAGCAGGATTGCCAATAGCTGATAGGGCAATAATCTTTTTGCCCTTGATAATATCAATAGGAGAACCCTCGCTGGCAATATTCTTTACCCATTCCCCCAGCTCAATACAAGCCTGAGGCTGGTGAATACTTTCCACAACTACAGGGTTCTTGCCGTATTCATCAATTTTTTTGCGGATATAAGCAATGGAGCCTGGCTCCGCCTGATCCACCTTGGTTAAAAGGCACACATCGGCTCTGCTAAGATGGGATAATGGCTCCCGCAGGGTGCCTCGTGGCAGAATATGTCCATTGCCAAAGACATTTACTGCATCTATCAGCACGACATCCAAATTTCGCTTCAACTGCCAATGCTGATAGCCATCATCCAGAATAGCCACCTGAGCCCCAAAATGTTCTACTGCATACTGGCCGGTTTTGGCTCTCTCAGGGCCAATCAGTACAGGCACATTAGGCAAATGCTTGGCTAGCATAAAGGCCTCATCACCGGCTGTAGCAGCATCCATCTTTAGCTCATGACCATCAGAAACCACGCCGATTTCTCCTTGCCATTTGGCTCGATAGCCTCGATTCAAAATAACTACCTTGTAGCCCATATCCCGAATGGCCTTCGCCAGTCGCTGAGCTGTTGGAGTTTTGCCAGTACCGCCTACCGTAATATTACCCAGGCTGATAACATAGCAATCCAGCTTTTTCCTAGTCAATAAACCGCTTTTGTAACAGCTTAGCTTAATATTCAGCAAAAAGCCATAAATATAAGCACAGCCATGCAAAAATGCTACCATAGCCTTTAGACCTAAGCCCTTTGGCTCCTTGCAATGTATCAGCTGCATAAAATAGGTCTGGAAATTCTCCAGCTTATCTATAGCCTTTACCTTTTCCTTGGCTTCACAGCGATTCAGTAAATCGTGAAGGATCTCTGCCGTTCTACGGGCTGCGCCACGATTTTCCTCACAGATTTTCAGGGTTTCCTGCTCCATCCTTCTTCTTTCTGCCACATTGACAAAAAGCTCTGAGGCCGCCCTAATCAGCTCTTCCTGATTCTGTACCGTAACCACCGCCTTGCGGTTGGAGAAAAGAATATGGGTATCCTTGAAATTAAACATATTAGGGCCCACAATAATGGCCTTGCCATGAGCTGCCGGCTCCAAAATATTGTGACCGCCATGAGGTATTAAGCTTCCTCCTACGAAAATAACATCGCCAATGCTATATACCTTTCCCAGTTCTCCAATGGTATTGAGCAGAACCACATCATGTCCCTGAGCTGGCTTTTCTTGCAGCTGGGTTCTAGTGGCAGAGGTAAAGCCCCGCTGCTGGCACATATCTTGAATGGTGCCTGTACGCAGCACAGCTCTAGGAGCAATTACCAGGCGTGCCTTGGGATGAGTCTTGCGGATTTCTCCAAAGGCGGCCAATACCTGCTCCTCCTCCCCCTTATGGGTGGAGCCAGCCAAAAAAATACCATCATTGTCCTCCAGCCCCAGTTCCTTAATCAGTTGCTGCTTTTCCTCAGGGCTGACATTGGTATTGGTCTGATCAAATTTGGTATTACCAGTAACAGTAACCAAATCCTTGCTAGCCCCTAGACGGAGAATGTTCTCTGCATCTACAGAGGACTGCATGGCAAAATATTTGATAGTATCCAGCATATCATACCAAATACTGTGCAGGTAACGATATCTGGATACGCTTTTTTCACTAATACGGCCATTTACCATCATAACTGGAATGTCCAGCTTTTTGGCAGCCCGAAGGAAATTTGGCCAAAGCTCCGTTTCCACAGGCATAAATACCCTTGGACGCACTTTGTAAAGCAGATGGGCGGAAAGCCAAGGCAAATCGAAAGGAAAATGAATGATGCTATCTGCATCCTTTATAATCCGATTGGCCATTTCGTAACCGCTATTGGTAAAAACAGACACCAAAATAGGGGTATTGGGAAATTCCCGACGAAATTCCTTAATAAGTGGGCTGGCCGCCACAATCTCTCCTACTGAAGCCGCATGAACCCATATACAATTTTTGCGGGCAACCTTATCAAGGGCATGCTTAGGCAAAAATCCCAGCTGCTGCTTTATTCTATTAACAAAGCCCTTTTCTCTAATGGCCCGCAGGCAGAAGGCCGGTATCATCAAGATAACCACCAATACTGCTGCTACATTATATAATAGTCGCATAAAAGCGTCTCCTTATCCTTCTTGGTTCTGACGGAACTGAATGTTGTACAGATTGCTGTACAAGCCACCTGCCGCCAACAGCTCCTCATGTGTACCATGCTCCCGCAGATGTCCATTTTCCACTACAAAAATCTGATCTGCATTAAATATAGTAGAAAGACGATGGGCAATTACAAAGGAGGTTCTGCCCACCATCAGATTATCCAAAGCATCCTGCACAATCTTTTCACTTTCAGTATCCAGTGCAGAGGTAGCCTCGTCCAAAATCAAAACTCTTGGATTCTTGAGAATTGCTCTGGCAATAGCCAGACGCTGACGCTGACCACCAGAAAGATTCAAGCCACGCTCTCCTAGCTTGGTATCATATCCCTCTGGCAACTCCTTGATAAATTCCTCCGCATTGGCGGCCTTGGCAGCTTCAATAACCTCTTCATCAGTAGCCTCCAAACGGCCATAACGGATATTTTCCATTACCGACGTGCTGAACAACATGGTTTCCTGAGGCACCAGACCAATCTGCTCCCGCAGGGAATCTGCTGTTACCTGACGGATATCATGATCATCAATGGTAATCACACCGGAATCCACATCATAGAAGCGAGGAATCAGATTGGCAATGGTGGATTTACCACTGCCGCTAGGACCTACCAAAGCAATCATCTGTCCCGGCTCCGCCTTCAGGGATATGTGCTGGAGAGCAGGCTGACCTTCCTTGTAGGAGAAAGTAATATCCTTGAACTCCACCTTACCCTTAATAGGAGGCAATGGCTTGGCACCTGGCACATCGGTAATCTTTTCCTCCAAATCCATAATATTAAAAACACGATCTGCTGCAGCCATAGCCTTCTGAATAGCTGCATACACTCGAGACAAGCGCTTAACAGGGTTGGCCAGATTAACCGCATAGGTTAGAAAAGCTACCAGCTCACCGGCGGTAATAACACCATTTACAACCTCATAGCCACCAAACCAGACAATAAAGGTAACGGCAATAGCTGCCAAAAACTCTACCGTTGGCGTTAGCAGACTGCTTAACTTAACATTCTTCATAGCAGCCTGGAAATTACGCCAGTTCTGCTCCTCAAAGCGCTTAATCTCATAAGATTCCCGCACAAAGGACTTTACCACTCGAATAGCGGAAATGCTTTCCTGCAACAGGGATGTAATCTCCGCCACCCGCTCCTGAATGACGGTACTGGAACTCTTCAGCTTCCGACCAAATACCTTCATGGCAAAGCCAACCAGTGGAATGGTCATCAAAGTCAGCAGACTAAGCTTCCAATCCAGATAAACCATCATGGCCAATGAACCAATGAGAATAGAGCTTTCTGTTACTAACTCTATAAGATTGTCCACAATAGCGCTCTGCATCACAGCCACATCGTTGGTAATATAACTCATTACCGTACCCGTCTGCTGCTTATCGTAATAGGACAGAGGCATCCGCTGGAACTTGCGGAACAACACGCTGCGAACGTCAATGATTACCCGCTGGCCTACATAGGAAACCAAATAGCTTTGGCCATAATAAAATACACCACGGGTAAACATTACTACCAGAATACCAACAGCAATCAGGTTCAGCATGACCATATCCTTGGACATCAGAACATCATCAATCATATCCTTAATAATCCAAGGCAGATACAAATTGGCTCCTGCTGCCATAATGATACACACCACAGCCAAAGCCAGCCGTCTGGTATAAGGCTTGATATATGCTAACAATCGCATGTAATTCTTCATCTAATGTCCTCCGTCCTGCTGTACTTTTCTGCAGCTGCCACAATGCGCTGAGCCACTCTACCTGTTGCCCCAGGAGCACCTAGCTTGGCCACAACCTCCTGCAATCCCTGCAATACCTGCTCCTTGTAACCAGATTCTGCATAGAAACGGCGAGCAGCCTCATATACCTTGGGGCCAGTAACCTGATCCTGCAGCAGCTCCTGCTGTACAGCCCTGCCAGCCAATATATTAGGCAGGGTAAAATTATCTATCTTCACCAGCATTTTGCCAATAGCATAGCTAAGTGGAGCCATGCGGTACAAAGCCACACAGGGCAATCCCATAATAGCTGCTTCCAATACCACCGTACCAGAGGTGGCAATAGCAAAACTGCCAATATTCATCAAATCGTAGTTTTTGTCATGGGTAAAATGAATGTCCACAGTATGTTCCGCCACCATAGCAGCCAATACTCCTTCGTCTATACCAGAGGCCACCGGTACATAAAATCTTAACTGGGTACGTTCCTTAGCCAGAAGCTCTGCTGCCTCCAGCATGGCAGGAAACAGGCCCTGAATCTCCTGTTTTCTACTGCCTGGCAAAAGCAATACCGGCTCTCCATCAGCAGGCACCTGAAAATATTTTCTGGCCTCTGACACGGTCATAGTAGATTTTACCATATCAATTAGGGGATTTCCCTGAAAGCTTATATTTGCCCCTGCCGCCTGATATACAGGCAATTCAAAGGGAAAGATTGCTGCCAGCTCATTAGCCAAGGCGGCACATTTTTTGGCTCTGCCTTTGCGCCAAGCCCAGGCAGAGGGAGGAATGTAGGAAAAAACCGGTATCCCCATTTTGCGGGCCTTGGCAGCCAAACGCCAATTAAAATCCGGGTAGTCAATGAGTACCAACAAATCAGGCTTTTCCTCCGCCATAAAATTTGTTAGCTTTTTCAGCAGATCAAAAATCCTGGATAAATTTTTGATAACCTCCCATACTCCCATTATACTATATTCCCGCATATCTGCACATAGGCGGACACCAGCTTCTGCCATTTTAGGGCCGCCAAAGCCGATAAGCTCTGCCTCTGGCTTTAGCTGATGAATGGCCTTGGCCAATCCTTCTCCGTGGAGATCTCCGGAGGCCTCTCCGGCTGACAACATAATCTTCATACAATCCCTCAAAAAAACACACAAAAGACGCGAGAATACAAAGCTGCATCCGCCGCGTCCCAAGTCCCTTATTCCATTGCCACAACAGTAATATCATGAGCCTCAGCCAATGCTATCACCTTGTCCTTTTCCACCAACAGAGTTCGGCCAGCCTCTATAACCAGAGCAGAAGCACCTACCTCCACCATGATTTCCATAGTTTTCATGCCTACAGCCGGTACATCAAACCGCAAATCCTGATCTGGCTTGGCTGTTTTGGCTACTACTGCACCGCCTCTAGCCAGCTCTCCGCCACGACGAATGCAGGCATCCGTACCCTCAATAGCCTCCAAGGCCATTACGGCCTGCTGCTTTACCACAACAGTCTGGCCCACATCCAAACGGCCGATTTCTCTAGCCATTTTCATGCCAAATTCCATATCCTGCTGCTCCTGTGGGGTTGGCTCCCGCTTGGTAAGAACTCCCGGCGCTGGCATCAGGCTGCGAATAAGAGCAGTCTGATCAAAAACCTCTAAGCCATCCTTGGCCAGCTCCTTGACAAAAGCCAACATCAGAGTGTCATCCTTACGGTCTGGCAGGGTAAACATCAAAGCCAGCATCCGCATATCTGGTGCAGCATGCTCCCCACTGTACAAAAGCTCCTTGGTGACCTTGCCCAAAAGGGTAATCTCTGTTACCTCCTTGGCCTTCATATAATCAATAATTGTCTGCAGCTTGGCTACACTAATCTCCGTATAGTCAGCAGTGCACTCCTTCAACTCTGGATCTACACCGGGAAGAAGACCTACAGCATAAACCTCATAGCCCAAGGCTGCCGCAGCCTTGGCACACTCCACTGGAAGCCTGCCTACACCTGCCAGCAATCCTATTTTTTTCATAAAAACAATCAGCCTCCAGCGAATTTTGTCTAACTAAATCAATCCTCAGATTCTTCCACTTCTTCAGCCTCTGAGGACTTGTCTCCCTGCTTCTTATCACCTACGTGGCCAGCAGGACGGCAAATACCTCTATCTGCATTCCGCAAGAACTGCAACATATGCTCTACTTCTGGACAGGACTCTACCTCCTGCTCAATAGCAGAAATGGCATCCTTCAATCTCAGTCCGGAACGATAGAGCAAACGATAAGCCAGTTTAATCTGACGACGATTGGCAGGAGCGATACCTGCTCTGGCAATACCCACACTGTTCAATCCGCAGGCTCTGGCTGGGAAGCCATCTACAATAGTATATGGCACTACATCATGAATATTGCGGGACATACCGCTAATCATGGACTGCTTGCCTACCCGGACAAACTGGTGCACACCAGCCTTGCCGCCAATAATAGCCCTATCCTCTACCACCACATGACCTGCCACCATAGCCGCATTAGCCATGATAACATTGTTGCCCAGAATACAGTTATGAGCCACATGAACATAAGCCATCAGCAGACAGTCATCACCGATTTTGGTAACCTCTCCCTCGCCGGTAGCTCTGTGAATAGTACAGAATTCATGAATCTTGGTGCGATTGCCAATAATTGTATAGCTTTTTTCTCCGGCAAACTTCAAATCCTGTGGCTCCTCGCCAATAGAAGCTCCCTGAAAAATATGACAATCCTTGCCTATCTTGGTCCAGCCAGTAATAACCACGCTTGGGCCAACAATAGTACCTTCATCAATTTCTACATTTTCGCCAATTACGGTAAAAGGACCAATTTCCACATTTTTACCGATCTTTGCGTTTGGATGAACAACCGCAAAATTATGTATCTTTGCAGTAACATCAAAGTTATCCGCCATTTATTACAACTCCTTTAGTACCCCCGAAAAACCTATCGTCAGTACACCTATTATCATGTATACAATCACAGCTAAAACCATCTATGCTGTATGCTATATTTCCTTATATTCGACTGTTTTTCGAGAAATACTAAGAATTTCTTCAATTTTCTTTATTAATCAGCCTACTATGAGCAACATTTACTCTGGTCTCTGCAGGGCAAAGGTAAAATCAGCCTGTGCTGCCAGTACATCATCCACATAGGATTCTGCATGAAGCTTGCCATAATCGCCATGTACCTTCAAAAGATTAGCTTTCATAATCATCTGATCACCAGGCACTACCATCTTTTTGAACTTAATATTATCCATACCGCCAAACAGGGCAATCTTGCCACGATTTTCCTCTGGATAAAGCATAGCAATACCGCCAACCTGAGCCATAGCCTCCAAAATCAAAACACCTGGCATAATAGCCTTGTGAGGGAAATGGCCGTGGAACTGTGGCTCATTATAGGTTACATTCTTGATGCCTACAGCAGATTTGAATGGATCAATTTCGATAATTCTATCTACCAGCAAAAATGGAGCACGATGGGGCAGAATCTTCTTTATTTCGTCAATTTCCAATACCATATAAAAAACCTCTTCTCTTCATAATTATATACATTATTTGCCCAGCTTTGCCTTAAGCAGCTTGGACATGGTTGTATTCAGTGCATGACCTGACTTTACAGCCACAAAGTGGCCCTTAACTATGCCTGCCAGGCGCAAATCTCCTACCAAATCAAGGATTTTGTGCCTTACCAGCTCATCTGGATAAATCAAGGGGTTCATCCACCCATCGTCATTATAAACAATAACATTTTCCAGGGTACCGCCTAGCCCCAAGCCCATCTGGTGGAGAGCCTCTACCTCTTTTTCATAGGCAATAGTTCTGGCAGGAGCAATCTCCTTCAGGTAATTTTCCTCGGTAATCTCATAGTCGCCATACTGTATCCCAATCAAAGGATGGGGATTAATAGAGGTAAAGCTTACCCGGAAGCCATCATAGGGCAGAGCCAAGACAAATTTGTCTCCATCATCTACTCTATAAAGCTGATCTATAACAATCTCCTGACGCTCTCTATCCAGCTGACGAATACCTGCCTTTTGCAACAGATGAAAGAACTCTCGGCTGCTGCCATCTGCCACTGGAGGCTCCTCTGCATTAATGCAGATTTCCACATTGTCAATACCGGCTCCGTGGAGAGCTGACATAACATGCTCGATGGTAAACATCTTGATGCCATTGTCCTCAATAGTTGTAGCTCGCAGGGTAGAGGTTACATTCTCTGCCTTGGCCTCCACCTGTGGCTGTCCCGGCAAATCCACTCTGGTAAAGACAATGCCTGTATCAGCCTCTGCCGGCTGCAGTTTCATGGTTACATCCTTGCCGGAATGGAGCCCTACACCAGTATAGCTTACTGGCGTAGCAATTGTCGTCTGAAATGCCAAATCCATCCCTCACTTATCAAAATATCCGAAAACCCAACTTAACATATTAATACTAGCATATTTATGACCAAATGTACAGATTTTCCCACAACCTATCCTTCGTTCCTAAAACAAAATGTTTTCTATGCCAATCCTCCCCCTCCATACGAAGATTTTAAATTCTGATTTGCAAAGTTGCCTATCTCCCTAAATATTGGAAATTAAAGTCGTTATGTCAGTGGGTTCTCGAAATACAGCCTGCGGTCATAACGACTTTTGCTCTGTCCGACTTAATGGCCCTACTTGATGATTTATCCTTACGCACAGATACCGCTTGTCGCTGAGCCAATTCACAGAGGCCGTAATGATAGAGAGTGCCACCGGGGCCACTTTTGCTGCGCAAAAGCAAGAGTCTCCCGACGCAAAAGTGTCATGCCCCTCCGGCTGTTGTCGAATCATCGTGATTTTTCGATTCTAAATCCCAAAATAGAGGTAATATAAACTAAATATCGCTCAGTAATGGATTTCTTAGGGTACTATCATCTGCTGTTCTTTTTCAGCTAGTTAGCAAAATCTACAAATTGTGTCAAGGCGGAAAATTGCGATGAATACACTAATGAGCGGTATGGGAGTACCCTGCACAG